>CAYSGF010000052.1:0-12125 GCA_964430275.1 uncultured Gemmatimonadaceae bacterium
GCAACCCGCGCACCGGCACGGAGATCCGGATCGGACCGACGGTGTCTGCGTCGTTCCGTCCGGGCAAGGCGCTCAAGGATGCGGTCAAGCCCTCCTGAGGCACCCGCCTCCTCGATACGAAGAGCCACGGCAGCGATGCCGTGGCTCTTTTTGTTTGCTGCACCGACGCTCAGCTCCCGGAACGTGGCCGCCGGGGCCGGTCTCCCTCAGGCTTGGGGCGGCGCGGCCGATCCCCTGTGTCCGGGCGCATGCGCGGGCGCTCGCCCGGTCCGGACTTCGCCGGGCTGCTCCCGCGACGATCATAATCCACGCGCAATGCCCGTCCGCGCATCGTGGTGCCGTTCAGTGCACGGATCACGCGGTCGGCAGTTCCGGCCGCGACCTCGACCACGGAGAAGGTGTCGCGCAGCTCGATCCGGCCGATCTCGGCGCCGGTGATCCCGGCCTCGCCGGTGATCGCGCCGACCAGGTCGCCGGCCCGGATGTTGTCGCGGGAGCCGATCGAGAGGAACAGTCGCGTGAACGTGGCGGGTGCACCTTTCGCGGCCGCGGCATCGATCGGCGTGCGCGACGCGGAGGAGGATGACTCCGTTGCGCTCGCTGCGGTGCGCGGCTCGCGTAACAGTGCACTCAGTGCAGCAGCGACCTCGGCCGGCGCGTACTCCTCGAACAGTGGGTCCAGCAGGAGCAGCTGCGCTTCGAGATCACGCTCCTGCAGCGCGCGCCGGACATCGCTGCGGAACGACGCGCCGGTGTCCCGATCGCCTGCGCGCGCCTTCTCCGCACGCAACGTGATGCCCGCCTCTTCGGCGATGCGGCGCAGGTGGGCGAGCTCCGCAGGCGTCGCGAGGATCACACCGGCACCGGTGTGCAGATGTGTCAGCGTGTCGACGTCCATGGGAACATCGTAGGCGATAACACGCGCACCCCGCGGCGGTGCCTCCGTTGCAGTCTGCACGCGCAGCGCTCCGCTCTCGCCGGCCGGGTAACCGCGCGCTGCGAGCAGCTCGCGCACCTGTTCCGCGCGCTGGGTAGAGCGCGTCGTTACGAGGACCTCCTCCCCGCCGGCGCGGACGAGCAGCCGCGCAACCGCCTCGTCCTTGGCATGCTCGGCGACGACCAGGTAGTGCGCTTCGCCGACGGCTGGCCGGTCCCGGGACGCGCCCGGATCCGCTGCGCGTGCCGGCAGGTGCATCGGGCGACGCACGTGCGCCTCGACGAAGCGCTCGACGTCCGCATTGACGGCTGCCGTCGCGACCACGCGCTGCGCATCGCGCGGTACAGCTGTCATGATCTCGTCGAGTGCGGCAGTGCCGTGCTCGGCGAGGAGGGAGGACAGGGACTCCACCACGACCGCCTGCAGACCCTCGAGCTTGAGCGCCGACCGACCGATGGCGCCTGCAACGTTCTCGAGCGCACCGATCACCACGTCCGCGCTCTCCGCATCCTGCCAGCCCGGCGCGAGCGCTCGCGCGCGCAGCGGCAGGCCCGCGGCCAGCGCCGCGAGAGCATCCGCAGCCGCGACGGCGCGCGTGCCGGTGGGTGTAATGACGAGCACCCGCGGCGTGCCCCGGACCTCGCCATCCGCGATGCGGTCGAGCAGCGCGAGGCCGTAGGCGGCAGTCAGCCCCGAGCCGTACGAAGCGTGGAGTACCGCGTTGCCGCCGCGGCGCAGGACCGGAATGGCCGCACGCTGCAGCGAGGAGGGTGTGTCGAAGCCACGGGCGGCCGCGGCATCCGTGAGCTCACTGCGTATGCCGAGGTCGCGCAGACCGTCGCTCACGTGCCACCGTCGCGCGACAGGCCGCCCGGCAGCGCATGACCGCGGCCGCGCAGCTCGCCCGGCTGATATGGCAGCATCGTGAGGAAGAACTGCACTTCATTATCCAGCCGGGACGTGCGCAGCTGATCCGTGTGAACGTCCAGCTGCGTGTCGACCCCGTGCCGGTGTGCCCGGATCGTGACGGTACCGTCCCCGCCGCTCAACCGGATGGAATGTGCGTCGGATGCCTGCACCTCGATCGGCAGCCGCTCGCACAGGATCTCCTGCGCGAACGCGAGCGCCTCGCTCATGGATGCCGACGTCAGTCGTTCGTACGTCATGCGTCGTCTCCGGAATCGCGGGCGTTGCTGCCCGCTGCGAGCAATGCGCGCAGCTCCTCGGTCGCGCGCACGCCCGTCATCAATCGATACCTGCGGTCCTCACCCGGCGCGAGATGCGCCGGCACCCCGGTGATGCCGAATCGGTGCGCCTCTACTTCCAGTGCCGCGACCTGGTCGGCGTACTGGTCGATGTCGAGCGCAACCTTCAACCCACTGCGATCGAGGCCGACGCCCACGCCAATCTCGACGAGCACGTCGACCCGACCGATGTCCCGCTCCTCGAGGAAGTACGCGTCGTAGAGCGCGCGGTGCATCGCGTCACCGGCCCCCGCCTCACGCGCGAACCGCGCCGCCTCGTGCGCCTTGCGTGTCCGCGTCGCAAACTGCGGCCGCTTCATGCCGGTGATGCCGAACCGCTCCGCCAGGGGGAGCACGTTCCGCTCCCAGCCTGCGCGGAAGTAGGACCGGTCCATGGCCGGCAAGGGCGCGGGCGCCGGCCACAGCTCGAAGGGCCGCGCATCGACGCGCACGCCTTCCGCATACAGCGGCGCGATCGCCGCTTCGGCGAGAAAGCAGAACGGACATACGTAATCGGCGTATACGATCAGGTCGGCGCGCGCGGCGCCGGCCGGCTCGGCCATGGCTGCTCCCTGCAACAGCGCGGTAATCTCGGCCCCTCCGTGAGCGCGGGCAACCCTCGTTGCTGCACGGCGCGCGCCAGCGTTGGCGCTTGTCGGCCACCCTGCCAGCCGACATATTGCGCCGAACCACTCCCCCTACGCCGAAACCATGCGCCTCAGCCCCAACGTCAGCACACTCGCACCGTCGGCGACAATTGCCGTTTCCACGCTCTGTAAGCAGCTGCGTGCGGAGGGAAGGGACATCCTCGACCTGAGCGTCGGCGAGCCGGATTTCCGCACACCGGACTTCGCAGCCCAGGCCGGCATTGCCGCCATCGTGCAGGGATTCACCCACTACACGCCCGTGCCCGGCATGCCCGCTCTGCGCGAGGCGATCGCTGCCGCCCTCGAGCGGCAGTCGGGCGGCCGCGTGAATCCGGCCGGCATCGTCGCATCGAACGGAGCGAAGCAGGCGCTCTTCAACGTCTGCTTTTCACTCTTCGGCCCGGGTGACGAGGTGCTGCTGCCGGCGCCCTTCTGGACGAGCTACCCGGAGCTGATCGGGCTGGCGCGCGCGACGACGGTCGTCGTCGCTGCCGGCCCGGAGCGCGGCTTCAAGGTCGATCCTGACATGCTCGAGGCCGCCCGCACGGCGAACACGCGCGGGCTGATTCTGAATTCACCGTCGAATCCGACGGGCGCGGTGTACTCGCGCGCGGAGGTGGAGGCGATCGTCGCTTGGGCGCGCGGCCATGGCATCGTCGTCGTCTCCGACGAGATCTACGGACGGGTGTGTTTCGAGGAGGAGCGTGCCGCGAGTGTGCTGGACCTCGGTGACGTCGATGAGCACACCGTCGTGATCAATGGCGCGTCGAAGGCATTCGCGATGACCGGTTGGCGCGTCGGTTTCAGCTACACGACACCTGCGCTCGCATCGGCCATGACTGCGCTTCAGAGCCACGTCACCTCCAATGTTTCCACGCCTGCGCAGTACGCGGCGCTCGCTGCATTCCGCGACGAGCCGCGCGTGGAGCACGCCGTGCGGGCCATGGTGAACGTGTTCCGCCGCCGTCGCGCGAAGGCGCTCGAGATGCTTGCCGCCCACCTGCCGGACGCGGAGGTCATCCCTCCTGCCGGCGCGTTCTATGCCTTCGTGCGCATCGATCGCTACTTCGACGAACGCACGCCTGACTCCGTCAGCCTGTGTACACGGCTGCTCGACGAGACCGGCGTGGCTGCAGTACCCGGCGTTGCATTCGGTGACGACCGGTTCCTCCGCCTGTCGCTTGCAGCGCCGGAGTCCGATATTGCCGAGGCGATCCGGCGCATGGGCAGCGCACTCGCACCCGCGGCCGCCGGCCGCTGAGGCTCATGACAAACGGAACGGAATCGCAGCCGATCGAGCAGTCATCCTGGTGGGAGGACCCTATCGACGTGCTTTTCTCGCCCGTCGAGCTCTTCCGGCGCCGTCGCGAGGCACCGCTCGGCCCGCCTCTCGCCATGCTGCTGGGCGCTGCCATCCTCGCGTACTTCCTCATGATGCCCGTGATGGACGAAGTGATGCGGGCCAGCATGGCCGAGAACCCCGAGGCGGCTGCGGCGATGGAGCAGTTCGGAGCGGTGTTCCGCATCATCGGCGCGATCTTCGCCCCGATCGGCATGTTCGTCATCATCGCGTGGATCGCGCTGCTGCTCTGGGGCTTCAGCCGACTCTTCGACCTGCCTGCGACGTACAGTCGCACCCTGTTGATCGCGACCTACGCCGCGTGGGTCATGCTCGTTGCGCAGATCCTCGGCAGCCTGCTCATCATGCTGATCGGTGGTGACAACACGACCGACCTGCAGAGCTCTCTCTCCTTCGGTGTATTGCGCTTCACGGGCACGGAGGGGATACCCGCGACACTCGTTCCGTTGCTCGGGCGCATCGACCTGTTCGGCATCTGGCAGGCGATCCTCTGGGGCGTCGGCCTGAGCGTGTTCTACGGCGCCGCACGCGCACGCGCTGCGGGCATCGCCATCATCGTCCTCGTGCTGTCCGCATTGCCGGAGATCGTCATGGCAGTCGTGCGACCGGGGCCCTGACCAGGGAACGACCCATGTCTACCATTCAGCCGGATGCGACGTCCGATCCACGCTTCCCGGTAGGCCGCTTCGATCCCGGCATCCCCGTTCCCCGCACGGAACGGTTGCGGCTCATTGCCACGATCGCCGAGCTGCCGGCCCGCATGCGCGCCGCCGTGGACGACCTCACCGACCGCCAGCTCGACACACCCTATCGCACGGACGGATGGACCGTACGCCAGCTCGTGCACCACGTTGCCGACAGCCACATGAATGCGTACATCCGCTTCAAGCTGGCACTGACGGAAAGCCGGCCACGGATCAAGACGTATGACCAGGCCGCATGGGCAGAGCTGCACGATTCGAATGCGTCGATCGACGTCTCGCTCGACCTCCTGGCCACACTCCACCAGCGCTGGACGCTCATCCTCACCAGCATGGAGGACGCCGATTACGACCGCATGCTCGACCACCCGGAGTGGGGCGACGTCTCGCTCTGGACCATGCTGCTGCTCTACGAATGGCATGCGCGGCATCATCTCGCGCATATCGTGCGACTGCGCGAGCGCATGCGCTGGTAACGCTATGCCTGTGCGGCACGTACCGCCTCCAGCGTGCCGCGGACATAGCCCGCGCCGAACAGATTCACGTGGACCAGCAGGTAGTAGACGCGGTACGCGGCTCGCCGGCGTGAACGGGCAGGAGCCGGTGTCGGCCACGTCGCTTCGTACGCCTCGAAGAACGCCGGCGGAAAACCGCCGAACAGCTCTGCCATCGCGAGGTCCACCTCTCGGTCACCGTACCAGCACGAAGGATCGATCAACGCGAGCGTTCCGTCCTGCAGGGCGAGTGCGTTGCCGCTCCACAGATCACCGTGCAGCAGCGAGGCACCGCCCGTTGCCGCATTCTGCAGAATGTCATCGAGCGAGTCGGCGAACATCGCCAGTTCCCTGCGCTCGTGCGCCTCGAAGACATCCGCCTCCAGTGCGCGCTCCAGCTGCGGCACTATGCGACGCTCCCGGAAGAAGCGCGGCCAGTCGCCGATCCAGCCGTTCGCCTGCGGCAGTGCTCCGATGAAGTTGTCCCCCGCGAAGCCGAAGGCGGGCGCGTCCGCCCGGTGCAGCCGTGCCAGCGACGCACCCAGCGCACGCCATCCGCTCGCGTCAGCGCTGCCGGACTCCAGCCACTCGAGTACCAGGGCGTCACCGGTCAATGCAACCACGGCCGGCACCCGTACGGCGCCGGTCGCCGCGAGTACTGCCAGGCCCGTCGCTTCGGCACGAAGGAGTTCGGACGGGGCACCCGGCTCCAGCCATTTCACGAAGACCGCGCGATCGCCAGCCTGCACGCGCGCCGCTGGACTGACACACCCACCGCTGACACCGTGCACGTGCAGCGAGTCCGGCTCCGCAGCGAGCACCACCGCCAACCGTTCACGCACTGCGGGCGGCAGCGCGCTCACAGGGCATGCTCGGACCGGATGTGCGCGAGCAACGCACTACAGCTGCGCTCGATGATCGCCTGAACGTGCGCGAAGCCTTCCTCGCCGCCGAAGTACGGATCCGGCACTTCCGTCTCGCCTCCTGGCTCGGGGTCGTAGCTGCGCAGCAGCGCCACCTCGTGCCCCGGCGCCACCCGCTCACGCAGTCGCTCCACCTTGCGCAGATTCTCCCGGTCCATGACCAGCACGTAGTCGAATCGCTCGAAATCCGATTCATGGATCTGACGTCCGAGATGATCCACCTCGATGCCGCGCCGGCGTGCCGTCTCCACCGTGCGGGGATCGGGACCTTCGCCAATGTGATACGACGAGGTGCCCGCGGAATCGATATCGAATCGATCCGTCAGGCCAGCGTCCGCTACGACACCTCGAAACACCGCCTCCGCCAGTGGCGACCGACAGATATTGCCGAGACAAACGAACAGCACTCCGATACGCTCCCGACTGCCCATGCCACTCCCTCGATGAACCGGGTCATCTTTTTGCACGCAGCAATCTGATGAACATGAACATCCGTGCAACTATGCTCCTGGCAGTCGCAACGGCGTGCGCGCCCGCAACCGATGCGCGCTGCCTCCTGCCCGCAGCCGTCGCAGCGCTGCCTGCGGACCTGCGGGAAGCGAGCGGCGCCACCATCACCGCCCAGGGCGTGCTGTGGGTGCTCGCCGATTCCGGCGAGCCACTCCTGTATGCACTCGGAGACGACGGGCGAGTCGTTCGACACGTTCGCATCACGAACGCCCGTGTCGATGACTGGGAAAGCCTCGCCCACGGACCATGCCCGGACGGTGAATGCCTCTTCATCGGCGCAATCGGTGACAACCTGCACCGCCGACGGCAACGCACCATACTGCGCATCCCCGTTCCGCAGCCCGGCACCAGCAGCGCAGAGGCCGAGCGAATCCGATTCCGCTACCCCGATGGCCCCAGCGACGCCGAAGCTCTGCTCGTCGCGCCGGACGGCGCCGTATACATCATTACCAAGGGCAGGAACCGGGCGGTGGGCCTGTATCGTTACCCGACACCGCTCCTCCCCGACAGCATCGTCACGCTCGAACATGTGCAGAACCTGACGCCCGGAATCGTGCAGCTCCCGCGACAGCCGACCGGCGCCGCCTCCCTGGGGAGCACCCTCGTGGTCCGCAGCTATTCCGCGATCCAGGCGTATGTGTTCGACGCCGACACGCTGCGGCCCATTGGCGTGCCGATCGACCTGACGCCGCTCGGCGAGCCCCAGGGCGAAGGCGTCGCCGCAGCGCCGGGCGGAGTGATCGTCCTGGTCGGCGAGTCGGAGCCGACCGGCACAGTTGCGCGGCTCCAGTGCGACCTGGAGGAGGCTGGCGGCACGGATGATGCACCCTGAGTAGGTGAAAACCCAGCAATCACAAGGGTTTAGCAACAGAGGGGCGGACATGAACGACGAGCGCAGACAGAATACCGGCCAGGTGGAGTGGGTCCCTGCGGACAGCGAGCTTGTCCGGCCGCGGCGTCCTCGGCCGGCACTGGAGCGGCGCAACGAGCTGGGCCTCGATCGCCGGGCCTCGGATCAGAGCGAGACGGGCGAGCGGCGCGCGGAGGAGCGGCGGCGCAGCGTGGCCGTGCCGCGCCGTGGTGCCGCCGGTTTCCTGAAGCGGTTCCGCCAGCCGATCATCGGGGTGGGTCTGGCGAGTGCGGCGTTGCCGCTCGTTGCCGCGGTGGAGGATTCCGGTTCCCCGTCCGAGGATCCGCAGCCGGGTGACGAAGCGGCGACCCGCACGGCAGGCGTGCCTGAGGATGTCGAAGAGGATCTGGCGTCGCGCGTGGCGAATGAGCGTGAGATGGAGGAGCGTGAGCAGCTGGTGCTTGCGAGCATGAGCGACTACGGCATTGCGCGCGACCTGGCAGAGGACATCTACGACACGGCGCGGGAGGAAGGGATCGATCCGAAGGTGGCGTTCGGCCTGGTTCGGACGGAGAGCACGTTTCGCGAGGACGCGCGCAGCCACGTTGGCGCGCTCGGTCTGACGCAGGTCATGCCGCGCACTGCGGCGTGGCTGGAGCCCGGCACGACATCGAAGGATCTGTATGAGCGGGAGACGAATCTCCGACTGGGCTTCCGCTATCTGGACCAGATGATCGACAAGTACAAGGGCGACGTGAAGCTCGCGCTGCTCGCGTACAACCGGGGTCCGGGCACGGTGGATCGCGTGCTCGAGCGCGGCGGAAATCCGGACAACGGCTATGCTTCCAAGGTGCTGAACGAGTAGGCGGCTGGAACGCTCCGTTCGCCGGGGTCTATTATGTGAGTGGCCGCACTGCGGAAGCGCAGTGCGGCCTTCCTCATGAATGGGTGGAGCATCATGCGCCTGTTGCTGCTGTGGACTCTCCTCCTGGCGGCGCACGCCGCGCCGCTGACCGCACAGGTTGCGCGCGCCCCCGTCGTCGACACGCTCTCCCTGCGCGCGCACACGCGGTTCCTGTCGGATGATGCGCTCGAGGGGCGTGGGACGGGCACGCGCGGGGAGCGGATCGCGAGCGCATATGTAGCCAGCGAGCTGACGCGCCTCGGTCTTCAGCCTGCCGGCTCCGATGGCAGCTATCTGCTGCCGGTTCCGCTGCGTGCCGCGCGCGTCGATCCAGCAACGCACCTGGTCGTGCGGGAGAGCCATGGCGACACGTCCGTGTATCGTCACGGTGAGGACTTCGTCCTGAACACGGGCGGCGCTGCGGCGTTCCGTGACTTCGCCGGGGAGGTGGTCTTCGCCGGGGCGCCTGCACAGGCGCACGAAGCGCTGCATGGGCGCGACCTGCGTGGCCGTGTGATCGCCGTGCGCGGCCCTCTCGGCGCTGATGCGCTGCGCCTCGTACCTGCATGGATCGAAGCGGGTGTGACGGGCATCCTGCTGCTGGTGGCTGACGAGGGTCAGTTCGACCTGTACGTGCGCAGCCGCGGTGACACGCGCTACTTCGTTGCGGCGAACGTGCAGGACCCCGTGTGGCAACCGGCGCTGCCGGTGGTCATCGCCGGCCCTGAGCTCGCGCGCGCACTGCTCGCCGGAGCACCCGAGTTCGATGGTAGCGCGGTGTCACTCGGCCGCAGCATCGCAGCGACGGTCTCCGTTCACGAGCGGCCACTTCCAGCCGCGAACATCGCCGCAATTCTGCCCGGCAGCGACCCCGCCCGCCGCAATGAGTACGTCGTCTATACCGCGCACTATGACCACCTGGGTGTGAGCGTACCGGACGAGACCGGAGACTCCATCTACAACGGCTTCTCGGACAACGCTGCCGGCGTCGCAATGCTGCTCGCGATCGCCGAAGCGTTGCGTGACGCGCCCCCCACGCGCTCCATCCTATTCGTCTTCCTCACGGGTGAAGAGCGGGGACTGCTCGGCGCATCGTACCTTGCAGCGCAGCCGCCGGTGCCGCTCGAGAGTATCCGGGCGCTGATCAACCTGGATGCAGGCGCACCTCCTGCGCCGCCCGTCAGCTGGCGCGTCGCCGTCGGTGAGGAGAATCCGCTGAGCCCGGTCATCGAAGACGTCGCGGCCGGGCATGGCTGGACCGTGCAGCTCGGCGCTGCCTCACCGAACTCCGACTACTGGCCGTTCCTGCAGCGCGGCGTCCCGGCGGCGTTCATCATCCCGGGCGAGGTGTGGGAAGGAACATCACCGGAGCAGCGCGATGCCCTGCGGCGACGCTGGGACCGCTACCATCAGGCGGGCGACCAGTATCATGCCGACTTCCCGTTCAGCGGGCTCCAGCGTTATGCCGACTTCGCAATGGCCGTGGGACTGCGCGTGGCGAATGCGCGTGCGGGATCCCGATGACCGTCAGTTCACGACGTTGCCGAGCCAGTCGGCGATGATGCCCGGGAGCGGGGTCCACGCTGTCGACAGAAACATCTCGGCTGCCAACTCCGCATGGATCCAGCGACCGTGCCCGAAGGCTTCGTTCGAGTACCTGCCCTGCGGATTCGGCTCACCCGTGAGCTCGTTGTAACCATCGTCGTCGGCGACCAGACCCGCGACGAATCCCGCGTTGCGCATCGCATCGCGCAGAGCCCGCACTTCGTCGTTCGCCTCGAGATCGCCGTCCTCGTCGGCTCCGAGACTGAGCACGACGTCCGATTCTCCGATCACACCGTCACGCAACGTTCGAGCGAAGTTGTGGACGGATACGACCATGTCGGCATCGGCAGCGAGCTCCTCGTGCATCGCCTGGAAAATGCTCGATTCCGATCGCGCCATGTCTGCCTCATCACCACTGTTCGCGTAGCGATGCGTACCGGCCATGAGCAGTGCGCGACAGCGGCACGCATCGTAGAGCGCCGCCGCGGCGAGGGGTGTAAACAGATCGTGCAGCGGATGATTGATGTGGACGTCGGCAGGAATACCGCTCGGTCGCAGGATGTATGTGCCCCAGCCACGCTGCACGGGCGCGCGCTCCACCAGCACGATGAGCATGTCACCGTGCACGGCATCGATCGCCGTCTCGATGTCATACCCGTAGGCATCGGCGAGCGAGTCCGCGCGCGAGACCTCATTGGATCGCGCCAGGTCCAGCAGGCCGACAATCGCCTGGCGCTCGGCGGTACTCGGTGGATCGTAGCCGTCCGAGTCTTCGCCCGGCATGAGGTCGACGATGGAATCGAGGAACGGCGCGACCGCAAGGGTGTCCGGCAGCACGCCATCCGTGCCGCCCGGCGGTGTCGGTTCGGGGCCGGTCGGGTTCGCATCGCCACCACAGCCCGTGACCAGCATGCCGACGAGAAGGGCGCCGCCCAGATGAGACCAGCGCCATGCGATTGTGTCACGATTGCTCATCCGGACTGATACCACCGGATATCGTAGCGGGATCCGCTAGGTAACCACGTCCTCGAGCCAGCTCGCTACGACGTCCACGAGCGCTCGCCACGCGGTGGACTCCGTGCGAACCTCGCGTGCCAGCTCCATGTGGATCCAGCGACCGTGGCCGAAGCTGCTGTTCGAGTAGCGACCCTGCGGGTTCGGTGAGCCGGTCAGCTGATCGTATCCGGCGTCGTCGGCGACCAGGCCGGCAACGAAGCCGGCGGCCACCAACGCGTTGCGCAGGGCACGCGCGCTGTCGTTCGCCTCCAGGTCACCCGCCGCGTCTGCGCCCAGACTCAGCACAGCGTCCGCCGAGCCGATGGGATCGTCGTAGTTGCCACGCGCAAACCCGTGGACGGACACCACCATGATCGCATCCGCCGCGAGCGCCTCGTGAATCCCCTGGAACACGCTCGTCTGCGCGCGCGCCATGTCGGACTCGTCGCCACCATTTGCGTAGCGATGCGTGCCTGCCATCAGCAGCGCACGACAACGGCAGACATCGAACAGCCCGGCAGCCACGCGCGGCGTGTTCATGTCGAACATGGGGTGGTTGACGTGTACGTCCGTTGCGAGTGCACCCTTGCGCACGACATAGGTGCCCCAGCCGTAGCGGATCGGAGCTCGCTCGACGAGCACGATGAGCGTGTCCCCGTGCACCGCATCCACCGTGGCCTCGACGTCGTAACGGAATGTGGCAGCCAGGGAATCGGCACGCGCAAGACTGCCGGTGCGCGCCAGCTCGAAGATGGCCACCATCTCGAGACGCTCGTCGGCTGTTGGCGGATCGTAGCCGTTCGAGTCCCGACCGGGCATGAGCGCACGCACCGAATCGACGAACGACTCCAGCGCGATCGTATCCGGCAGTGCACGCTCGTTAGCGGGTGGCGGTGGTGGTGGCGGCGCCGTCATGCCGCCGCCACCACCGCCGCAGGCCAGCACGAGCGCAGCGACGAGAACCGCGGCGCGGCGCCCCCCCCCCCCCCCGCCGGGGCCGTCACCGTTCGTCAA
>CAYSGF010000053.1:0-3144 GCA_964430275.1 uncultured Gemmatimonadaceae bacterium
AGATGTTGCGCAGCGAGGCGGGCGGTTTGACGCCGGGTCGTACGGAAAAGGCGAGTCCGTGTGCGGGTCCGGGGGTCGGATAGGGGTCCTGGCCGAGGATGAGCACGCGGGCGAGGTGGGGCGGGGTAAGTTCGAGGGCCAGGAAGGTCTCCTCCTCGGTCGGCAGCACTTCGTGACTGCGGCGCTCGCGGTCGACGAATGTGGCGAGCTCGCGATACCAGGGGGCGCGGATCTCCGTTTCGACTTCTTTCTTCCAGCCGGTCGGAATCGGTGGCAGCACGGGCCTCCTGTCGCGAAAATGGGCAGATTGGCCTGGCCGGTCCGTGCGCGGTGAGGCTCTTGCAACGGGCGGCACCGGTGGGCCGGGCTCAGGACAGTGGCATCGCTGGAGGTCGGCCGCTACCGTTCGTGCTGGACGTTTCCCGGACGCCCGGCGGATCCGGGGGGAATCCCGGTCTGGTAGCTGCAGGGAACCCCGGCGATCCTGGTGTTTAGACCTGTGGTCCTGGCGCAGAACGCGGCCTGCCGCGCGCCCGGCTTGCCCGAGAACCCCGGTTGAGGATGACCGAGCATCGTTTTGAGCTGCCCGCCGGCCTGGAGCCGCTGCGCGCGCTCGCCACCAATCTGCGCTGGAGCTGGCACTCGCCGACCCGCGCGCTCTTTCAGCAGCTCGAGCCGTCGCTCTGGGCAGCGACGCGCCACAATCCCGTTCGCCTCCTCGCCGAGGCCGCCCGCAGTCGGCTGGAATCCGTCGCATCGGACGCCGGCTATGTCGACGCCGTCGGTGCCGCTGTGGACGACCTGCGCCGCTACCTCGACGCCGACGACACCTGGTACCGCCGCACGCACCCCAATCAGAGCCGACGGATCGCCTACTTCTCGGCCGAATTCGGCATTGCGGAGTGCCTGAAGATCTATTCCGGCGGGCTGGGCGTGCTGGCGGGCGACCATCTGAAGTCCGCGAGCGACCTGGGCGTGCCGCTGGTCGCGGTCGGCCTGATGTACCGCGAGGGCTACTTCACGCAGCGCGTCGATGCGGTGGGCGTGCAGCACGACGAGTACGAGCGCTCCGATTTCGAGCGGCTGCCGGTCACGTGCGAGCGACGCCCCGACGGTGAGCCGCTGCTCGTCGAGCTGCCGTTCCTCGACCGCAAGCTGTACGCGAAGGTGTGGCGTGCGGACGTCGGACGCGTCTGCCTGTATCTGCTCGACACGGACATCGACGCGAACCGCGCGGAGGACCGCCGCATCACGGACCGCCTCTACGGCGGCGACACGGAGCACCGGCTGCGCCAGGAGCTCGTGCTCGGCATCGGCGGGATGCGCGCACTGCATGCGCTCGGCAAGGCGCCGGACGTCGTGCACCTGAACGAGGGGCACGCGGCGTTTGCCGCAGTCGAGCACGTGCGCGCACTCACGGAACGGCATGGCATCAGCTTCCGCGACGCCGTGCAGCGGGCGAAGCGCGACGTCGTGTTCACGACGCACACGCCCGTCGCCGCCGGTCATGATTACTTCCCGCGCGACCTGCTCGAGCGCTACATGGGCGGGTACGTGTGGGAGATGCGCGAGCCGTGGGAGTCGTTCCTCGCGCTCGGCCTGTTCGCCGGCGAAGCGCGCTTCTGCATGACCGCGCTCGCACTGCGCCTGTCGTCGCGCCGCAACGGCGTGAGCCGGCTGCATGGGGTGGTCAGCCGCGAGATGTGGGGCGTCGTGTGGCCGGACGCAGAGCCCGACGACGTGCCGATCGGCCACATCACGAACGGCGTGCACCTGCCGACGTGGGTCGCAGATCCGACGGCCGACCTGTACACGCGCTACATCGGCGAGCGCTGGAGCGATGCGACCGACGAGATGCAGTGGCACCGCGCGAACCACATCCCGCGCGAGGAGCTGTGGGCGACCCGTCGCGCGCAGCGTGCGCGCCTCGTGGCGGACGTGCGCCTCGCACTGGCCGCACAGATCAGCCGCCGCGGCGGTGATCCGTCATGGGCCGCGGGCGCACTCGATCCCGATGCGCTCACGATCGTGTTCGCGCGCCGCTTCGCGACCTACAAACGCGCTGCACTTCTGTTGAGCGACGAGGCACGCATCGCGAAGCTGCTCACTGGCAGGCGGCCGGTGCAGTTCGTGTTCGCCGGCAAGGCGCACCCGCGCGACGAGCCCGGCAAGAGCGTGCTCCAGCGCATCCACCACTTCGCCGGCCGCCCCGAGCTGCGCGGCCGCTTCGTCTTCCTCGAGGGCTACGACCTCGCGCTCGCGCGCACACTCGTGCAGGGCGCGGACGTGTGGCTGAACGTGCCGGTCCGCCCCTACGAGGCGAGCGGCACGAGCGGCATGAAGGCCATGGCGAACGGCGCCCTCAACCTCAGCATCCCCGACGGCTGGTGGGCCGAGGCATGGGCCGAGCACAACCGCCTGAACGACCCGGTCGGCTGGAGCATCGAGCCGGACGGCTCCCCGAGCGAGGCCGACCTGCCCGACCATCACGCCGGCGGCACCGATCCCGACCGCGCAACACTCGACCGCCGCGACGCCGACGCGCTCTACAATCTGATCGAGAACGACGTCCTGCCGCTGTTCTACGAGCGCGACGACGGCGGCATCCCGATCGGCTGGCTCGAGCGCATGCGCGCCGCGATCCGCCAGCTCGTCCCGTTCTTCAACACGCATCGCATGGTCGCGGAGTACGTCGATACTGCGTACCTCGCCGAGCCGCGGGATGAAGGTGTGGTCAGCGGGCGGAGCGGGACTGCAGGGTAGGTGCAGGTTCAGTCGAGGGGCACGGGGCGTTGGGGCGGGTTCAGGGTTACGTGTAAAGGGCGGGGGCATGGGGCGGGGCGCAGGTTTACAGGAAGACGCAGGTTCAGGTGTAGTACACCTGGCCCTGCCCCTCCCCCTAAACCCGCCCCACGCCCCATGCCCCTCTTCCTACACCGAAACCTCAACCCGCCCCAAATCCCCTGCCCCTCCCCCTCCCCCTCCCCCTAAAACCCATCACAGGCAAGATAGGGCAGAACGCCGGACAGCATGCCAATGGGCTGCCCCGGCGGCGCATCCGGCACGTCCGCAAGCAGCTCCTCCGACCAGTCGCGCTCGACGAAGCGCTCGATGTTCGCGGCGATCAGCAGGGCGTTCGCGTAC
>CAYSGF010000054.1:0-6111 GCA_964430275.1 uncultured Gemmatimonadaceae bacterium
GGAGATCCGCCAGGCGGTGCCGAGCTGCGCCGGCATCACATGGGAGCGTCTCGAGCGCGAGCATGGCGTCACCTATCCGTGTCGCAGGGAGGGTGACCCGGGCGACGAGGTGATCTTCACGGATTCGTTCCCCACCGCGGACGGCCGGGCGACGTTCACGCCTGCGGAGTTCACGCATGGCGACGAGCCGCCGGATGCCGAGTATCCACTCGTCCTGATCACGGGACGCGTGCTCGAGCACTGGCACACCGGAGCAATGACGCGGCGCGCTGATGTGCTCGATGCGATCGAGCCGGTCGCAACCGTCAGCATGAACCCGCTCGACATGGAGGCGCTCGGCGTCGTGAGTGGTGACCCCGTCGCGGTCGCGTCCCGGCGCGGCGAGCTGATTGCGCAGGCGCGGCGCGATGACGGCGTTCCCGTCGGATCCGTATTCGTGCCGTTCTGCTATGTCGAAGCGGCGGCGAACCTGCTCACGAATCCCGCGCTCGACCCGTTCGGCAAGATCCCGGAGTTCAAGTTCTGCGGCGTGCGCGTCGCGCGCTCGGAGCAGCCGGTGCTGCCGCCGATGATCTAGGTAATTCCGGACGCGCTGTGCGCGGGCGTCGTCCTCGATCTTTACACCCCCCGGCGCGCCGGTTAGCTTCGAGCACTTGCCGAAAAAGTCCGACGTCCGCAGGGAAAGCGGTTGGTGCACAGGAGTTTCCGTGACCGTATGGTGCGCGCGCGCGACGTCGGACGGTCAGGAGGTTGAAGGTTGATTGGAGCCGAGGCGTCGCCGGCGACGCAGGCGGATGTGATGAAGACGGCCGCGCCCTCGGGCGCGCGGCCGATGCCGCTGCGTGCGGCGCGTGCGCTCTACGAGCTGACCAAGCCCGGCATCACGCGTATGGTCGTGCTGACGGCCGCCGCCGGATACTACCTCGCGGCGCCAACGGCCTTCGACGTTCCGGGGCTGCTGCATGCCCTGCTCGGTACGGCGCTCGCCGCGAGCGGCTCCCTCGCGCTGAACCAGTACGCCGAGCGCGAGATCGATGGCAGCATGGGCCGGACGTGCGGCCGGCCGCTGCCGTCGGGCAGGCTGTCGGCGGGCGCCGCGGCCCTGTTCGGGCTGCTGCTCTCGGCAGTCGGCCTCCTCTACCTCATCGTGTTCTCCAACCTGCTCACGGCCGTGCTCGTGGCGCTCAGCATTCTCACGTATGTGCTCCTTTACACGCCGCTCAAGCGCCGGAGCTGGACAGCGACGCTCGTCGGCGCAGTGCCCGGCGCGCTCCCGGTGCTCGCCGGGTGGACGGCCGCCCACGGCTCCATCTCGGCTGGCGGCCTCGCCCTGTTCGCCGTGCTCTTCCTGTGGCAGATGCCGCACTTCTACGCGCTCGCATGGATGTATCGCGACGACTACCGGCGCGCGGGGTTCCGGCTGCTCACGGTGGATGACGCGAACGGCGACCGTACCGTACGTCACATTCTGGGGTTCACCCTCGCCCTGGTCGCAGCCAGCGCGCTGCCGACCCTGCTCGGCGTCACGGGCACCGCGTACCTGATCGGCGCGATCGTGCTCGGTGCGGGCTTCTACTGGGTCGCCCGCGTATTCGCCCGGCAGCGCACCGACCGCAACGCCCTGCGCCTCTTCCTCGGCTCGGTGATGTATCTGCCCGCTCTGCTGATTCTCATGGTGGCCGACCGGCTGCTGTAACAGGCCAGTCCGTCAGTGGCCTGCGGCGCCGGCGTCAGCGTCCCGCGGGTCGGGTGCGCCGTTGATCCTGCCGTCGTGCATCAGGATCGAGTGCGCGGTGCCCTGACGGCTGCGTGTGTCGACCGTGTGTCCCAGCGCCTCGAGCCGTGACCGCAGGGCAGCATCCAGTCCGGCCTCCTCCACCCGCAGTACGTCCGGCAGCCACTGGTGATGGATGCGCGGTGCGTTCACTGCCTCCTGGATGTTCATCTCGAAGTCGATCACGTTGAGAACGACCTGGAGCACGGTGTTGATGATCGTGCGACCGCCAGGACTGCCGATCACGGCGAAGAGCCGGCCGTCCTTCTCCAGGATCGTCGGCGTCATGCTCGAGAGCATCCGCTGCTGCGGCCGTGTGAGGTTGGGGCGGGTGCCGATCAGCCCGTCCTCCGTGGTCAGGCCCGGCTTCGGATTGAAATCGCCCATCTCGTTGTTCAGCAGGAAGCCGGCGCCCGGCACCGTGATCTTTGAGCCGTATCCCTGCTCGAGCGTATACGTCACCGAGACCGCGTTGCCATCCGCATCGACGACCGAGTAGTGCGTTGTGTGCTCACTCTCGTGGTCCTGTGCGACGTCCGTGACGCTCGAGGGCGTCGCGCGCCGGGGGTCGATCGTACGGCGCAGTGTGGCTGCGTACGCCTTGCTCGTCAGGCGATCGATCGGCACATCGATGTAGTCGGTGTCGGCAACGTAGCGGGCGCGGTCACGGAACGCGCGCCGCATCGCCTCCGCCAGATGATGAAGGTAGAGCCCGCTGTTGTGGCGCATCCCCGCGAGGTCGAAGCCCTCCAGGATGTTCAGCATCTCCACGACGGCGATGCCGCCGCTGCTGGGCGGCGGCATGCCGATTACACCATAGCCGCGATAGGTACCACGGATCGGCGTGCGTTCCTTCGCCTCGTACAGAGCCAGGTCCCGCTCCGTGATGAGGCCACCATTGCGATGCATCTCGTCCGCGAACAGGCGCGCTGTCTCGCCCCGGTAGAAGCCGTCACGTCCGTGCTCGGCGATACGCGTGAGCGTGCGTCCCAGGTCCGGCTGCCGGAACAGCTCGCCCTCGTTGTATGGAGTGCCGTTGCGCGAGAAGGCCTGCACACTGGCGGCATAGGGCTCCATATCGTCGATGACGCCGGCCAGCGAGCGCGCGAGACCCGGCGGTACCTGGAAGCCGTCGCGTGCGAGTCGGACGGCCGGGTCGACGAGCCGGCGCCACGACTGCGCGCCGTAGCGCTCGTGCGCGAGTGCAAAGCCGGCCACCGTTCCCGGCACGCCGACCGCCAGATGGCTGCGATGATGCCGATCGTAGCTGTACTCGCCTGCAGCATCGAGGAACATCAGCGAGTCCGCGGCGAGCGGCGCCTTCTCGCGAAAGTCAAAAGCGGTGACATCGCCATTCGCGAACCGGATCACCATGAAGCCGCCGCCGCCGATGTTGCCGGCCGTGGGATACGTGACTGCGAGTGCAAAGCCCGTGGCGATGGCCGCGTCGATGGCGTTCCCGCCGTCCCGCAGCACCTGTGCGCCGATCTCGGACGCGATCGCGCTCGCCGATACGACCATGCCGTTGCGCGCGACGGCAGGAACCCCGGCGCTGGCATCGCCGGCAACGAAGCCGGCGTCCACAGGCACGGGCGGCAGTGTGGCGGGCGCCGGCGGCGCGCACGCCGCGGCGATCGGCAACAGCAGGGCGAGGAGCCGCGCGGAGGGAGGACGCAACCGGGTGTCGGACAATCCGGTGAGGCCGTTGAGTCTCATTGCCATGCTCGCATTCGGGTGGTCGTCGGGCCACGGATGTTACCGTACGCCCGTCAGCCATGCCAGCGACGTACGCCTGACGGCTGCCCGTTCGTACCTGGTGCACGTCGAACCGTACCGGCATGCCTGCTGCTGAGCGCCCGCCGCATTGGCACTCACGCGCGCACGCGATATGATGCCCGGGTACCGGCGCATCCTTGCTCCCGATGACCAGGGTGATCGATGACGGAACGAGCGCAGCCCGGCGGCGCAGCAGCACTGTTCCAGAGACTCGTCGATATCCGCCGTGAGGAGATGCGCGCCGTCCTCCTGTCCGCTGCGTACTTCTTCTTCATTCTTTCCGGCTACTACATCCTGCGCCCAATCCGCGACGAGATGGGGGCTGCGGGCGGTGTCGAGAACATCCCGTGGCTGTTCACGGGCACGCTCGCCGGCATCCTGCTCGCGCAACCGCTGTTCGCCGCTCTGGTGGCGCGGGTGCCGCGACGGCGGTTCATTCCGGCGACGTACCGTTTCTTTATGCTCAACCTGCTGCTGTTCTTCGTCGCACTGCGGTTCCTGCCGGAAACACAGCATGTCTGGATCGGGCGGGTGTTCTTCATCTGGCTGAGCATCTTCAACCTGTTCGTGGTGTCGGTGTTCTGGGCGTTCATGGCGGATCTGTACCGGCGCGAGCAGGGCAAGCGGCTCTTCGGCTTCATCGGCCTGGGCGGTACGATCGGCGCGATCACGGGAGCGGGGCTTACCGCCTTCTTCGTGGAGCGGGTCGGGTCGCTGAACATGCTGCTCGTGTCGATCGTGTTCATCGAGGCCGGCGTATGGTGCGTACACGCGCTCGGGCGCTATGCACGCAGCTCGGCGCGCGAGCCGGAGCCCGGTGCGGAATCGCAGGATGGCGAGCGCACCATCGGCGGGACGAGCTGGGCCGGCATCACCCATGTGCTGCGCTCTCCGTACCTGCTCGGCATCTGCCTCTACATGCTGCTCTACACCATCGG
Organism: uncultured Gemmatimonadaceae bacterium; assembly: GCA_964430275.1. Classification (GTDB taxonomy): domain Bacteria; phylum Gemmatimonadota; class Gemmatimonadetes; order Longimicrobiales; family RSA9; genus DASTYK01. The sequence continues at coordinate 4,489 of CAYSGF010000054.1, forward strand.
CAGCACCGTGCTGTACATCGCGCAGGCCGACATCATCAACCGCCATTTCACGGACACGGACGAGCGTACGGCGTTCTTCGCCTCGATCGATCTCGCCGTCAACGTCCTGACCCTGTTCACCCAGGCATTCCTGACGGGCCGCATCATGAAGTGGCTCGGCGTGGCCCTCACCCTCTCGCTCGTGCCGGCGCTCTCGGTGGTCGGCTTCTTCGCGCTCGGCACCCTGCCGACGCTCGCCGTCTTTGTCGTCTTCCAGGTGATGCGACGCGGCGGCAACTATGCGCTCGCACGACCCTCCCGCGAGGTGCTGTTCACGGTCGTGCCGCGTGAGGAGAAGTACAAGGCGAAGTCCTTCATCGACACGTTCGTCTACCGGATCGGTGATCAGGTTGGCGCATGGTCCTATGCCGGACTGCTGGCGCTCGGTCTCGGCCTGAGCGCAATCTCGTTCATTGCCATGCCGGTCTCGGCAGTCTGGTTGCTGGTCTCACTCTGGCTCGGGCGCCGCAACGCGCAGATGCGCGACACGCGCGAGCCCCTGGTGCCGACGCGCGAGCCCGCGTCGGCCGTTCCCCGATGAACACGAGGATCATGTGAGCACGACACGCAGGCAGTTCATCCGCATCTCGGCCGCCGCCGGCGCAGGCGCGGCGATCGGCTCCGGCATCCCCGGCTCTGCGTACGCCCTGGGCCCCGATGCCCGTGCGCGGCAGGGCAGGCAATCGGGAGCCCCACTCGACATCCTCATCCTCGGCGGTACGGGTTTCACCGGTCCGCACCAGGTGCGCTATGCGGTCGAGCGCGGCCATCGAGTGACGGTGTTCAATCGCGGGCTCCGCGATACGGATCTACCGGACGCGGTCGAGCACCTGCAGGGCGACCGCAATACAGCGGACGGGCTGGCGGCACTGCGCGGCAGCCGGCGCTGGGACGTCGTCATCGACAACCCGACCACACTGCCGCACTGGGTACGCGACGCCGGACAGGTGCTGCAGGACCGCACGGATCAGTACGTATTCATCTCGACGATCTCCGTGTACGCGGAGACGACCACGCCCGGGATGGACGAGACCACTCCGCTTGCGCAGTACACGGGCGCGGATCCGCTGGGCGAAACGATGGAGACGTTCCGTGAGCGCGTCGGTGAGCTGTACGGCCCGTTGAAAGCGGCGTCCGAGCGGGAGGCGGAGAAGTGGTTTCCCGGCAAGGCAACGATCATCCGTCCTGGGCTGATCGTCGGTCCGCGCGACGAGTCGGATCGCTTCACGTACTGGCCCGTCCGCATCGCGCGCGGCGGTACCGTGATGGCTCCGGGCACCCCGAACGATCCCGTGCAGATCATCGATGCCAGGGATCTCGCGGAGTGGACGATCCGCATGGTGGAGCAGCGCACGACGGGCGTCTACAATGCGACGGGGCCGCGCGCGGAGCTGTCGATCGCAGAGATGCTCCACGGGATCCGCGCGTCCCAGACGGGCGACAATGTCGTGGACTTCGAATGGGTGCCGCAGGAGTTCCTGGCCGAGCACAACGTACGGCCATGGGCGGACATGCCGGTATGGGTGTCGCAGTCCCCGGAGACGGCAGGGTTCGCGCGGGTCAGCATCGCACGGGTGCCGACGG
>CAYSGF010000055.1:0-1909 GCA_964430275.1 uncultured Gemmatimonadaceae bacterium
GGATCTCGCGCTCCGCCACGGCCGAGCCGTCGAAGTACTGCTGCACGAACAACACCCCCGCCATCAGGAGCGCCGTGTCGATCGTCGACAGCTCCACAGTCTCGAAGCGGACTCCCGTGTCCATGTCCAGGAAGTGGTAGAAGAGGCCGCGGTGGCCGCTCACGCCCGCTTCGGCCGGTCCCTGCGGCGCCGTCCACAGGAACCGCAGCGTCGCCAGGGTTCGCGCGGCCGCCTGCGCGCGCGTGATCCACCCATGCTCCGCACCCACGGGGTACGCGCCCAGCCCGAAACCCACTGCGGCCACGCTCGAGAACGACTCCCGCGGCCAGCGGTCCGGCACCAGCCCATTCGCCGGGTTCGCCTGCTCCCAGAAAAACGCGAACGTACGCTCCTGCAGCGTGTCCAGGAACGCCGCGTCCGCTGCCGGAACCACCGTCGCACTGCGCAGCTCCGGCGGCACCGCCGACGGCGCACACGCGGCGAGTCCGGCCAGCAGCAAGAAAACTCGCGAAAATCGCAGAGACCTGCCGTCCACGAGTGACCCTCATGGTGCGTGGATGCGTGCCGCCTTGATGCAGCGCCGGGGCTGCCGCACCGGAGGCTGCACCGCGGCATGTAAGCGTTTACAGAGTGCGGCGTACGGGGCGGCGTTGTCAACACGGCGACGCGGGTCCTCAGACCGACGATCCGGTGGGTGCGGAGGGATGGTCGATATCACAAAGCTTGTGTTCCGTCATGAAAAAGTGGAGAATCGTCACAAACCAGTTGTACGAGACGTTCCCCCGTGATGGCGCGGACCCCTCCCGGACGCGCCGCAATGTCGTGCCCGACGTCGGAGTCGTCTGTCGTTGGGACGCGCTCATTCTGCCACAGCAAGGAGGGCGTACACATGAGGATCACACGCCGGCTGCCGGCATTCCTGCTCGCGGCTGCGCTGCTTCCCGGCGCGGCTCAGGCGCAGGACCCGGCCAGTATCACAGGAGTCGTAACGGACCAGGCGAGTGGGCAGCCACTCGCGAGCGTCCAGATCTTCTTGAGCGGAACGTCGCGCGGGACGCTGACGAACGAGGCAGGGCGTTATCTGCTGACGAACGTGAGCCCGGGCACGCATGACGTACGGGCGAGCCTGATCGGGTATTCGGAGGGGACGCAGCAGGTGACGGTCACGGCAGGCCAGGCGGCCACGGCCGACTTCGCCCTGTCCGCGTCCGCCGTGGAGCTCGGCGCGGTCATGGTGACGGCGACGGGTGAGCGCCAGTCGAAGCGTGAGATCGGCAACTCGATCGGCACGATCGACCTGAGCGAGGACATCGAGCTGGCGGCAGTGAACGAGGTCAGCAACGTGCTCCAGGGGCGCACGGCCGGCGTGAGCGTGATGTCGGCGAGTGGCACGTCGGGAACGGGGCAGCGGATCCGCATCCGCGGCTCGAACTCGGTCTCGCTGTCGAACGATCCGCTGCTGGTCATCGACGGGATCCGCGCCGACAACTCGACGGAATCGATTGCCGTGGGCGGTCAGAATCTGAACCGTCTGAACGACATCAACACCGAGGACATCGAGTCGATCGAGATCCTGAAGGGTCCGGCGGCCTCGGCACTGTACGGCACGGCAGCCGCGAACGGCGTGATCGTGATCACGACGAAGAAGGGGATCGCGGGCACGACCCGGTTCAATGCGTACACGGAGTATGGCACGATCAAGGACGTGACGGACTACCCGGCGAACTATCGGGGCTTCTGCAGCCTCGACGACGGCGAGGGCGGCCGCCGGACGATCGGGTACTGCGACATCGGCACCTTCGGCGACCCGTCCCTGGGGAGCCTGAACCTCCAGCTCGACTCCGTCGTGTCGTTCAATCCGCTGGAGGATCCGCGCTCGACGCCGTTCGAGTCGGGTGCCCGCAAGAAG
>CAYSGF010000056.1:0-12923 GCA_964430275.1 uncultured Gemmatimonadaceae bacterium
CCGCGGAAGAGGGGGTGGGTCTTCATGCGCTGGAGCAGCTCGTGGACGTCGAAGTTCTGGCTGCGATAGTCGAGTGCCGCGACGAGTCCGATCGCGACGAGGTTCGGCTCCATCGGATAGAGGAAGCTGCCTCCGAACGTATCCCTCGATAGCGGCCATCCTAGTGTGTGGACGAGGGAGGAAAGCGGGACTTTCGTCTCCCAGATCTCCTTCACGCCGAGTGCATAGATCTGCGGGTTCGCGGACGTGATCCCCTGCCATTCGAGGAACGCCTGCGCGAGTGTGCCGCGCGTTCCCTCCGACAATGCGGTCACCTTCGCGACGATCTCGGTCGGCGGCTCGTAGCGCGCCCCCTGAGAGCCGTCGCGGTCGAGCCCGGTCGCTGCCGTGCGCACCCCGATGACGCGATCCTCCTCCGCGAGGAGTGACGCGGCAGGGAAGCCGGTGAAGATGTTCACGCCGAGTGACTCCGCCTGTTCACCGAGCCAGCGCACGATCTCGCAGATCGAGCCGATCTGGTTACCGTGGTTCTTCATGGTCGGCGGCGTCGGGATGCCGATCGCGCGTGAGTTCGTCAGGAGCATGACACGCTCCTTCGTCACCGGCCCGCGGAACGGCAGCTCGCTTTCCGGGACGTCTGGGAAGAGCGTGCGGAACGGTGCGGGATTCACCACCGCGCCCGACAGGCTGTGCTCCCCGAGCGCACCCGCCTTCTCGAGCACGGCGATCTCAACGTCGCCGATGCCGCCGCCGCTCTCGTTGTCGGCGCTGACGAGCTGTGCCAGCCGGATCGCGCCCGCGAGGCCCGCGGGCCCGGCGCCGACGAACACCACATCCATCGCCACGCTGTCCGGATCCGGCTGCTCGCGCAGCACCAGCCGATCCAGCGGCAGCGCCGGTTGATGCTCCGCCGGCACGATCCGCCTGCTGTCCGCCATGTGCACTCCTTGCCTCAGTTCGTGTAGCTGCCTGTTTCCTGTGCGTCATCGGCCGCGGCGAGGAGCACCACTCGTGCCGTTGCTCCGGCGTCCAGCGCAGAGACGTGCTCCGGTACGATCAGCAGCGCATCCGCTCGCGCAGCTCCGCTCAGCACTCCGGAGCCCTGCGAACCCGTCAGCCGCGCGCGCGGCAGGCCGTCCGCTTCGGGGTCGTCCAGCACCACGCGCAGGAAGCGGGTCAGCCCCGGCTTCCCTGCGATCGGCTCCGCGAGCCGCACGATCAGCATGCGCGGCATGTGTGCACGCCGTCCCTGCATGCGCCGCAGCGCCGGCTTCACGAACAGCTCGCACGTCACCAGCGCGGAGACGGGATTGCCCGGCAGGCTGAACACCGCGAGCGGCCGACGCGGTGTGCGCCCAATCGTACCGAACGCGAGCGGGCTGCCAGGGCGCACGCGCGCGCGCCAGAAGTGCAACTGGAAGCCGTGTCGTTCCAGCGCGTCCTTGACCAGGTCCCGCTCGCCCATGCTCGCACCCGCGCTCACGACCAGTGCGTCCGCGTCCAGGATGCGCTCGACGCGCGCCGCGATGTCGTCCACCTCGTCACGGGCGACGCCCATGGGCACCGCCACGGCACCTGCCTCCTGCACCGCCGCGGCCAGCATGGCACCGTTCGAGTTTGCGACGCGCCGCCCCGCGAGCACCTCGTCGAATGCATCCAGCTCGACGATCTCGTCTCCCGTCGAGAGAATGCCGACGCGCGGGCGGCAATGCACCTGGACGTGCGCTGCACCGACCATGGCGAGGACCCCGATCTCCGCAGCACGCAGCACGCGACCTGCAGAGACTGCGACGTCGCCGCGACGCAGGTCCTCCCCGCGAGGGCGGACATTGCGGGCGGCATCGCCGTCATGCTCGACGACGACGGTGTCCTCTTCCCGCCGGGTATGCTCGACGCGCACGACGCTGTCCGCACCCGCCGGAATCGCGGCCCCGGTCATGATGCGGATTGCCTCGCCGGCTTCGACGCTGCGCGTCGCGAAGGCACCGGCGGGCACGTCCTCGACGAGCCGCAGCATGCGCGGCGCATCCGGTCGCGCACCGCGGATGTCCTCCGCGCGCACCGCATAGCCGTCCATGCCGCTGTTGTCCCAGGCCGGCTGATCGACCGGCGCGTGCACGTCCGTGGCGAGGACGCGGCCGTGCGCGGAGGCGAGCGGGACGTTCTCCGCGTCAAGAGGCACGATGGCGGCAAGCACCTGCGCGAGCGCGCGGTCCGCATCGATCCAGTCCGCCGTGCGCTCGGTACGCGCGCTCATGGGTCGCACACGGCAGCCAGGGCCTGTGCTCGTGCATGGTCGGCCGGCGTGTTCACGTTCAGGAACAGCCGTGCGGGGTCGCCGAAGCGGGCCACTTCGTGAGTCGGCATCAGGTCCACGTGCACGTCGTCGTGGAAGGCGATGACCCGCAGATCATCGCGCGCGACAGCGCGCTCGATCGGCTCGATGCACGCGACGGCATAATAGGCGCACAGCGGCTCGAGGCCGCGCGGCCCGTCGCTCGCCGGGGCCGCGACGTCGGCGCCGCTGGTGTGCGCACGTGCCGCCAGCTCGCGCAATAGCGCCGGGGCGGGGAAGGGCATGTCGCACGCAAGCGCCAGCACGCCGTCGCAGCTGTGCTCCGCTGCGTACAGCAGAGCGGCATGGATGCCGCCCAGTGCGCCCGCCTCGCGCAGCGTATCGCTGCGCACCGGCATGCCGAAGACGCGGTAGGCGTCGGGCTCGTTCGCGATGATGACCTGCTCGTCGCTGGCAGCGCGCAGAGCATCGAGCACCCGTTCGATGAGCAGGCGACCGTTCACGGTTGCGAACGCCTTCGGGGATCCGTAGCGGCGCGACCGGCCCCCCGCGATCGATGCCCCGCAGATGCGCATCGTCATTGCTGCTCCGCGGCGTTCCAGACGAACGGCTCACGCGACGGCGCGCGCGCGACGATGGGAATGCCTGCGGCGTGCGTGATCGCGACCGCGAGTGTCGTCGGTACCGAGCGCGTGGCAATCCATCCGACCCCCGCCGCAATGGCCTTGCTGGCGATCTCGCCGCTCACCCGCGCGCTCAGCAGGAGTCCCAGCCGGCTCGCGTCCGTGTCGATCAGGAGGGCACCGCCCAGCGTCTTGTCGACGGCATTGTGTCGGCCAACGTCAGTCTGCACATGGAGCAGCCGATCACCGTCGCTCAGCGCGGCGACGTGAATGCCGCCGTCGGGGTGGCGCTCGTCGCCGCACCGGAACAGCTCGCGAAAGAGCTCCGGCATTGCACCCAGGGGTGGCGCCGCAGGGTTGGCACGCGCTGCGCGGGCCTCGTAGGCGGTCAGCGGCCGGAGATCGACATGGAGTGAGATCTGCGAGGCGTCCTCGACCACGTCGATCGCCGCGACCGTCCGGCCGTCGAGCAGGCCCTCCGACAACAACCTCCCCGCCGCAAGAGCGTGGAGGCCGGTGGGGGTACACGTTCCGGCGGCCACACGGCGTCCGTCGACGTGGAGCGCGTAGCGTCGCTCCTCGACTGCGTGCATGGTCGTCATGGCGGCAATATAGGGTGCGTGCGGCGGCGTCGCATTCACGCGGGGAACACCCGTAGTGCGGACGCCTTGAGGTAGGCGGTCACGCCCGCGCCGGGTGTGAGAGCGAGCGCGGCCGCGCTCTCCCGCGTGAGCAGCGCGATGAGAGGCGCTGCGCCGTCGAGGCGCACCCGCACGAGCGCGCCGGCGGGCACCAGCGAGCGGACCACCACCGGCAGCCGGTTCGCTGCACTCGTCGTCGCATTTGCGCCGGAGGGGCCGAGGGTCACGTCCTCGGGCCGGTAGGCCACGTGCACCGCGGCACCGTGCACGGGCGGCGCACGTCCGGCCTCGATGATCGCGCGCAACATCCCGCCACCTTCCAGGCGCACGTCGATGACTCCCGCATCGGTGGCTGCAGCAATCCCGTCGAGCAGTAGCTCCGCACCCGTAAACGCGGCGACGAACGGCGTCGCCGGTGCCGACACCAGCTCCGTGGGGGTGCCGACCTGCGTGAGCCTGCCATCCTCGAGGACCGCCACCCGGTCGGCGAGCGCGAACGCCTCGGCCGGATCGTGCGTCACGATCACGGCAGCGCTGGCATGCGCCCGGACGAGGTGCTCGAGGTCCTCGCGGAAGCGGCGCTGCGCCGTGACATCGAGGTTCGCACTCGGCTCATCGAGCAGCAGTACGTCCGGCTGCAGCACCAGCGCGCGTGCGAGCGCAACGCGCTGCGCTTCACCGCCGGAGAGCGTGTCAATCGCTGCATCCGCCTTGTCGGCCAGGCCGAGCGCGTCGAGCACCGTGGCGATCGCCTCCGCCGCGTTCCGCTCCCTGGCTCCGCGGGTCCGCAGGCCATAGCCGACGTTCGCCTGCACGGAGCCGCGGAACAGCCACGGTCGCTGAAACACACCCGCCATCCTGGCGCGAGCCGCATGATCGCCGAAGCGTACGTCGCGACCATCGAACGTGATCGTACCGGCATCCGCGGTTTCCAGCAGGAGCAGGATGCGGAACAGCGTCGACTTGCCCGCACCATTCGGCCCCAGGATTGCCAGGACCTGGTTGCGATCCAGATCGAGCGAGACGTCGTGCAGGACCGCGCGACCGGAGTAGCTCCGTCGGATGCCCTCCGCGCGGAGCAGGGCAGCGCTCATCCGCTCACGCGCGGCAGCGTCCGACCCGCGCGCGCCTGCTGCGCCCGCGTCAGGAGCGCATTCACCACGAACGCGAGCAGGAGCAGCACGAGGCCGAACGCGAGCGCCGTTGCGAAGTTGCCGCGTCGCGTCTCGAGCACGATCGCCGTCGTCATGACACGTGTCTCACCCGCGATGTTGCCACCCACCATCATGACCGCCCCGACTTCCGAGATCACGGCGCCGAAGCCGGCGACGACCGCCGCAAACAACCCGAGCCGGGCCTCGGCCAGATGCGTGAGCAGCGCGCGCGCCCGCGACGCACCGAGCGCACGCGCCTGCAGGCGCACGTCCGGCGGCACCGCCTGCACCGCGGCCATGCTGATGCCGGCCACGTAGGGAGCCGCGAGCAGTGCCTGCGCCAGTACCATCGCCGTGGGCGTGAAGAGCAGCTCGAGGTGGCCGGCCGGACCGGCACGCGAGAACACCATGAACACGAAGAGACCGACGACGACCGGAGGAAGGGCGAAGCCCGTGTGGATGAGGGCGATCGCCAGGCCCCGGCCGCGGAAGCGGGTGAGACCCACGGCGATGCCGATCGGCAGGCCTGCCAGGAGGCCGAGCAGCACAGCGAGCCCCGACACCCGCAGCGACAACAGCAGGATGCCCCACACGTAGCCGTCGCCGCTCAGGAGGAGCCGCGCTGCCTCCCGCAGACTCTCCAGGAAAACGTCCATTTCAGGGGTCGCGCCGCATCGGCTCGAAGAGACGGCGGCCGAATCGCTCCGTGCCGAACGAGCCGATGAGGGTCTGTCCCTGCTCAGTCGTGAGCCAGGCGGCGAGCGCGTCGGCGCCCGCGTGATTGCGGCCCCGCGAGGTGGTCATCACCGAGTACACGTTGTCGAGCTCCTGGTCACCGTCGATGAGGATCCCGAGCATGAGCGACGCCCTGAGTGCCACGTAGGTCGCACGATCCGTCAGCGTGTACGCCGCCCGCTCGCTCGCAATGCGCAGCGCTTCACCCATCCCCTGACCGACTGCCATATACCAGCTCGAGGTATCCGGCGCCATGCCCGCTGCCGCCCACAGCGCGCGCTCGCGCACGTGCGTGCCGGAATCGTCACCACGAGACACGAACGGAGCGCGGGCAGCAGCGATTGCACGCAGGCCCGGCAGAAGCGCCATCCCGTGTGTTCCGGCCGGGTCGCTGGACGGACCTGCAAGCACGAAGTCATTGCGCATGATCGCCATGCGCGCGCGGCCGTGGCCCTCTGCCAGGAATCGCTCCTCGGCGTCCGGCGAATGCGCGATGACAACGTCCGCATCGCCGCGCGCGCCAAGCGCCAGCGCCTCACCGCTGCCGACGGCGATGACCTTCACATGATAGATCGGATACGAATCATGAAAAGCGGGAAGCAGCGTTTCGAGCAGGCCGCTGTCTTCCACGGAGGTGGTCGAGGCGAGCACGATCTCGCGGTCGCGCGGCTCGCATGCCGCTGCGACCGCGAGCGCGAGCGCCGCGCCGATAAAAATGCGCAGTACTGAGATCAGTGCTGCTCGCGCGATCGTGTGCCCTCCTGCGTGGGGCTGTCGGGCGGCTCGTATGCATAGCCACGCTCGATCGCCTCGCTGACGTTGCGCGTGCCGTGCTGCTCGGCCGCGCGATCCTCCATCAGGTGCTCGGCCGAGTCTTCCGTCCGGTCGGCGGCGCCGCTCGTGGCGCGCTCGTCCGACCCCAGCGAATTCGCATCATCCGCTGCTTCCGGCTGCAGGGCGCGCATGTTCTCGTCGATGCCGATGTTGTTCGTCAGATCGATAACACCGACCTCGTCCGTGATCACCTGCTCGATGCGCTGCAGCGTGTCCTCGGTGCCAACGCGTCCGCCGAGAGTGACGGTGCCGTCTACCACATGGATGTCGATGTCGGTGTCATCGCCGAACGCATCATTGGAGCGCAGCCGCTCGAAGATGAGCTCGCGCAGCTCAGCGTCGTCCAGCTCGTCCAGATTACGCGTGTTCTCGTAGTCCTTCGCCATGGCGGTCTCCTCAGAAATGAAGCGAGATTCCCGCCGACATCGACCAGTTGCTGATCCATTCGTCCTCCGGCAGCTCCCCGACCGGCCGCACGTTCACGAATCCGGCAGGCGTGGGGAGCTTCCAGAACTGGTCGCGCACTTCCGCGCGCATGGACAGACGGTCCGAGAGGAACCATTCGACGCCGGCACCCAGCTCACCGGCGAAACTCGTGCCGAAATCGAAGCGGTCGTCCACGGGCAGCTCCTCTTCCTCGGGCGTGGGCGAGGCGAAATCGATCGCCACGCCGCCGCCGGCGAGCAGGAACGGCTGGAGCCGATGCCAGGTGCGCGGGCCGGTGAGATCGAAACGGAGCTGCGCACCGGCGATCAGCATCTGGACATCGGCCTCACCGAGCAGCGCCCGATCCGTCGAGTCGGCAGCGAGCGTGTCAACGGCGAAGACGTCGCGCGTGCCCGGCATGTAGCCGACCGTACCTTCAGCGCGGAACGGCCCGCTGATCCGGATGCCGTACCGGACACCGAACACTGGCCCGCTCTGCGGCCCCAGCTCGAGCGCGTTCTGGCCCGTCGCGAGATAGCCGATGAACGGGCCGGCCGTCTGCGACGTCTCCACGAACCGGTAGGGCGAGTCGATGCGCTGCGCTGACGCGGCAGCCGGGTAGAGCGTGCTGGCCAGGGCCAGCACGAGAAAACGACGTATCATGCGCATGGAAACCGTGTCGTAGGGTTGTCGGGCGGCCAAGGTAGACGCGCTCCGCCGGCACTGGCAAGCGAACGCCCGCGGCGGCAGCGCTCGAACAGGTTGACTCATTCGACGCGATTCATCTACATTTGCAGACACTCTCCCGTTCCCGATCCGCCAGAATACCGTTGCCGCCGGAGGCCCAGTGCAGTTCGGATCCCGACCACGCCTGTCTGCCATGGTTACGTCCGTGCTCTCGTTGCTGCTCATCGGTTCCGATGCCGCTCGGCCTGCGAGTGCCACACCTGCCCCTGACCCCGTGCCGGACGTGATCCTCGCCGCGAGCGCGAACGGCTGGAGCGGGAGCGTCCGGATCCGGATGAGCCTCCCTGCCAGGCCAGTGGACGTGCCACTGGAGTGGACCGCACCGCGGCCCGAGCATGCCCGCTGGCGTTGGATCCCGATCCTCGGCACCCCGGGCAGACCCTTTGAGGGCAGCTTCGAGGACGACCGCATTCCCGCGCCTCAGATCAGCGGCGCCTATACCCTCGAGGTGACGTGGCCGGGCGGCAGCCGCACGTTCGACGAGATGACATTGCTCGTGACCGTGCCTCTGACGGAGAAGGAGAACGGTCGCATCGACAGCTACTTCATCGGTCGGTTCCCCACCGAGGGCGAACGTCGGCGCGATCGCTACCGCGCTCCCGACGGGCTGATCCGCGTCACACCCGAGAACCAGGACCTGTCACTCTCCGAGCACTTCCGACTGCGTGACTTCCTGACCCATGACCAGAAGACGGTCTGGCCGAAGTACGTCGTCGTCGATCCGCTCATGATCGACAAGCTCGAGCTCGTCATGCGCGAGCTGGAATCGACTGGCGTTGCCGCGGACCGCATGGTCGTGATGTCCGGCTTCCGCACGCCCCAGTACAATGCGCAGGGCCTGAACGCCGGACGGGCTTCGCTAAGCCGCCACCAGTACGGCGATGCTGCGGACGTATGGGTGGACAATGACGGCGACTGGTACATGGATGATCTGAACGGCGACGGCCGGCAGGATACCCGCGACGCCCACGTCATGCTCGCCGCGGTGGAGCGTGTCGAGCGCAGCTACCCACAGCTCATTGGCGGAGCCGGGATCTATCCCGACAATGGTGCCCACGGTCCCTTCATCCACATCGATGTGCGAGGCAACAAGGCGCGCTGGTAGGCATCCCCGCAGCACGCGCTCCGCGGACATGCCTCCGTGGACTCCGAGGGCTGTGGTAAAGATGTTGTTCACGATGAGCTGACGAAGCACCAGCAGCGTTCACTCCACCCGCTCGAGCCGCGGATTCTCCCGATGTGCGCGCCCCGCCTTGGCCAGCGGAGTGCCCTCCACCTTCACCACGTCCGCCGTGAAGTCGTAGCGATCACGCAGCAGGAACGAGCCGACGCCGTACGAATCGACCGGCACGCCGCTCGTCTCGAACTGTGCGATCTTGGCGTCATCGAAGCCGCCTGAAACGACGATGCGCACATCCTTGAACCCGCCCGCGTCCAGCGCATCCCGGACGTTGTGCACGAGCCGCGGGTTCACTCCGGTCGGCGGGAAGCTGCCCATCTGCGGCAGGATGGAGCGGTCCACCATGGTCTCGGACGTGTCGAGCCGAACGCCCCAGAGCCGCGTGCCGAGGCGGCGCGCGACCGCGAGCGACGTTTCGACGGAGTCATTGTCGAAATCGACCAGGGCGATGATGCGCACGTCGGGCTCGACCAGGTCCGCCATCGCCTCCGCCGCGCGCACGGTGTCACCCTCGAACGCCGCGATCAGCGCGTGCGGCACGGTGCCGACGCCGCGCGAGCCCCACCACGATGCCTGCGCGTCGGTGGATACGCCGATCGCGCCCGCAATGTGTGCCGCGTAGCCATCGCCCGTCTGCACCAGCCAGTGGTCGTGGCGTGCCGGAAAGAAGATCACCGGCTTCGGCCACGCTGCGAGGACCGCACGGCGGGTGTTCGTCGCAACCTTCGTACGGCGCGCGAGAACACCGAGATAGAGTGTCTCGAGGTGCGCGAACGCGGGGTAGGGTCCGGTGATGTGCATGACGGGCTCGCGCGGCGCGATCTCGTCGCCGTCGCGCAACGCGCGCACGTCCAGATCGCTCCACGAGTATCCTTCGGTGAGGCAGAGCTTGAGAATCGCGACCGCCTCGTCGATGCCACCCAGCCATGCATGCTTCTTCTGAAAGACCTGCATGGTGACGGTGGTGTCGCGATGTTCGGCGCGCAGCACGTCCCTGGCGTACACGAAGTATTTGTCGGAATAGTACCCCTCGCGCATGCGCTCGACGGGAAACTGGAAGATTCCAGGGTCCAGGCGCGTTGCGGGGCGCAGGGGCGGCGGCGGTCCTGCCGGCGATCGCTGTTTCATGGTGTGCAGAGTATAGGACTCATCGGCGCGTCTGCGCGAGCGTTACCCCACCAATGATGATCGCGGCACCCACCAGCTCGCCCACGCTCGGCTCCTCGCCCAGCCACGCCCACGCGATCGCCAATGCAACGACCGGTACCGCATTCGAGTACGCGGCCGTGCGCGTGTTCCCGATCGTGCGCACGCCATTGTACCAGATCATGTAGGCGATGCCGATGCTCAGCGCTCCGGCGTACAGGACAGCGCCCCACACGGGCAGCGTGAGCGTCCCCGCCGGCAGAGCCAGGAGCTGCGGCAGCCCGATCAGTACGAGGAGCACCGTGCCCGACCACAGCGTCCACGCCGTCACCGCGGTGGCACCGTAGCGCGCGAGCAGCGGGCGGGCACCGACCGTGTACGCCGCCCATGCTACCGACGCCCCCACCATCAGCAGTCCGCCGATTACGGTGGTGTTGCCTTCATCCTGCATGGCGCCGCTCTGCTGCACAACGAGCAGGATGCCGGCGAAGGTGGCCGCAACGCCGATCCAGGTGCGTGGCCCCACCCGCTCGTGGCCGAATGCCGCCGACAACAGCGCCGTGAGGATTGGCGTCCCGGCGAGCAGCACGCTCGCGATGCCGGCGTTCGTGTTGTCCAGGCCGAAGATAAAGAATTGCTGGTAGAGCGCGTTTCCGAGCAGTCCGAGGACGAGGATGCGGGAGACATCCTGGCGTGCCGGCCGTGGAATCGTGCCGCGCAGACGCAGTGCAATGAGCACGGCGAGGGCAGCGAACGGGAAACGGAGCGCGTTGAAAGCCAGGGGTGGCACAGCGGCGAGCGCGACCTTTGCAACGGAGAAGTTCGCGCCCCAGATGAGCACCATGAGGAGCAGCCCGATATAGGCGCGGACGAGAGCGTCCCGGTCAGGCCTTCCGGAGTGCGGATTCATCATGGGCGCGCCAACTTCGGCGCTGCCTGGGTGCGCCGCAAGTCGGCTTGCGGCACGCGCTGCGCGGGGACTAGCTTCGCCCACGTCGCGCGCAGGGCGCGCGCCGCGAGCGAGGAGGAGATCATGGTGGCGGCGGTCGTGCTGATCCGGGCGGATCGGGAGCACATCTCGACGGCGGCCCGCGAGGTCGCCGGCATCGACGGCGTCGCGGAGGTCTACTCCGTGTCAGGCGACTGGGATCTCATTGCGATCGTGCGGGTCGCGGAGTGGGAGCGCATTGCCGAGGTCGTTGCCGAGCACCTCGCGCGCGTGCCCGGCATCCTGCGCACAAACACGCTCGTCGCGTTCCGCGTGCACTCGAAGGCGGATCTCGGCACCGCCTTCGACATGTTCGAGTGAGCCCGGCCACCGGGCAGGGAGGGGAAGCGCTATGACGACGGGGCGCCTGTTCGAGAACAAGCGCGTTCTGGTCTTCGGCCTCGCCAATGAGCGCAGCATTGCGTGGGGCATCACCCAGGCCATGCAGGCGCACGGGGCGAAGTTCGTCTTCACCTACGCGGGCGAGGCCATGGAGAAGCGGGTGCGTCCGCTCGCCGAGAGCATTGGCGCGGAGCGCATTCTGCCGTGCGATGTCACCGACGACGCCCAGCTGGACGCCGTGTTTCAGGAAGTCGGTCGCCTCGACGGCGGGCTCGACACGATCGTGCATTCCGTCGCGTACGCACCGCGCGAGGACCTCGAGGGCCGCTTCGCCGATACGTCGCGCGAAGGCTTCCGGATCGCACTCGACGTGAGCGCATACTCGCTCGTCGCCATCGCTCGCCGCGCCGCGCCGTTGCTCGCGCCCAATCAGGGCAGCATCGTGACGATGACGTACTACGGTGCCGAGAAGGTCGTCGAGAACTACAACGTGATGGGCGTCGCGAAGGCCGCCCTCGAAGCATCCGTGCGCTACCTTGCGGCAGACCTCGGACCCCAGGGAATACGGATCAACGGGATCAGTGCAGGCGCGATCAAGACACTCGCCTCGTCGGGCGTCAAGGGCTTCCGCTCGATCCTCGGCATCATCGGCGAGCGCGCACCGCTGCGGCGCAATGTCACGCAAGAGGAGGTCGGACGGGCCGCCCTCTTCCTGTGCAGTGAGCTCGCGAGCGGCGTGACCGGCGAGGTCGTGCACGTCGACGCCGGGTACAACATTCTCGGCCTCTGAGAGGCCACCCTGTTGCATTCCGCCGACAGGATCGTTCTCTGAACAGGGACTCTTCGGAGGAAACGGCGAATGCAGCAACGACTCAACCCTGACGATGGGGCGGACATGCGGGAGTTTCGCGGTGAGGACGGTCGCGCATGGCGCGCGCGGCTGGAGGATGGCAATGGACCAGGTGCTGCCGCCTGGGAGGTCATCCTCTTCGAGGCGGACACGGGACAGGAGATCCAGCGCATCGTCTATCGGCCGGCAGGATGGCTGAAGAGCGCAGCGATCCAGGACCTGATCGCCGCACTCGGGGAAGCCGAGTCGGTCCGTACGCGCTGGGGCTGAGGGCGGGCTCGCGACCCGCCGCGCTCGGGCGTCCCGGCACGGCGCGGCTTCCGACCTGTAGTGCCGCCTTACTCGCGCACGTCGGACGGCGGTGCGGGAGGATGCGGTGGGGTTCCCCCTGAGCGTTCCGGTGGCGGGAGCTGCGGTCGGCTCTCGGCCCGCGGCCGACCCGGCGACTTGCTGCGCTCGTAGTAGCCACGGGCGATCTCGGCGGCGATCTCGCGACCGCCCAGGCCGAATGCGATGCCGGCGGCCAGGGCGGCTGCGCCGACCACGGCAATGAAGAAGACGAGCACGATGTCCTGCGCGATCTCGAGCTGGTCGAGCGCCATGAAGGAGGCGAGCAGAATGATCGCGGCCTTGGCCGCCCGGGCGAGGTTGTGGCCGCCGCGCAGACTGCCGGTCGAGGCGAGCACGAGATCCTTCACGAACTCGCCCAGCAGCAGGCCGAGCACGAGTACGATCACCGCCGCGATCACGCTCGGAATGTAGTTGAGCAGCTCGGCGAACAGCGTGCTCACGGCCTCGACGCCGAGTGCGTTGGCGCCGAGCAGGATGACGAGCAGCATCACGGTCCAGAAGACGAGCTTGGCGAGGACCGTCGACGGATCGAGGCTGGTGCCGGCGCGCTCGAGCGCCTCCGTGACGCCGCCCTCGCGCATCCACCTGTCGAAGCCGATCCGGTGCAGCG
>CAYSGF010000057.1:0-4481 GCA_964430275.1 uncultured Gemmatimonadaceae bacterium
TGGTGGACACCCGGGAAGAGCTGGTCACGAAACGGCGTGCGGAAGTCGGTGCGGTGCGTGAGTGCGAGCGCGCCGTACGTGAGACCGTGGTAACCACCCTCGAAAGCGAGAACGCCGCTCCGGCCGGTGCGGAGGCGAGCCGTCTTGAGCGCGGCCTCGACCGCCTCCGCTCCGGCACTGGCGAGAATCGTTACGGCGAGATCGCCCGGCGCGATGCGCGCCAGCTGCTCGAGCAGCTCGACCTTGATCGTCGGCGGATGAACGTCACCGAGGCCGTGCGCGAGTCGGGCCGCCTGCGAGGCAATCGCTTCGACCACCCGCGGATGCGCGTGTCCCGCGTGCGCAACGCCGAAACCGGCCGTCATATCGACGAAGACGTTGCCATCTGCGTCCCGCACGGCCGCGCCCCGGGCCTCCGTCCAGAACACGGGGAAGGTGTCCGTCAGCTGCGTGATGTTGCGGGATTCGACGCGGCGCAGCCGCTCGGCGAGCGCCTTCGACGCTGCGCCCGGGATGGGGCCGCGTGGCGCGGGCAGCTCATCGCCGCGCAAGGCGACCGCCATCGGCGGCCTAGCGCCTGCGCACGACGAGAAACGTCAGTGCCGCACCGACGGAAGCGCCGACGACGGCCGCGGCGCCTGCGGCGTATGCGCGCTCGCGCCGGTCGCGCGCCTCGGCGTTCAGCGCGCGCTGGAGCTGCCTGTCCTCGCGTGACGCCGACTCCGCCTCGCGGCTTGCACACGCCGCGCAGGTTGCGCTGCCGGATGCGCGCGCGGACCGGTTCGCGTACACCAGTGGCGTCCCGCAGACGTCGCAGGTCCTCTCGATGGGCAGCGGCTCGATGGCGTCGTAGAGGGCCCGGCGGGACCAGCCGAGCTCCTGTGCGATGGAGGCGACGGACGCGTCGCTGTCCCAGTAAAGCCGGTTCGCCTCGTCGACATTTCTGCGGTCGTTCTCGCTCATCCGCTCCTCGATCGCTGGTCTCCGGCCAAGATAGCAACGGCGCCGTGGTGCCGGGAGGCATGAGGCCTGCACGCACCGATGCGAACACGACCAGGAGCTGCATGCGAATCTCACGCCTTGCGCTTGCCGGAGTGCTCGCCGTCGGTACTTTGCCGGTGGCCAGCTGTGCCGCGAACGACGACGAGGACCAGCCGGCGCCGGTAGAGACTGCTGATACGAGTGCCGATTCCGTATCCGGCCCGGTAACCGCAGCGCCGCCCGATTCGGCCGCGCGGCCGGACCGCATCTACTACGACCTGACTCGATTCGAATGGTATGCCCGGGGTGAGCCGCTGGTCTTCGATGGTGTCTTCTACAAGGCCGGCGGCGATATCGAGCCGATTGACGCACGCACGGTCGAACGCGTGGGCGAGTATGCAGGAGTGGACGTCTACCGACGCGGCGCGGACCGCCGGCTGTACGTGCCGGTCTACGATGGGTACTGGCTGGGGTTCGACCCACTGGCTGCTTCGGCCGCCCCTGACACTCCCTGAGCGCACCGGCCGAGGGTGAGCGCGCAGCGGCCGCCGCGGCTGCGAGCCGGCTCGCGCGTCGCGCTGATCGCACCGGCGGGACCGGTCGATGATGCGCGCGTGGAGCGCGCACTCGCGAACTGCCGAAGCCTCGAGCTGGTGCCCGTGATCGGTGCCGCCGCGCGCCTCCATGCCGATTACCTGGCAGGGGACGACGCAGCGCGCGCAGCCGACCTGCGCCGCGCGCTGACGGACGAGACGGTCGATGCGGTATGGGCGCTGCGCGGTGGGTACGGCACCATGCGCACCCTCTCGACCCTGAACGGGCTGCCGGCCGCGCCGCCGAAGGCCTACATCGGCTTCAGTGACAACACCGCGGTCCATCTCGCTCTGCTCCGAGCAGGCACGGTATCCTTCCACGCCCCTCATGCGGGTGGGGAGCTGCCCCCGTTCGCCGAGGAGGCCTTCCGCCGCGTGCTCTTCTCGAGCCGACCGGCCGGCCTCCTGCCGCTGCCCGTCGGGGCACCGCCGCCGGTTGCGCTCGAGGCCGGTCAGGCCGAGGGTGAGCTGGTGGGCGGCAACCTGTCGCTCCTCGCATCGCTCGTGGGAACGCCGTGGCAGCTCGATGCACACGGCCGCATTCTGTTCATCGAGGAGATCGCAGAGCCGTTCTACAAGGTCGACCGGATGCTGACGCAGCTTCGCCTGGCCCGTGCCCTGGACGGTGCGGCAGCGATCGTGCTCGGCCAGTTCACCGACTGCACGACCGAGGACTGCACGCAGCCGCTGGACGTGCTGCTCCGCGACCTGCTTGCCCCGCTGCGCATTCCGATCGGCTACGGCTATCCGTTCGGCCACGTCTCGGACAACTGGACGCTGCCCCTCGGCGTGCGTGCCCGCTTCGATGCCGCTGCCGGCACGCTCGAGTTGCTCGAGCCCGCCGTCGCCTAGGAGGAACAGTGCCCGATCGGATTTACACGCGCACCGGCGACCAGGGCCTGACAGGGCTGTTCGGTGGCGGCCGCGTTGCCAAGGACGATGTCCGCGTCGAGGCGTACGGTGCCGTTGACGAGCTGAACGCCGTGCTCGGTGTCGCCCTGACTGCGCTCACCGATTCCACGCTCGCGGACCGGCTGCGTCGCATCCAGAGTGATCTCTTCACACTGGGTGCACACCTGGCCACGCCCCGCGCCGATTCCGGCGCGGCGGCGCACCTGCCGCCGCTGCCCGAGGAGAGACCCCCGGAAATGGAGCAGTGGATCGATGAGGCAGACGACGAGCTGCCGCCGCTCCGTGCGTTCATCCTGCCTGGCGGCAGCGCGGGTTCCGCCGCCCTGCACTACGCGCGCACGGTGTGCCGCCGTGCCGAGCGACGCGTTGTCACGCTGGCCGGACAGCAGCCAGTCCCTGCCTCCGTCATCGTCTACCTGAACCGTCTTTCCGATCTGTTGTTCGCCTGCGCGCGGCTGGAGAGTCACCGCAGCGGCAGCGCCGATCAGCGATGGGAGCCGGGGCAGCGCTGATTGCGCACGAGCGCGGCTTGCGGATGGCCGAGCGGGTACACGCAGCTGTCGCCCTGGCACTGGGCCAGCAGGCGGCCGAGCGGGTGCACCGCGTCGTTACGCACGCACTCCTCGCCCGCCATGAGCTGGATCCGCAGGACCCACGCTACCTGCACCCCGGTCGGATCGTTCTCATCCTTCTCGAGGACGGAGCGGTTCGCGACGAGGATATTCTTGCCGCGGGCGCCGCTCTGGAGACCTGCCATCCCGACCTTGCCGTCCCTGAGCATGCACTGGCTGGACCCGCCCGTGCACTCCTCGAGAGGGTCCCGCGCCCCGGGCCCGGCGTCGACGACGACGCGCTCCGGGAGGCCCTCGTAACCGCGGAGGACGACGCCCGCCTCGTCGCCCTCGTGGAACGCCTCGACCACGCACGCCACCTGCACCTCTATCCCGAGCCGGAGTGGCGGCCGCTGTTCGCGGGCATCCAGGCGGTTTATCTGCCTGTCGCGGAATGGCGCGGGGGCCTGATCGGCGCACGATTCCGCCGCTGGGCGGACGCCTTCCAACGACGCCTCGGCGCAGAGTAGCCCGCTGCTTGCGTCGCACGTAGACAGAGCGCACTATCTCGGAGGTGCAATCGACTGCATCTGACGCCTTGGAAGAAGAAGGAAATGCCCTACATAATCACGGAGCCGTGCATCGGGACGAAGGACGCGAGCTGCGTCGAGGTGTGCCCGGTCGATTGCATATACGAGGGTGAGGACCAGTACTACATCCATCCGGACGAGTGTATCGACTGTGGTGCCTGTGAGCCGGAGTGTCCCGTCACCGCCATCTTCCCGGACAGCGATGTTCCGCCGGAGTGGACGAACTACATCGAGAAGAACCGCGTCCATTTCGAGTAGACGGCTGTTCTTCGCGGCGCTGCTGCTGAGCGCCGGCTGCGCGAGCAGCGCACCCGCGGCGCGCGGCAACCCCGCCGCCGAGGTCACGGCCATGCTGCACGCCTCGTCAGAGGCGTGGAACCGCGGAGACCTAAACGGCTTCCTCGACGACTACCTCGATTCACCGGAAACGACCTTCATCGGCGCCGATGTCTCCTTCGGCGTGGACGAGATCCGCGCCCGCTACCTGCGCAGCTACTGGAGCACAGGACGCCCGGAAGGACTGCTCCGCTTCGAGGACCTGCACGTGCGCCCGCTGGGCACCTCCCACGCGCTCGCACGCGGCACCTATGTTCTCACCGACAGGAACGGCACCGAGAGCGGGCGCGGCTTCTTCTCGCTCGTGCTGGTCCGCACCGACGCCGGCTGGCGCATCATTCATTACCACTCCTCCGCCGCGGCCAGTCCTTGAACGGCGGGTTGTTGACTGCGGGTGGGGGCGGGGTCGTGAACGGCGCGTGGTTGACTGCGGGTGGGGGCGGGGTCGTGAACGGCGGGTGGGGGTGGGGGGGGGGGGGGGGGGGGGGGCAGGCGGGGGTTACAAAGGGGGGGGGCGC
>CAYSGF010000058.1:0-23058 GCA_964430275.1 uncultured Gemmatimonadaceae bacterium
GCACCGGCCTTTGCGGCGGCCAGTGCGGCGATCCCGCCGCCTGCCCCGAAGTCGAGGACGCGCGCCCCCTTCACGTCATCGGGGCGGTCGAGCAGCACGCGCGCGAGTGCGATGCCGGCGGGCCACGGATACGCCCAGAACGGGGATGGCAGCGTGGCCCCGGCGAGCGCTTCCGCGGCCGCCCACACCTCCACGAGCGCGTGCGCCTGAAAGACCCGGATTTCCGGAACGAGCGGAGGCGAACCGAAGGCGGCGTGTTCTTCGAGGAGCGCGGCGAGGGTTGCTGGCGTCGGCGCGCGGTGGCTCATGCGGTAGCGCCGGACGGGGATGCGTGCCTCGGCGCGCGGTGGCCCATTCAGCGACGACGAATGAAGAGCTGTACGATAAACCAGTCGCCGTGGTCGTCACGCACGATGCCGACGCCTGTGTCGGTGTAGCTCGGCTCGAGCATCTGAGCGCGGTGGGAGGCTGATCCGAGCCAGCCGGCCACGGCTTCGTCGGCGATGTCGCGACTCGTGAAGGGGAGCTGGATCAGGTTCTCCCCCGCGAGCGTCCAGTTGGGCGCACCTGCGGCGGCGAGGCGCTGTGCGAACGTCTCGCGTCCTTGCTGCTTGGAGGCGTGGTCGAGCTCGTGACGGTTCGCGAGCTCCCGCGCATGCTCGCGTGCAGCCTGCATCATCGCATCATTGCGCCGGAGCGCGCGCGCATCCTGACGCGCGCGTGTTCGGTTGACCGCATCGATCGTCGCCTGTTCCAGCGCTGCAATGTCCGCACTCGTGCTCGTCGATGGCGGCACGGACTCCGGCAATACGACCGGGCCCGCACGGCCGAGCGGCAGCTGGCAGGCTCCCAGCACCAGGAAGGCCGGCACACACACGGACCGAAGCACGCTCATGCGCCTGCCGTGCCTTTCCGCTCGTGCAGCCCCGCCGCGATCCAGCGCGCAACGCCCATGATCGTCAGTGACGGATCCACGGAGATGCTCGTCGGTACGGCGGCTCCGTCCGCGACATAGAGGTTCGCGATCCGGTGTGCCTCACCGGTCGGCCCCGCAAAGGAGTCGGCCGGATCCGTGCCGATCGGTGCCGTTCCGATCAGGTGACTGCCGGCCGCGAACTGCGCGTTCGGCTGCACGCTGCGCGTCGTGATCTTCGTCGTGATGTCATGCTCGTTGTGCACGACCGTACCGTAAACGTCCGGGATCCACACCTCCTGTGCGCCTGCTGCCAGGAAGATGCGACTCGCGTTCTTCAGGTAATCGACCGCCTTGAGCTGATCGACGCCCTGCACACGGAACTCCGTGCGGCGGTGTCCGTCATCGTCGAGGAACACGCGGCCCGGATGTTCCTCGTCGATCACGCTCATCACCGAGCCGAGCTGGTGGTATTTCGTCATGCGTTCGGCGTGCACCGCGCCGGTATCGGACAGCATCGCGGCCAGGATGCCAGGCGACTGGTGGTTCGTGAGCATGATGTAGCCGCCACCCGCATACTCGCCGCGCTCGTCGTAGCGGATTTTGCGCGTGCCGTCGACGGCGTAGGCCGTCGGGATGCCCGTCGTGTTGTCGATCCGGCGGCCGAAGTCGGCCCACACGAAGTAGTGTGGGTTCACGTAGAATCGTCGGCCGACGGTGTCGTCCTGCACGTTGCGCAACAGCAGATCGGCGGTGCCGAGCGCACCGCCCGCCAGCACGACGACGTCCGCATCCACCCGAAAGCGGCCGCGCTCTGCCTTTGTCGTGCGATCCAGGAACACACCGGTCACGCCGCGCGCGCGCCCGTTCTCGATGAGCAGACGATCGACACGCGCATCGCTGTAGATCCGGCCGCCGCGCTTCGAGACGCGCGGAATCGTCGTGATGTGCTGGGAGGATTTCCGGTTGTAGGCACAGCCGAACTGCGTCCAGCCGCAGGCGATGCAGTCGATGCGCGCGGTCGGCACGGCGTGCCCCGCAATCCCCGTCGCCTCACAACCCTTGCGCACCAGTCGGTTGTTCTCGTTGAACAGCTCCTCGCCCGCGACATGGATCCCCAGCTCCTGCTCGATCGCAGTGAAGTGCGGGTCCAGCTCGTCCTCGTGCATCCAATCCAGGCCGAGCTCGTCGCGCCAACGCTGCAGCCGGTCCGTGGGCGGGCGGAAGGAGTCGCCCCAGTAGTGCACGGTGCAGCCGCCGACCGCCTCTGCGTAGTTCAGGAAGAGGCCGTTGTCGACGGTCGAGTCGAGGCCGCGCCGTCCGTTGAAGTCGCCCATGGCATCGTCTTCGCGCTGGGTGAAGTCCTCCGCGCGGAAGAAGCCGCCCTTCTCGAGCATGACCACGTTCCAGCCGCGCTCGGCAAGGTACGCCCCGAGCGTGCCGCCGCCGGCGCCCGTGCCGACGATCGCCACGTCGCAGCGCTCGTGCATCTCACCCTGCCGGTTCGTGCCCTGGATGATCATGCGATCTCGCCGTAGTCCACGGGAGTTACGGGCAGTGCCATGCGCTCGGGCCAGGGACCCTCGAAGCCCGTCAGGGGGCGGGTGCGGTCATCCATGTACGCGAAATAGTGAACGAAGCCTTTCAGCGCTTGAAATGCAGCGCGCCGCAGCTCGAAGCGGCTGCGTGCCCAGCCGTTCAGGTACATGAGGCGAGAGGCGGGCGTCAGCGCCGTAAAACGGCGGAGGTGGCCGCCCAGCGGTGTCGCATGCTGAATGATACCGAGCACGGTCTTCATGTCGGTACGAATCGGGTCGCCGACCGCCGCCAGCTCGTGATCGATCCGCTGCGCGACAGTCGCCGGCTCGACCGGCACACCCGCGAGCATCGCCTCCGCCGCCGCACGTGCGACCGCATACTCCTTGGGCGTCAGCGCTGCCAGCTCGACGCCGTCCGCGCCCGCCGCAGGATAGTCCCGCGCACACCCGGCGGGCAGCAGGGAGGCGGCCGCTATCGCGGCGGTACCGCCCGCCGTCGCACGCAGGAACGAGCGCCGGTCCAGTTCGTTGGGTCGCGGATGCATGGGTGCTTGAAGCTAGGCGCGCCCGCCGGGATTCGGAAGCCGTGCGGCGCGCGACAGCCTGTTTCCACGGGCGCGAGGCGGTATCCGCGCATGCCGGGGCACGCTCCCGGACGCCGATCGACCCGTCTCGCCACGTTGTATCCCCCTCTGGTGATGGTTAGATTGCGGGATTCCTTCGCCGCCATCTTTGAAGCAGGCAGCCAACGGACTTTGCACGCCGTCCGCTTTCATTATCGTCCCGCCCGGTATCTCCTGACCCGTGCCGTATCGAAGCGGCGGCCTGGCATGGCGCTGGGACGACTCGGGTGCGTGTCGCTGGACCGCGTCGAGCCGACCGCGCTTCCGGGCCAGGAGTGGGTGCGCGTGAACACGACCTTGAGTGGCATCTGCGGCAGCGATCTGTCGGCAGTGACCGCCCACGACTCGTTCACGCTCGAGCCGTTCGGTGCGTATCCGTTCGTGTTCGGTCACGAGAACATCGGCCGGATCGCTGAAGCCGGCAGTGCGGCATCCGCCTGGCAGACGGGCGAGCGCGTGATCGTGAATCCGATGCTCGGCTGCCGCCAACGGGCGCTCGATCCGGAATGCGCTGCTTGCGCGCGCGGTGAGTACGGTCTCTGCCGGCGCACGAACGAGGGCGTCGTCGGTGGCGGACCGATGATCGGCTACAACCCGCGGACGGGCGGTGGCTGGGCGGAATCGTTTCTGGCGCACGCATCGCAGCTCCATCGCACGCATGCGCTTACGGACGAAATCGCCGTGCTGACGGATCCGTTTGCTTCCGCGCTGCGCCCGGTGCTGCTGCAGCCGCCGGCGGAGGACGACGTCGTGCTCGTGCTCGGCGCTGGCTCGATCGGGTTGCTGACGGTGGTGGCCCTCCGCGCCACCGGCTGGACCGGCCCCGTAGCGATTCTGGGCCGCTACGATTTCCAGCTCGAGAAGGCGGAGGCGGTGGGCGCGGACCTACGCTTCCGCAGCCGCGACGAGGTGTATGCGTGGGCGGAGCGCCTGCCGGGCGCCGTCGCCTACAAGCCGTCGCTGGCGCCGCGGTTCGTCGAGGGCGGCCCTTCGCTGGTGTACGACACGGTCGGCAGCGAGAGCACGATTGGCGACTCGCTGGCGCTCGTTCGGGAGGGGGGACGAGTCGTGCTGGTGGGCGGTGCGGCGCGCGCGCGCGTCGACTGGACGAGGGTCTGGTACCGCCAGATCACGCTCGCCGGTATCTTTGCCTACGGCCTGGCCCCCTTCGAAGGCGAAGATCGCGACATTTACGACATTGCGATCGAGCTGCTCCGGCGGCGGGATTACACCGGGATCGGGCTGCTGACTCACGTGTTCGAACTGGAGGATTATCGTGCAGCACTCCACGCCGCCCTCAGCAAAGGCGGACACCGCTCCATCAAAGTCGCGCTCCGCCCGCATGCATAGGGACGAGGAGGGCGTGGAGCTGACGGTGTTACCGTCTGAGAACGGCGCGGGCGACCTGACCGGCTATACGAGCGATCCCTTCTGGGGCTGGATGCAGGGGCGCGCGGCCGAGGACATGATCGAGGTCGGGTCGCTCCTGGACGTGCCGAACGTACGCCGCTGGTTCCAGCTCTTCGAGATGGGCCTGCGCGAGTCGCTCTACACCTATCAGGTTCCGCTCTCGATGAAATGCGGGCCGGACACCGAGGCGCTGGGCGAGCGACTCATCATGTTCTCGACGTACAGCTACCTCGGGCTGATCGGCCATCCGCGCATCCAGCGCGCGGTGCGTGGCGCGATCGAGCGCTACGGCACGTCGACGGGTGGCGTGCGCCTGCTGACGGGCACTCTCGAGCTGCACCACGAGCTCGAGCACGAGCTCGCCCGCTTCCTCGGGCAGGAGGGCGCCGCCGTCTTCGCGAGCGGCTACGACGCAAACATCGCCGCCATCACGTCGCTCTTCGGGCCCGACGACTATGCGATCCTCGACCAGTACGCGCACCAGAGCATCCATGACGGCGCACGCATGGCGCACTGCGAGGTCCGTCGCTTCAAGCACAATGACATGCAGGACCTGGGGCGGCGCCTGCGCCAGGCGCAGAACAAGGGCGCGCGCCGGATCCTGATCGCCGTCGACTCCGTCTTCAGCATGGACGGTGACGAAGCACCGGTGGCGGAGCTCGTCGCGATCAAGAAGCAGTACGGTGCGTTCCTGCTCGTCGACGAGGCGCACTCGATCGGTGCCGTCGGTCCGACCGGCCGCGGCATCTGCGAGCAGCAGGGCGTCGATCCGGCGGGCATCGATATCCTGACCGGCTCGCTCTCCAAGGCGATCCCGTCGTCCGGCGGCTTCGTCGCCGGCTCGCTCGGCCTCAAGTACTACATCCAGCACGGCTCGGCGCCGTACATGTTCAGCGCCGCACTGACACCCGCGAATTCCGCCGCCATCCTCGAGACGCTGCGCATCCTCCAGGAGGAGCCCGGGCACATCGAGCGGCTGCGCGAGAACACGCGCTGCCTACAGGACGGGCTGCACGCGCTCGGCCTCCAGACCACGCCGTCCACCACACCGGTCGTTCCGGTGCTGCTCGGCGACGAGTTCAAGGCCTACCGCTGGGCGCGCCGCCTCCTCGACCGCGGCATCTTCGTCTCCGCCGTGGTCTACCCAGCGGTCTCACCCGGCCAGGCACGACTCCGGCTGTGCGCCACCGCCGCGCACCGCCCCGAGCACTTCGAGCGGCTGTTCGAAGGACTGCGGGAGTGCCTGGAGGTGGATGGGTAAGGCGCGAGGCGCGGAAAACAACTCCTTTTCACCACAGAGCCCGCAGAGCGCACCGAGGCATCGCGCCTGCCGCAGGAATCCGGCGCACAGGAAGCGCCGGATAGCTATGGCTACGCGCGCGCTTCCGGCTGCCTGCGCGTGCGCAGACTTCAAGCGCGGTCGCCGGCCCCGCGAAAGATGGGAAGCTGAGGCTCAGCCGGGATCACAAACCGCCCGCGAGCCAAACCAGAATCAGGATCCAGATCCCGCCGCGACGTCGGCTCCATGCCCGGCAATCTGATCATTTGAGGGCTCCTCTGCCGCACTTCCGCTCCTTCCGCGACGAACCCTCTGTGTCCTCCGCGAGCTCTGTGGTGAAGAGAGGTGTTCCGTTTCCCCTCCCTCTCCCCCTCCCCCATGGCACGCCTCACGCAGTATCTTTCCGGCGAGGCCAGGTGTAGCAGACTGGTCGGTCACGAAGGCACGGAAGCCGTCGAGCGCATGTCCCGCGCGCTGGCGGTCGCGATCCCGCCCGATCAATCGCACCTGCCGTCCCGCTCCGGAGACCCTGCATGCGCGTTCTCCATCTCGGTATCCTCGCCGCCCTGCTGGCGACGCCAGCCCCGTCCGCCGCCCAGGCCCGCGATTACGCCGCTCTGCGGGATTCCCTGGCCCGCGAGACGAGCACGTACGCGCTGCGCGATCGGCTCCGCGCCTTTCCGACAGCAGCGCCGGCGGAGTCCCTCGAGCGAGGGTTCCTGCTCCTGCGACTCTACGAGCTGACGTCGGACGAGGAGGTCGCGACGGATGCGCGCGAGACCTTCAGCCGCGCCGTCGACGCCACGCCTTCCGAACCGTGGGCGCACTACGGCCTGGCGGTCGCGCTGGCGGATGGGCCGGAGCTCGAGGAGCCCGGGATTCTGCGGCCGCTGAACGTGCGCCAGGTCTTCGCCGAGATCCAGGGGACCGACCCGCGCAGCCAGGCGCGCGAGTCGCTGCAGCGCGCACTCGATGTGGACCCCTCGTTCACCCCCGCAGCGGTGGAGCTCGCGGCGCTCGCGATGGAATCGCACGAGCGCAACGAGTTGAGCGTCGCGCGCGAGGCGCTCATTGGCCTGCCGCCCGCGTCCGTATCGACCCTCCAGGCGACGCTCGCACTGGCGGACGTCGAGGCGGCCCTCGGCAACCTGCAGGAGGCGGAGCAGGCAGCGATTGCGGCCGTGAGCGCGGCGTCCACGGCCGCTCCGCTGGAGAGCGCGAAGGCACGTCACATCCATGCGATCTCGCTGCTCCGCCAGCCCGGCCGGGAAGAGGAGGGCGCCTCGATATACCTCGATGCCGTGGATCAGCTGAGCGACGCAGCGGCCGACCGCTATTACGAGGAAGCCGAGTGGCTCGCCACGGATGCCGAGCAGTTCCGCTGGCGTACCGGTGAGCTGGAGCAGCGCCGGCAATGGCTCCGGGATTTCTGGACACTGCGGGCGGCGGAATCCGGCCTCACTCCGGCCCGTCGGCTGGCGGAGCATTACCGGCGGCTGGCGACGGCCCATTCGCGCTACCTGCGGACCCAGAACCGCGGGTCCGACAACCCAGATGCCGTTCTCTGGGAGCGCCCTGCCGACCGCCCGCTGTTCGACGACCGCGGGCTCGTCTACATCCGCTACGGTGAGCCATCCCGCAAGGTGGCCACGACGGGCAGCGGCCTGCGTCCGAACGAGTCATGGCTCTACTACCTGCCGGACGGCACGAGGCAGGTCTTCCACTTCGCTGCGCTCGCGAATGCCAATGACTTCTCGCTCGTCGACAACCTGCTCGTCATGATGGAGCCGGGCGTGGAGATCTCGGAAGCGATCGCACTGTTCGACGACCGCATCGAGTTCGACAGCCGCAATCAGCTCTACGTCACGCGCCTGTCCGCCATCGAGGCGACGAAGGCAGGCGACGTCTCCGACCGTGTGCGCACGTTGCTCCGCTCCTACCAGGGGGAGAGCGGCCGATACCGCACCGAGCTGCTCGCCGCACTCGAGCGCGAGCTCGCGACGCCCGCGTTCGACCGGGAGATGCCCTTCTACTACGACGTGTATGCGTTCCGCGGCGACGACCGTCGCACCGAGCTGACCGCTACCTTCGCCGTGCCGGGCAACATGGTCGAACCAGCCGTCATCGACGGCCGCACGGTCTACCCGCTGCAGGCGTCGTTCATCGTGATCGACACCGTGCACCGCACCGTCGAGCGCATCGATACGACGTTCCGGTTTGCAGCTCCACGGCGCCTCGCGTCCGGCGAGCATATCCGCTTCGATCTGCTTCTCCCGGCGACACCATCGAACGGCACGATCCACCGCGCACTCGTGCGCAACGCGATGCGTCCCGGCGAGGGGCAGATCTACGGAGGTCCGTTGAAGGTGCCGGATCTGGCGACGGCCGAGCTGACCGTAAGTGAGCTCGTGCTCGCACGGGCCAGCGACACCGACGCCGGGTGGGCGCGCGGCAGCGCCACGCTCGAGCTGCTGCCCCCCCGCCAGTTCACGGAGAGCGAGCCGTTCCGCGTTTTCTATGAGGTCTACAACCTGGGCGAGCAGGCAGCCTATCGGACCGAGATCACCGTCGAGCCGACCGAGGGCGGCGGCATCTTCGGCGCGATCAAGAAGCTCTTCGGCGGCAGTGGCGAAACGATCCGGCTCAGCTTCCAGGACGTCGCACCAGCCGAGCGCTTCCGCGGCGGTGTACAGGAGCTGCGCGACCTGCAGGCCGAGCTCGACCCCGGCCGCTACCGCCTGCGCGTTCGCATCACGGAAGTCGGCACCGAACGCACCGTCACTGCCGAGCGGATGTTCCTGGTTCTGGAAAAGAATGAATGAACTGGTGAGCTGGTGAATCTCGCCGGCGACGTTCTCGCCCCGCAGTCTGATTCACCAATTCACCAATTCACCAATTCCATTACGGCTCGCACCTCAAGACGCCCGAGCGCGAGTACATCTGCTCCGTCCCCGGAATGCCGGGCTCATCCCGATCTGTCGAATACGCCAGCTCGAAATCACCGAAGCCGGTGCGGTCCCAGAAGACGTAGCGATCGCCGCGTCCGCCACTGTACTGCCACGCCTCGCACGCCTTGATGTCCGAGCCGCCCGACATCTGACCGGACGTGTAGCGCTCGTTCGGCGGGCCGTACTTCACGTAGATGCGGCCGCGGTCCGTCTGCCATCCGGAGCGGATCCGCGTGCCGGGCGCCTGCGGCCGGAAATGCACGTTCGCGTACGCGACGCGGCTCTGCCAGTCCTGCAGGATCTGGTCGTAGGTCATGCCTGCGCCGGCAGCCCGCTGTTCCCAGAAACGCGCGATGAAGCGGCGTTTCGCATCCGCGGACGTCAGGTTCTCGAACGTATGCACCTCCCCCTGCCCCGCGATGAGCTCCATGGGTGCGAAAATGGAATCGAGCTGCTCGTTCGTGGCACCCGGGTACGGCAGGGTGCTCGCGAGCTCGATCTCACCCGCACCCGGCGGCAGCATCTGCAACGGCTGCTCGAGCACGAGCGGCTCGTCGTCGACGGCGATGTTGAGTGCCATCCGGTACTCGCCCGGCGGCAGGCCCGCCAGGTCGAGCGCAAACGCCTCGGAGCCGAGGCCGGCCGGGTACACGCGCAGCTGGGCAGGCGTCCGGTATGTGAAGCTCCGGTTCACGCCATTGAGATCGATCCAGACCTCCGCCGAATCCGCGGCTTCCTCGCCCACGCGGTAGACCTCGGCGTACAGCGCGACGCTCGAGCGGTTCATGGACAGCACACCGGCATGGTTCGGCACGACGGCGAGGTTGCCGCGCACGATCGCATCGGCAGCAGCCGGCTCGGCGCCTTCGTCGTCCAGCCGGACTAGCTCACCGCCGAGCACGAGATCGCTGGCCCGCGGCGGCGTCGCGTACGCCTGCAGCTGGTACTCGGCAGACCAGGGGCGATCCGTCGCGGCATCGCGCAGCTCGAGCGCGAGAGTGTAGGTGCCGGGCTTCACCTGGAAGGTGAAATGCTCCGTCGTGGACGCGCGCATACGTCCCGTGGTCAGCGGCGGGATCACTGCGGTGTCCGTCCATTCCTGGCGACTCAGCACATTGCCGTCCTGATCGCGCACCTCGAAGCTCGCCGCGAACGCAGCCCGCTCGCCGTCACCGGTGCTCTGGAACGACAGCAGACCGAGCGGAATGACGGCATAGGCCTCGACCAGCGTGTTGTCCGGCGGACGCCAGAAACGATAGGCGTGCAAGGTCAGCGGCTCCTGGGCCGCAGCGGGCAGCGCGGGGAGGACGCCCGCAAGCAGCAGCGCGCTCAGCAGCAGGCGACGCACTGCGCCGCTCGGCTCATTCTCATTCATCCGTGATGTTCCTTCGGGAGATCCACTCGATGCCGGTGATACACACCGCCCGTCCGCAGGTTGCGGGTGAGTGGACGAGCGGGCACAGGACCGGGCATTGTTGAAGCAAGAAGACGGGGCGCCGGTAGACCGGCGCCCCTCCCTCGTTCCGTACTGTCCGGCCTAGAAGCGCAGACCCAGGCTGAACAGGTGCTGATCACCGAGCAGACCCTTGTCGCGGAATGCGTAATCCACGTTCAGGCCCGTCGTCTCCGACATCATGTAGCCGAGGCCGCCGCCGAACGACAGGCCGTCGCCGTTCAACCCGTTCATGCGCGAGCTGCCAACGTCGAGCCCGTTGTCCGGCTCGTAGTTGAAGCCGCCACGCAGGGCCGCGTTGAAGCCGCTGTCGCCGATGTTCATGAGCGCATACTCGGCGCCCAGTGCTCCGGATACGTCATTACCGGTCGGCTGCGCGAACTCGCCGGCGGCCGTCAGCCGGCTGTTCGAATTCGAGATCACGTCATAGGCCAGACCGACGCGGAACGCGGTCGGCAGGTCCCATGCCTTCGTCGAGTACTCGACGTCCGTGCCACCCGGCGGCTGGTTCGGATCCAGCTCCGGCAGCTCCGTCTGCAGCTTGGAGCCCGTGTGCTTGAGCTGGCCACCGAGGTTCGTGATCGTGAATGCACCGCGGATCGCACGGCCACCCAGCTCCGTGTGGTACGAGGTGCCGATGTCCACCGCGAACGTGGACGCCGCGGCGCCCGCGAGGTCCTCGTTCACGAACTTACCGGTCGCGCCGAAGCTGAACCGGTCGTTGAACTGCTGCGAGTAGGTCAGCCCGATCTGCGACATGCTGACCGAGTACGTCCGCCCCGTCCCGTCCGGCTCCTCGATCGTGTACTCCGGCTGGTCGGAGAACCCGAAGGTCCCGACCTGCACACCGATCGCCTTGTCACCCGCACCGAACGGTGTCGCGAAGCCGACCCACACCTGACGCGTGTCGTCGATGTAGTCGATGTAGCTGACCATCGCCTGACGGCTGCCCATCAGCGATGTGCCCGCAGGGTTCCAGTACAGCGAGCTGATGTCGTCGGCCAGCGCCGTAAACGCCGAGCCGAGCGCCGTCGCCCGCGCTCCCACCGGCAGCAGCAGGAACTCGCCCGCACGCGTGCCATAGGGAATGTTGTTCTGCTGCTCCTCCGACCGGCTCTGCGCCGCGAGTGGCGTCGTTGCGCCCAGCACGGCCAGTCCGGCAACGATGGAGCGCTGCCAAAACTTGTTCATGAATCCTCCTGTTCGTTCACCGCTGGTGACGGGCGGTGCCCGCCACCAGCCGGTGACGTCATTTACTGGGCGTACTGAACGACCGTGAACTTGCCGACCTTCGTCTCACCGTTCATCGCCTCGACGTGGTAGAAGTACACGCCCGATGCGAGGAACTGGTCATTACGGCTGCGCAGATCCCACTCGAGCGTGCCGCCACCCGTCGGATCGTCATGCTCGAGCGCCGCCACCAGCACGCCGCTCAGCGTGTAGACCCGGACAACCGCCTGGTTCGGCAGGTTGACGAACAGCAGCTTCTTCGCCTCCGAGGAGGTCTCGAGAAGGTTCGTGACATAGTAGGGGTCCGGCACCGTGTGGACCTCGGCAATGTCGTCCGCCGTCACTTCGCCGACGGCCGTACCCGTGAGCGCGACAACGGCACGCAGCCCAGGCACATTGGGCGGACGCGTTCCCGCGGCGAACTCATAGTCCGTCAGGTCCGTCGCCGGATCCGCCGTCGATCCCCCACCGACCGTCGTTGCCGACGTGAAGCCGCCGTTGTACGTGCGCAGCGTCCACGTCGTGCCGGCTGCCGGCAGCTGACCGTTCTCCGGAACGATGAAGAACAGCTCACCGTTGATGTACATCGCGATGCCGTTCGCCGGCGCGACACCGCTGCCATTCCAGTCGTACACGACGGTGTCGATCGGCACGAGCGCCGCCTGCTGCTGCAGGATCGCGCCAGTCGGATCAACACAGTCGACGAATTCGACGTTGCCGTCGATCTGGTTCTGGTTGTGAGGCGGCACGCACGTCCAGTCGGACGCCGTGATCACCGCATTGTCCTCATCCGACGTGTTGAGCGGGTCGACACCCGCGAAGGATGCGGCGGTCAAGAAACCCCACGACGCGCGGTAGTGCGGGTGGAAGGGCACGTCGACGTTGTGCGACACGTCCACGACACTTGCCACCGCGCCATCTGCGCCCCACGTGACCTCGATGTCTGCGGCACGCCGCACCGTCGAGAGCACCGGCTCGAGGTTACGAATCCGGCTCGGCGTGGTCAGGTATCCCTTGACCGGGACGATGTCGAACCCGGTCAGCGCACCGGCACGCAGCCCGCCAATGACCTGCGGGCATGCATCCGCATCGATGTCCGGCAGGCACCACCAGTCGCCCATGCCGGCATTCGGATCCGCCGGCGGCGCAGCGCCCGTGTCGAACCACCGCGGACCGTTGGCTGCGGCGAGAATGCCGTTCGCGTGCGCACGGCCAGGCATGGCGCCGTAGTAGGAACCGGTGTTCGCCAGCTGCACCGTTCCCATCTGACGGACCGTGGACTCGTCCACACCGAAGCGGTCGCCGAAGTCCTCGTCGGCCTGCAGCAGTGTGAAGTCCGCTTCACCTGTGTACGTCGCCGTGCTCGTGGCCGAGATCGTGAGCGGAACCGTGAAGGCCTCCGCCGCACCTGGCCCCGTGCGAGTCAGGTAGTACAACGCCGGCTCACCCACCACCGGGTTGCCCGGCACGATGCTGTCGATCTGCACCGTTACCGTCGCATCGACGCTGACGACTTCCGGAATGATGTTCACGAGAACATCCATGCCGTTCGTCGGCGGCATCGGCCCGGCGAACACGCCGGTTGCAGGATCGACCGCCGGCATGTCGACGTCGCCGGACAGCTCCGTACCGTCGCCGCCGAACAGGGTCACGTCGTAGGTCGCAGCGACGATGTTGTTCGCCCGCGGCCGCGGTACGCCGCTCGCCGCTTCCGACAGTACGCGTGCGGACTCGAGCGAGCTCGGGCCCGAGAACGGCGAGTTGATGTCGAAGCTCGTCACCGCGTAGTAGTAGCGGACACCGTTGATCAGCCCGGGCCCGTTCTGCGGGTTCGGCATCGGGCCGCCACGGTCGATGACAGCGAACTTGAGACCGGTCTCCGTCACACAACCGGTCGTCACGCAGACGTTCGCGGTGTCGGCGGTAATGACCAGCGTATCACCGGCCGCGGTCTCGATCTCGACCATGGGCGTGATCACCTGGTCGATACCGTTCGCAAGGTCGAACTGTGCGATCGGTGTCCAGTCTGCGGCCGGGTTCGACTTCCGATAGATCCGGAAACCCTCGAAATCGGCGCAGCGGAATGCCGGATCATACAACGCGCTCTCCGGATCACTCGCGATCGCGCAGTATGGGTCCTGCTGATCGACCGGCACCGCATCCCACGTGACCGTGTTCTGCTCGTCGCCCGGGATCACCGTTACGTTCGGCGAGCGCGGCGCCGCAGGAAGCACGAAGTTCGCGTCGAAAATGCCCTGCGCGATGTTCGCATTCGCGAACAGCGACGGGAAGCCCGGCACGTCGTAGCCGCGGCCCATGACCGCCTCGATCGCACGCGTCGTGTCCGTAACCTGACCGATCGGCACGACCGTGCCCTTCGTGTAGGTGCCCGGAACCGGCGCACCTGCAACGTAGGCGACGACGATCTCTGCCTTCTCGCCCGGCCCCAGCGTGAACGGACCCGCCGACTGGTAGAAGCGCATGTCGTCGGGGCCGGCCAGGTTCACGTAGCACATTCCCGGCGGTGCGCCGACGCACCACTGCGAGCGCTCTTCCGCCGTCAGATTGCCGGACAGGTAGCGGTACGCCTGCTTCGCGTTCCGCGCGTCCGACATGATGCCGCCGTTCGTGAAGATCGAGAAGAACGTCAGCCCCAGCTCCTCGCCGGGATCCACCGTCCGCACCTGGGCGCCGACGCGGATCGTCATCGTCGTGTCCGAGGTGTTGACCGGGCTCTTCAGGAACTTCACGCCCACGAAGCCGGGCGCTGCGTCGAAGTTCGGAGCGTACGGCACGAAGTCGGACGCCTCGAAGTCGTACATCCACGCCGTACCCAGATTCAGGTCCGGCACCACCGTCGCGAAGTTCTCCGAGTACTCGCCACCCGACACGTCCGGGTCCATGCCGAACGCCGCGTGGATGTTCGTGAGCGTGAAGCCGCCGGCCGGCGCCTGCGGATTGCGCTGCAGGAACTCAGGCCGGTTCGTCGCGTTCTCGAAGCTGTAAATGAAGAACATGATGTCGCGGTTGCTCGGGAACGACCAGAGCAACGAGTGCTGCGTCACCAGGATGCCCATCGGGTGGGAGTCCGAGAAGTGCGCCGCGGTCGGATCACCGTCCCAGTACTGGACGCACGTGTCGAGCTCCGAGAGCGTCTTCACGCGGCCGAACACCGGGTTGTCGATGTAGCAGTCTTCCGGCCATGCCTCGAGATCCTCCGGCCGCGTGGACGAGTAGATGCCGTCGCCCCACTGGGCGCCGGCGCCGTTGCCCGACGCGTTGAAGAAGAAGGTCCCGAGCGTGTCGCCGGCCCACTCCGCGCCGCCATCCGCACCCACGATGCTGGCGATCTGGAGGCCGGAGTTGAAGATGTACTGGTTCGCCGTACCGGACGGCCAGAAGCCGCCGCCGCCGACGGAGGAGCCGACGGCACTCGTGCAGACCTCACCGATCTGCTGAATGCCGCACAGCCACTCGTTGAAGTTCATCAGGAACGTAGCGCTCGCACCCAGGTCGAAGGGCGAGCCGCTGCGGCGGGGGGCGTGTGTCGCGTCGCGCGCCACGATCGGCATCGTCGTGCCGACGAGGAGCGCGAGCGCGGCAAACGCCGTGAGGCCGCGCCGCCATGTCTTGGCATATCTCATTGTCGAATCAGCTCCTTGCAGGGGCTGGCGGCCGGGCGTGCGCCCGGCCGCCCTTCCGTCGCTCTCTTAGAAAACCCACTCCAGCCCGACGCGGATGATCCGCGGCGTGCTGAAGAACGTCTCGATGCGCTCCGACGCGATGTAGTCGAGTGCGCGCGCTGCCTTCTGCTCCTGGGCAGTCAGGATGGCATTGTCATCATCGGCCAGCCCATAACGCTGCAGCATTTCCTGCTGGCGCTGGTAGCCGAGCTGCTCGAGAGGATCCGTCACGTCTGCAATCACGAAGTCCGCACTCGGATTGCCGGCTTCGTTCGTGATGTCGCCCGGATCCGAGGAACCGGTGAAGCCGTAGACGTCCTCCGTGTTGCGCGTGTTGAGCAGATTCTGCACGTCCACGAAGGCCGCCAGCGTGTTGGAGCCGACCTCGAAGCCCTTCGTCACGCGTGCATCGGCGACGAAGTTCCACGGCAGGCGCGAGGAGTTGATGAGCTCCGTGAAGCGTGCGCCGCTGGCGCCGCGGCCCGACGCGCTGGGCGTCGACGACACCGTGTACGGCAGGCCGCTGCCCGCACGACCGGTGACCGCGATGTCCATGTTCGACAGCAGCGGGTTCCAGCCGCTGCCCGCGGCGACGTCGTTGTCGAAGTTCGCCGTCGTCGACAGCGTGAACTTGTGACGCTGGTCGAAGTCCGAGTACTGCAGCGCCTGCGCCGGCGACAGCGGTGCACCCGTGACCGGGTCCGTGAAGCGGCCGAAGGCATTGACGTAGCTGAGCGGATCGGAGCCCGTGCCCTTCGTGTAGAGCAGCGAGTAGCCGACGATGGTCGTGAAGTAGTCCGAGACCCGGCGCGTCAGGCGGAGGTCAATGCCCTTCGCATTACCGAAGTCCAGGTTCGTCAGCACCCGGCCGTCCTGCGAGCCGCGGCGCGACGCCGGCCAGTCGATCAGCTGAATGCGGAACGCCGCATCCGACAGCTTGTCCTTGTTGTACGCCGAGATGTCCAGCACGGTCTCGGGGTTGAACAGGTGGCTCAGGCCGGCCTCGAACTGCACCGCCTTCATCGCGTCGATCGGACGGCCGAACAGCGTGTTCGTGTTCGAGCGCGACAGGTCCGTATTGATCGAGCTGAACATGTCGTTGAACGCCGGCAGCTGGAAGAAGTGACCGTAGCTGAGCCGGAAGTTCGTTACGTCACTGATCGGGAACGCCACGGCCAGGCGCGGGCTCAGCGTGCTGATCCGCTCCTGCTCCATGAAGGCCGGCGAGCACAGACCCTGCTCGTTCACCGCCGTGCCGCACTGCTCGTCGATCGCGTCGGCGTCCGGCGTGAACGGCAGCACCAGGCCCGGAATCACCGGGTACTCGGCGTCGCTGTCGAAGAAGTCGTAGCGCAGACCAATGTCGAGCACCATTTCACCGATGTCCATGCGGTCCTTGATCCAGAACGCACCGATCAGCGGCTCGACCTTGTAGACATCGTGGAAGTACGTGCTGGTCGTACCGATGCCCAGGTTCGTCACTTCCTTCTTGTACAGCTCCACGCCCGCACCGAGGCGGTGCGTGCGCGTCGCCTGGAAGTCCAGGTCCGCATCGAACGTCATCGTCTTCTCCTGCGACTCGAAGTAGCCGGAGAGACCGCGCGTGCGGTGGAAGCCCAGAATGCCGTACGGGTTGTCCGCACCGAACTGCGCGCCGAACAGACCCTCGCCCGCGCCCGGATCGAGGCCGATGAACTCGACCAGCGTCAGCGGGTTGTCCGACAGCCCCGCGTAGATCGAGTCGTAGCGCGCCATGTACTTGTCGAACGTGACCACGTCCTCGAAGAACAGCTCGTAGTCCGAGAAACGGAACCCGGAGAAGTCGCCCATGCCCGGATCGAGCGACACCGTGTCCGCGCGCTGGCCGTTCTTCAGGGTCTCGTCCTGGTAGGCGAGGTTGATGCGCAGGTTCGCCTGCCGGGCCGCGTCCTGGAACAGGATCTGGTCGATACCCATCCGGAACAGCGTGCTCTTGTTCTTGAAGACCGGGATCATCTTCGGCCGGAACTGGAAGGACGAGTTGAAGCTCTGTCCCTGGTTGCGGCTCGATACTGCACCGAAGGAGAGACGCGTCGAGGACGTCGGGTTGACCCGGACCGTGCCGTTCAGCGTGTACTCGTCCTGGTTCGAGTAGGGACGGCGGTTGCCGAGGTCACCGAACTCCTCGAACTCCGTGAACGTGAGCGGGTTGCCCGCGTCGTCCGTCAACTGCTCGCCGGCATCGTTCAGCAGCGGACGGATCGCGACCGGACGGAAGAACACGTCCTGCACCGGGATCGAGTCCGCGATCATCAGATCGCTGAAATACGGATTCGCGTCTTCCTTGCCATCGGCCGTCAGGCCGAGGTGGAAGGACGCGATG
Source organism: uncultured Gemmatimonadaceae bacterium (assembly GCA_964430275.1). Classification (GTDB taxonomy): domain Bacteria; phylum Gemmatimonadota; class Gemmatimonadetes; order Longimicrobiales; family RSA9; genus DASTYK01. The sequence goes on from CAYSGF010000058.1 coordinate 17,440, forward strand.
TTCGACACGATTGGCCCGCCGAAGCTCGCCTCCACGCGGCTCCAGCCGTAGCGCATGTCGTTCGGCATGATCATGTCCGTCATGAAATTGACCGCGCCCGAGTACTCCAGGCCGCCGTCCTTCGTGACGTAGTTGATCACACCCGACTGCGCCGAGCCGTACTCCGCGCCGAAGCCGCCGAGCAGCACGTTCACTTCCTCGACGCTGTTCGTGCCGACCTGCAGTCGGCCCTGGCTGCCCGAGTTGAACGAGCGGACCAGCACGCCGTCGATGTAGATCGACGCCTCGCCCGGTCGGCCGCCGCGGATCACCTGGCCTCGACTGTCGCCGGTCTCGACCACGCCCGCCTGCAGCGAGACGACCTCGCGGACGTCATCGATCGGCAGCTCGTCGACGTTCGTCACGACCGCTGACGAAACCGTCTTGTCGCGCGGGACCAGCGGGTTCGCCTCACCACGCACCGTGATCGCCTCGAGGGCGACCGCTTCCGTGCTCAGGGGGAAGTTCACCGTCATGGTCTGGTTGGCCAGCACGCGCTGCTCCTCGACTACAAACGAGCGGTAGCCGATGTACTGCGCCTGCACGCTCTGCAGACCCGCCGGAACGTTGTTGATGAAGTAGTAGCCGTCTTCGTTCGTCAGGTTGCCCAGATTCGTTCCGAGCACCGACACCTGTGCACCAACGAGCGGCTGGCCCGTCTGTGCGTCCGTCACCTGTCCCTCGATCTTACCGGTCGTCTGTGCCGCCGCCGACCCGGCGAACAGCATCAGAACCGCGACCAGGAAGCCCGAGAACCAGGCGCCCCTACGTGTTCCGTACATTCCATCCTCCCTCGAAAGGAAAGGGTACCGGCAACTCTTCGTCATAGGCACAAAGGCCCCCGTCGTCTGCGGAAGTCCGTTCCGTTCCGCGGACGGCGCGGTGACCCTCGAAGGCGTGCTGTTGCGAATTCGTTGCGCTGACTGAGGCAAAATGTCGCGAGCGAGACTATCGTCCCGGTGCTGTGGCGTCAAGACGCCGGGCCGGGACGATCGCCCCAAATACGGGGTGGAGATTTGTATACATGCATGATTCCGGGTCCCGTCCTTTGATTGCACAGTTTCCAGTGCAGGACGGAGCGACATGGCCCTCCTGAGGTGACAGGTACGCGAGATGGTCGTTTAGACCGCTGTGCAGAGGAGGGAACGCGCCAGCTGCCGGGATCGTGACAGCCCGCCCCTGGTCACGGTCGCTTCGGCCCGACGGGGGGCGGGTAGTCACTTCGAATGGCCTTACTGGTGAATTAGTGAATTGGTGAATTTCGGGGACGGGATGGGGCTGGGGGCGGGTCCTCGTTGAAGGTCCGCCGATGGTCGGCTCCATCGATCGACTGCTCCGTGCCCGCGTGACAGGCCCGCGCCCGCGTCCCGCGGGTCAGGGGGCATTGGGGCCGGGGGCAGGAGGGCAGGAGGGGCCAGAAATGGCCCTCGCGCGTGCGCACGCGCGCGAGACATACCTCGTATTGCCGTATTGCCGCACTCCGCACTCCGCACTCCGCACTCCGCACTCCGCACTCCGCACTCCACCATTCACCAACTCGCAGAAAGGACCTTCATGAGCGCCCCCGCCTTGTCGAGCGTCTCCTGGAACTCCCGCTCGGGGATGGAATCCGCGACGATTCCGGCGCCTGCCTGGACCCATGCGGTGCCGTCCTGCGCGACGAGGGTGCGGATGGCAATGGCGGTGTCGAGGGTACGGGCGCCGTACCCGATGTAGCCGACGGCGCCGGCGTAGGGTCCGCGGCGGGTGGGCTCGAGCTCATCGATGATTTCCATTGCCCGGATCTTGGGCGCACCGGATACGGTCCCTGCGGGGAAGCAGGCGCGCAGGACGTCGAAGGCATCGAGGTCGTCGCGCAGCTCGCCTTCTACCTGGCTGACCAGGTGCAGCACGTGGCTGTACTTCTCGACGCTCATGAAGTCGCTGACCCGGACCGTGCCGAAGCGGGCAACGCGCCCCACGTCGTTGCGCCCCAGGTCCACGAGCATGAGGTGCTCGGCGCGCTCCTTTTCATCGGTGAGCAGGTCTTCGGCGTTGGCGTGGTCCTCCGCGTCCGTCTTTCCGCGCGGGCGGGTGCCTGCGATCGGCCGCAGGGTGACGCGGCCGTCGTCGACGCGGACCAGGGCCTCGGGCGAGGAGCCGACGAGTGCGATGCCGTCGAGCTCGAGGAAGAACAGGTAGGGGGACGGGTTCAGCGAGCGCAGTGCGCGGTAGAGGTCGAAGGGCCGACGGGCGAGTGGCGCGGAGATGCGCTGGCTGAGCACGACCTGGAACGCGTCGCCGTCGGTGATGTAGCGCTGGATACGCCGGACGTCGTCCTCGAATTGGCTGCGGGAGTAGCTCGATGTCGTCTCCATGGAGACTGGCGCCCCGGCCGCTGGCCGGAGCGGTTCGAGTGGTGGCCCGGCGGCGAGTCGCTCGAACAGGGCATCGATGCGGGCGACGCCGGCGTCATACCTCCGGAGCAGCTCGCGATCGTCCGCGGCACCTGTCGGATCGACGAGCACGATCGCATGTGCGCGACCAAACAGGTTGTCGATCGCGAGGATCACGTCGGTGAAGCAGACGAGCGCATCGGGCAGGTCGCGATCGTCGGCGGGCGCGTCCGGCAGCCGCTCGATGTAGCGCACCGTGTCATAGCCGAGGTAGCCGACGGCGCCGCCGAGGAAGCGCGGAAAGCCGGGAAGCTGTATGGTTTCGCGCGCGCGCAGGAGCGCCGCGAGCTCAGCGAGCGGGTCGGCCATGGACTGGGGTGCGTCCCAGCCGGCGCTCGGATTCCAGCGGCTGGTGGTGCCGTCCGTGTGCAGGCGCCATGCGGCGTGCGGCTCGGTGCCCAGGAATGTGTAGCGCGCCCACGTCTCACCGCCTTCGACGGACTCGAGGAGAAAGCCGAATGGCGGCCGCGCGAGCTTGGCGTACGCGCTCACCGCAGTATCCGCATCGAACAGGATGTCGCGCCGGAGTGGCACGAGCCTGCCCGTGCGCGCGTGGCGGAGAAACTCGGGACGATCGGGGAAGGTCATAGGCGCGCAAATGTCGAGCGGTCCGCAGGGAGTGTCAATCGTCGTCGCCGTCGATACGGGCGGCACCTTCACGGATGCGGTCGCCGCCATTGACGGTGTGCTGCGGGTGACGAAGGTGCCATCCACGCCGGACGACCCGGCGCGCGCCGTGCGGGCGGCGATCGCCGCCGTCGCGGCCGAGCACGACGTTGCACTGCTCGTGCACGGTTCTACCGTGGCGACGAACACCCTGCTGGAGCGCAGCGGTGCACGTGTGTTGCTCGTCACGAATGCCGGGTTTGAGGACGTGATCGAGATCGCGCGCCAGGACCGGCCGCAGCTCTATGCGCTGCATGGCACGCAGCCGCCGCCGCTCGTCCGGCGTGAGGACCGCATCGGCATTGCCGGCCGCCTCGATGAGACCGGCTGTGAGCTGGAGCCACTCGACGAGCGCGCGCTCGCGAACCTGCGCGAGCGCTGCGCTGCTGCCGAGTCGATCGCGGTGTGCCTGCTGCACAGCTACGCAAGCGATGCTCACGAGACACGCGTCGCGGCACTCCTCAACGGGGCTGTTCCGCTCACCACGTCGAGCGGCCTGCTACGCGAGTACCGCGAGTACGAACGCTTTGCGACGACCGTCGTGAATGCCTACGTCGCGCCACGCATGAGCGGCTACCTCGAGCGGGTCGAGCGGACGGCCGGCGCGCGCCGCATGCGCGTCATGGGCTCCGGTGGCGGTGCACTGCGCATCGGGCGCGCCCGCGCGGAGCCGGTGCACACGATCCTGTCGGGTCCGGCAGGCGGGCTAGCGGGTGCGCGCGCCATCGCAGCACAGGCCGGGTTCGAGCAGATCCTGACCATCGACATGGGGGGCACATCGACCGACGTGGCGGTCTGCCCCCGGACGCCATTGCACTCCCGCGAGCTGCGCATCGATGGGGTGCCGATCGCGATTCCGGTGCTGGACATCCACACGGTCGGCGCGGGCGGCGGCTCGATCGCGTACCTCGATGCGGGTGGTGCGCTGCGCGTGGGCCCGCGGAGCGCGGGAGCGCAGCCCGGCCCGCTCTGCTACGGCCGCGGCGGCTCGGACGTGACGGTCACGGACGCGAACGTGTGGCTCGGTCGGCTGCCTGTCCACGGCTGGTCGCATGCGCAGCCACTCCTGCGCGAGGCGATCAAAGCACCGCTCTCCCGCATTGCCGCCGCGCTCGGCACGAGCGCAGAGCGCGCGGCGGAAGGCATCATCGATGTCGTAAACACCTCTATGGAAGGCGCATTGCGCGTGATCAGCGTCGAGCGCGGCTACGACCCCGCGGATTTCACGCTCGTGGCATTCGGCGGCGCGGCAGGCCTGCACGCCTGCGACCTCGCCGAGCGCCTCGGCGCACCACGGCTCCTGCTGCCACCTGCGCCGGGCGTGCTCTCCGCATTCGGCATGCTCGTCGCGCCGGTGCTGAAGCAGGCAGCGCGCACCGTATTGTTGCGTGGGTCGCGCCTCGCCGACTTTGCGCTCCGCGATACCTTCGCCGAGCTGGCGACCGAGACGCGCGCAGAGATGGCGGAAGAAGAGATCGATATGGAGCAGGTTCGCGTCAGCCGCTCCATCGATGCGCGCTACCGCGGCCAGAGTTACGAGCTGCCGGTCGCCGCCGACGGCGACTGGGTCCGGCGCTTTCACGAGGCGCACGCCGCCCGCTTCGGCCACTCCCAGCCGGGTGCAGAGCTCGAGGCCGTGACGCTGCGTGTGGGGGCCGAGGCGCCACCGCCGCTGGATGCGGCGCGCGTCGCATTCCCGGCGGGACCGCCTTCCATCGAGCCGGGGCGCACGCGCATCATCAGGCGCGGAGAGCCGATCGACGCTGTCCTGCTGGATCGCAGCGCCGCCCGCGCGGGTATGGCCGGGCCGGCGATCCTGGTCGAGTACAGCGCCACGACCTTCGTTCCGCCTGGCTGGCAGATCCAGTCCGTTCATGGCGGGGCGCTGGTCCTCGTGCGCGGTCCGGCTGCCTGACCAGGCGGGCTGGCTTGAGAAAGCCGCGCTGCCGCGTTTAGCTTAGTCCGCTTTCCGGGCCGGCCATGCCGGCCCGCGCGTTTCATGCGAAGGGGATCCGATGGAGCAGTCCGTGATGGCGAGGCCAGCGCGCGGGGCGACGAGCCCGGCGCCGTACCGCGCTCCCTACGTTGCTGCGGCACTGACGACGCTTGCGATCTGGCTGCTGTACGCGTTTACGCTGAGCCCGACCACATGGTTCTGGGACACCAGCGAGTACATCGCGACGGCGCACATCCTCGGTATCCCGCACCCGCCGGGCAACCCGCTCTTCGTGCTGCTGGCGCGTGCGTGGGAGCTGCTGCTCGCGCCGTTCGGCCTGACGCCCGCAGTGCGCATCAATCTCTTCAGTGCGACAATGGGTGCGCTCGCGCACGGCTGCTGGTTCCTGCTCGTGCACCGCATCCTGGCCTACATGACGACGAGCACGCGCATTCGCACGATCGGCGCGTTCGCTGCCGTGCTCGTGAGTGCGACGGCGTTCACGGTATGGAACCAGTCGAACGTCAACGAGAAGGTCTACAC
>CAYSGF010000059.1:0-5001 GCA_964430275.1 uncultured Gemmatimonadaceae bacterium
CGCCGCCGATCGAAGCGCCGCGCACCTGGATCTTCTCGTCGTCGCGCTCGAGCTCGATCAGGACACTGTTCGGATGCGCATCCACACCCAGGTCGACGTCCTCGAAGCTCCACTCGAGGCCGGTGTCCTCGGCTTCGTGAAACGCGTCGCGCAGGCGCAGGTCGTCGGGCGGCAGGCCGATGAGGCCGCCGACGATTGCGCGCTTCGTGCCGTGGCCGTCACCCGTCGCGGCAAAGGAGCCGTGCAGTGCGATGCGCGCGCGCTGCGGTGTGTCGCCCAGGATCGCGCGCGCCATGAGGCCGAGCCGGCACGCGCCGGCCGTGTGCGACGACGACGGCCCTACCATCACGGGGCCGAGAATATCGAACAGCGATACGATCAGCATGAGAGTCGTCCGTTCAGCGGCTCGCGCCAGCCGGTCGCTTCGAGGGCTGAATCTTCACGAGGCGTCGTGCCGATTCCGTTGCGGCGAGTCCGCCCATCGCCGTCTCGCGGTATGCGACGGGCATCTTCCGCCCGACCTCCCCCATCACGTCGATCACCTCGTCCGCGCTCACCGGGAAGTCCAGGCCGGCAAGTGCCATCTCGGCCGCCGAGATCGCCTGCATGGCAGCAGACGCATTGCGGTAGATGCACGGGATCTCGACGAGGCCGCCGATCGGGTCACAGATGAGGCCGAGCATGCCCTGCAGCGACAGCGCGACGGACGTGGCCACCTGCTCGTTCGTGCCGCCGGCCACCCACGTCACGGCCGCTGCACCCATGGCCGCAGCCGTGCCGGTCTCCGCCTGACAGCCGCCCTCGGCGCCGGAGATCGATGCGCGGTGCGCAATGACGCCGCCAACCCCGCCCGCGACGAGCATCGCGTCGACGATGCGCTCGTCGTCGAGCTCCATGAACTCGCCCACGCTCATCATGATTGCGGGGAGAACGCCCGCCGCGCCCGCGGTCGGTGCTGCGACGATCAACCCCATCGCTGCATTGACCTCGAGTGTCGAGATCGCGCGTGCGAGCGTGGCCGTGACGCGCGGGCCGAGCAGCCGCGGTCCGTCGTCCCAGAGCCGCTTCGCCCGCCCCCCGGTGAGCCCGGACGCCGAGCGCACCTCGCCCTTCAGTCCTTCCGTGATCGCGGCGCGCATCACGGTCAGGTTGCGCAGCACGCGTCCGCGGATGTCCGCCTCGGCCCGACCGGTCTCGGAGGACTCCCGGGCGAGCACGACCGCCGGCAGCGACAGGCCGGTTTCCTCGGCCTCGGCGAGCAGAGACTCGATCGACGTATGCAAATTGATGCTCCATGGACACGGCGCGCATGAGCGCGCACCAGGTCTCAACCTATCGAAACGCCTACTGGGTGACCACGGTGCCGAGCTCGATCACTTCGAAGGCGCTGCTCGGCACCTGTTTCATCGTACCCAGCGCGTCGTCATCCCAGCGCGGGTCCGGTGCGCCGCTGATGTACCAGCCGCTGCCATTGTCGGCGAGGAACATGCCGTAGCGCTTGAGCGCACGGAGGATCACCTGCACTTCGGGCGGAAAGCCGCCGATATCGAAGTCCTCGCGCAGGCGCACGCGCATGCCCATGGGCGGCAGCGCGGGATCCGTGGACGAGCTCGCGTAGTGTCGCGCGGGATGCACGTACGCGCGGCGTGTGCGCGGGCAGGTGAAGCGGAGCGCATGTCGGATCTCGCCCTGCTCGACGACTTCGTCGTAGCGGACGAGTCCCGGAAAGATGGGCAGCCCAGCCGCATCGGCGGACGTCCAGCCGGCCGGCCGCAGTGCGTTCGAGGACAGGTCGAAGATGGCGCCCGAGCCCGCAGTCCACGCATTGCCCGCCGCCGGGTACGCGGCGAACAGCTCATAGAGCATCCAGTTGTCACGGTCGATCACGATGACATGGCGGTCGCCGTCGGACTGCGGGCCGCCCTCGATTGGTGCGTCCGGCGGAATCGGATACGGCCCGGGATCACTCTCGTCCGCGTAGTCGAACGTCACGTCGACGCCGGCCTGCCCGCCGGAAACGACGACATAGGGGATCCCGTTCGGCGCGCCGTTCCACGTGGTCCCGAAATCCGGGTGCAGGTTGCGCAGGCCGCAGCTCTCGATGAGTGTCGCGGAAGCCGGATCGATCGGTGCGTCGTCGATCGCCGTGTTCCACGGGTTGTCGGCCGGGAACGGCCGCCGCCCCTCCAGCGAGGCGCCCGCCCCGAGACCCGGTGCGGCGGTAGCAGGGCCCGTCGGCCCCCGGTCACAGGCCGGCAGCGCGGCCAGCAGCAGGCAGGGCAGCAACCCGGTGCGGAACGCAAGAGCTCGTGCAGGCTGCATCGGTCCTCACGGAATCTGGGCACGTGGATACGTGGTTTTCTGCGGAATCGCGCCCGATTCGTGCAGCATCCGTTCCCCCCGGAATCCGGAATGCGGAATGCGGAATGCGGAATGCGGAATGCGGAATGCGGAATGCGGAATGCGGAATGCGGAATGCGGAATTCGGAATTCGGAATTCGGAGTGGGGAATTCGGAGTGGGGAATTCGGAGCGCCGGGGGGATGCGGGCCCGGGGCACAGGGTGGGAGTGACGGCGTTCGACCGGGAGAAAGCATGAGCAGACACATCGGTGGGACGGCACACGGCGGGGCACCGAACGAGGTGGCCGTGGACGAACAGGTTCAGCGTGACTTCCGCGCGGCCCTCGCACACTGGGCGAGCGGGGTGACCGTCGTGTCCGTGCGCGATGAGCCGAACGTGTTCGGCATCACCGTGACCGCATTCGCGTCCGTGTCCCTCGACCCGCCGCTGGTGCTCGTGTGCCTCGGCGCGAACGCGGTCGTGCTGCCCAGCATCGACATCGGCACGCAGATCGTGATCAACGTGCTGTCCGCGGAGCAGAAGCGGTCCGCAACCGTGTTCACGGACGTCGGCCCCATCGGTCGCGAGCTGTTCGCCGCCGAAGGCGCACCCGTGGTCGAAGGTTCGCTCGCCAGCCTCGTGTGCTCTGTGGATGCACTGCACGGCGCCGGCGACCACACGATCGTGGTGGCGCGCGTACAGCGTGTCGTGCTCGGCACAGGCGACGCGCCGCTGCTCCGCTACGGCCGCGGCTGGCGTAGTCTCGACGGATGAATTGAATTGGTGAATTGTGGTGAATTGGTGAATCCCCCACCCCTACACCTGCCCCTGCCCCTGCCCCTGAACCTGCCCCACGCCCCATGCCCCGGAAATCGTACACCTACACCTCAACCCGCCCCATCCGTTGTCGGTGCAGGTCCAGGTTTACGTGTACCATGCAGAGGCATGGGGCGTGGGGCGGCTTTATCGTAAAGGTGTAGGTGCAGGTGTGACGCGCGCGTTCAGGGCGTGAACCAGTAGCTCGCCTTGAGGACGAAGATGTTGTCGGGCTGCGCGTCGAAGAGTGCCTCGCGATCGCGGCGGAAATCGAAGTCACCGGTGCCGAGTGCCTGGTCGGCGCGGCTCTGCTGCCATGCTGCGTAGATGGTGGAGCCTGGGCGCCACTCCCAGCGCAGCACTGCGGTGCCGCGCAGGCTGCGCAGGTTGAAGTCGCGATCGGGGACCGGGGTATCGAAGGGTTCGAAGTCGAAGGTCTTCGGTGCGACGAGGTAGATCGCGTCGGTGTAATCGCCGCTGGAGATGAGTGGTTGCGCGTACACCTCCAGCGAGAGCCGCGGGTTGAAGGTGTAGTTGAGGCGCGTCTCCATGCCGATCGTCGTCTGGTCGAGGGGCGCAAAGACGTAGCGGTTGCCGAACGTCGGCGCGTATGCCGGATCCGGCACGGTCGCGACGTACTGTGCGGGCACATGTGCCCGGCTGATCTGGGGCGACAGCGTGAGATTCCAGCGGGGCGAGACCTTGACGCCGACCTCGGGACCGGCAGCCCAGTACCAACCGTCGTATTCGTTGCGCTCGCCTTCGACGAACGCTTCCCACGTGAGCGCCCGCCGCGGGTCACTCGCCAGGACGAGCGAGGCCTGCGTGGTCGAGGGGCGTACGGCGATCGGCCCGCCCCGCGTGAGTCGGTCATCGTTCGCGCGCAGCGAGTGCGTGACGCTGCCCTGGACCTGCCAGTAGCTGAGATGGCGCCAGCTCGTCTGCAGCGTGAACCAGTTCGCGATCATCTGGTTCGCGTAGTTGCCCTCGACGCGCACACGTCCAGTGACGTTGTAGTTGCGCCAGAAGCTGCCGGGCTGCTGCTGCAGGTAGTTGACGGTGAGCTGCGCGTCGCGCCGGTCCGTGCGGTAGTTGAAGCCGAGATCATTGATCTCGTACGAAGGCGTCGTGGTTGCGACCTGCACCTCGCCGCGCCAGTGCTCGCCGGCCTGGCGGCCGAGTGCGACGAGTGCGGAAACGCCGGTCATCGACGTCGCGTCCGTGTCGATCTCGAGGTGATCGGCGTCCGGCCGCTGAAAGAAGTGGTTCGATGCGGTCTGCACGGCGAGGATGGCGGATGGCGTGCCGTGGATCCGGCTGAGCGCGAGGTTGCCGTACAGGACCCAGCGGCGGTTCGCCCACTCGTGCCGGCCGTCGATGCCGAGCGCGTAGGCCGACGATCGTAGCGACGCCTCGAGCGCGGGCTCACCGAGCCGCCGATGCGTCATCGTCAGCATCGTGCCGAGCGCGCTCTGTCCGCCGCGCAGGTCGCGCCGAACACGCGCGACGAGATAGTTCGTGAGCGGCTCGACGATCATGCTCTCGTCGGTGTCGCCGACGCGGTACGTCGCTTCCTCGCTCGCGGTCACGGCTTCCATGAGGCCGAGCGACCAGCCGCCGGCGGTGCGACCCGACAGCTTGGCGGCACCGAGGATCGTCGTGGCATCCGGCACATCCGCCTCGAAGGACGGTGGCGAGAGCTGTGGTGTCCTGCCGACTCGCCGGGTGTAGAAGAGCGTGCCCGCGTTGCCGCCACCGAAGCCGAAGATCTCGCCACCCTCGATGAAGAACGGCCGCTTCTCCTGGAAGAACGTCTCGTAGACGCCCAGGTTGATAACGGCAG
>CAYSGF010000060.1:0-12003 GCA_964430275.1 uncultured Gemmatimonadaceae bacterium
GGTCGCTCTGTCCCGGCCGGCTTGGCGCGCGGCGGCAGGGCTGCGTTCGTGAGGGGATGGGCCGCTGCACGGGGCGGCCCGGGTCGTCCGGGCGGGCGGCCCCGGACCCGGACCAGGTGGAGGATGGATGGAAGCGACGGCGGCACGGGAGTATGCAGGCGATGACGTCGAGCTGCTGGATCGGCTTGCGGAAACGCGCTCGACGCTGGAAGCGGAGATCGGCCGGCGGGTGATCGGCCAGCGCGCGATCGTGGAGGGGCTGCTGATCGCGCTGCTGGCGGACGGCCATGCCCTGCTGGTGGGCGTGCCGGGGCTGGCGAAGACGCTGCTCGTTTCGACGCTCGCCGGGGCGCTGGACCTGCAGTTCAGCCGGATCCAGTTCACGCCGGACCTGATGCCGTCGGACATCACGGGCACGGAGGTGCTGGAGGAAGACCGGGCGACGGGCAAGCGGATGTTCCGCTTCGTGCGGGGCCCGATCTTCGCCAACGTGGTGCTGGCGGACGAGATCAACCGCACGCCGCCGAAGACGCAGGCGGCGCTGTTGCAGGCGATGCAGGAGCGGCAGGTCACGGCGGCGGGCGACACGATGCGACTGGACCGACCGTTCTTCGTGCTGGCGACGCAGAATCCGATCGAGCAGGAAGGCACGTATCCGCTGCCGGAGGCACAGCTCGACCGCTTCATGCTCGAGCTGCGGATCGGCTATCCGTCGCGCGAGGAGGAGGAGCGTGTCGCGATGCAGACGACCGGCGCCGACGAGGCGGAAGTACGTCCCGTCCTGGGTGCGGATGCGCTCCTGGCGATGCAGCGGCTGGTGCGGCGCGTGCCGGCGGCGCCGTCGCTGGTGAAGTATGCGGTGGCGCTGGCGCGGGCGACGCGGCCGGATGATGCGCAGGCGCCGGAGCTGGTGCGCAAGTACGTGAGCTGGGGCGCGGGTCCGCGCGCCTCGCAGTTTCTGGTGCTGGGCGCGAAAGCGCGCGCGGCACTGGAGGGGCGTGGCGTCCCGAACTTCGACGATGTCCGCGCGGTCGCACCGTCGGTGCTGCGGCACCGCGTCGTGACCGGCTTCCAGGCGGAAGCGGATGGCCGCTCGCCCGGCGACATCGTGGAAGAGCTTCTCCAACTCAGTCGGAAATGGACATAAGCCGAAGTAGCGGCGATCGACCTCGTCGGGCGGGGAGCGCGCGATGGTGACACTGGCCATTGCGCTCGGCCTCGCAATCCTTCTCTCCGGTGTCCTGAGTGCGGCCGAGCTCGCGCTCTTTTCCCTGCCGGAATCGCGGGTTCGCGCACTCGCGGACCAGGGCTCGAAGGGAGCCGCTGCGCTGGCGAAGCTGCGGGCACGACCGGAACGTGTGCTCGTGCTCCTGCGGCTAGGCGACGCGCTCGCCGACGTTTCCGCCGGTGCGCTGACGACCTGGCTCGTGTACGAGCATCTCGAAGTCGCATTCGTCGCGCTCGCCGTCGGCGGTGCGGCCTTCGCGGTGCTGTACATCGGCGAGCTGCTGCCGATCGGCTTCGCGGTGAATCACGGCACGCGCTTCGCCCTCGCGATCTCACCGTTGCTGCTCATTCTGACACGCATACTCGGGCCACTGCTCGTTGCACTCGCGACGCTTGCGAACATGCGCGCGGATCGGCGCGACCGTACGCGCAGTGCGATCACGGAGTCCGAGATCCGGCAGCTGACGGCGCTCGGCCAGTCCGAGGGCGCGATCACGGAGCACGAGCGCGAGCTCGTCGAGCGCGCGTTCCGCATGGACGAGACGAAGGCCTGGGACATCATGACGCCACGCGTCGACGTCTTCGCTTTCGACGGTGCGCTGCGGCTGAGCGAGATCGCGGCGGACCTCGGACACACGCGCTACTCGCGCGTGCCAGTGTTCGATGGCACGGTGGACAACGTGGTCGGCGTGCTGTACGTGCGCGACGCGTACCAGGCACTGCTCGGCGGCCAGCGCGACGTGACACTGCGCACGCTCGCGCGTGAGCCGCTGGTCGTGCCGGGCTCCCTCTCACTGACCCGGCTGCTGCGCGAGTTCCAGAGCCGGCGCATCCATCTCGCGATCGTGGTGGACGAGTACGGCGGCACGGACGGGCTCGTCACGCTCGAGGACGTGATCGAGGAGCTGGTCGGCGAGATCGTCGACGAGATGGACGTCGCAGAGGAAGCGATCATCCGTGTGTCGAAGACGGAGATCGTCGCAATGGGCGATGCGCATCTGCGCGAGATCAATCACCACTTCAACAGTGCCCTGCCCCAGCTCGAGCACCGTTCCCTGAACGGCTACCTGCTCGACGAGCTCGGCCGCGTGCCGGAGCCGGGCGAGAAGCTGGAGCGCGAGGGCGTGCGCATCGAAGTGCTGGAAGCCTCGGAGACGCAGGTGCTGCGGGCCCGACTGCGGCGCGTCGCGCTTGTCGAGCCGGCACTCGCGGCGCGCGCGCCTGCGGACCGCCCGCTCGCGGAGGTGCCGGACAGCACACGCGGCGCGAGCGGCCGCCGGGAAGGCTGACGCCGATGTGGCTGCCGTCCCCCGGCACCGGCACGTGATGCGCGCCATCGCCCGTCCGGCTCTGCGATGAGTGCCCGTCTCATCCCCTTCGGCGGAAAGACACCGCGCGTACACCCGAGCGCCTTTGTCGCACCCACTGCAACGCTCATCGGCGACGTCGAGGTCGGCGCCGACGCGAGCATCTGGTTCGGTGCCGTACTGCGCGGTGATCATCCCGCACACGGCATCCGGATCGGCGCACGCACGAGCATCCAGGACAACTGCGTGCTGCACGTCAGCGCCCGCGGCGCGACGATCGTCGGTGAGGACGTGACCGTCGGTCACGGCGCCGTGTTCGAGAGCTGCACGATCGGCGCTGGGGCGCTCATCGGGATGAATGCCGTGATCCTGCACGAGGCGACGATCGGTGAGGGCGCGCTGGTCGCGGCGCTCAGCGTCGTACCCTCCGGCATGCAGGTGCCGGCCCATACGCTGGTCGCCGGCGCACCGGCGCGGCCGCGCAAGACGTTGGAGGGCGAGTCGGCCGCGTGGGTCGCGGGCAGCGCCGCACACTACGTGGAGCTCGCACGCGAATACCTCGAACAGGGCATCGGACGCAGTGGCTGAGCGCCGCACCGACGTGATCGTGATCGGCGCCGGCGTGGCCGGCTGCGGGGTCGCGTGGCGTCTGGCCGCGCGCGGGCTCGGCGTGCAGCTGATCGATCGCGCTGAGCCCGGCCATGGCGCGAGCTGGGCCGCCGCCGGCATGCTCACGCCGCTCGCCGAAGCGCCGCACGACGATGCGCTGCTGACCCTCTCCGAGGCGGCACTCGCGCGCTGGGAAGCGTTCGCCGACGAGCTCAGGGAGACGGGCGCCGGAGATGTCGGCTGGCGACGCAGCGGCCGGATGCATCTCGCGAGCGACGCCGCGGCTGCCGATCGCCTGCGCCGCGTTGCCAACACGCCCGCCGGCAAACGCGCGCACGCCGTCTGGCTGGACCCCGCAGCCGCGCGCGCCCTGGAGCCGTGCCTCACGGCGGACATCGCCGGGGCTGCGATCTTCCCCGACGACGCCTCCGCCGATCCGCGATCGCTGGCGACTGCGCTGTGCGACGCGGCCGTGGCGGCGGGCGCACAGGTGCGGCACGCCGAGGTGACGGCGATCCGGCGCGATGCCGAGGGCGTATCCGGCGTCGTGCTGCGTGACGGTTCGGCGATCGCCACGCGTCGCGTCGTCGTCGCGGCCGGAGCATGGGCCGCGCAGCTCGAGGGGCTCCCCGCCACGCTGCCCGTCCGTCCCGTGCGCGGCGAGATGTTCGCACTCGAGGCAGCGGACTCGCCGATCAACCACATCCTCTGGGGCGATGGCTGCTACGTGGTGCCGCGCCCCGGCGGCCGCATTCTCGTGGGTGCGACGCTCGGCAACGTCGGCTTCGCCCCCGGACCGACGCCCGCCGGCATTGCCGCGCTCGCACGCGCTGCCGAACGGATCTGTGTTCGGCTCGCGAGCCTGCCGCTCCTGGAGGTGTGGGCGGGCTACCGGCCGGGCACGCCCGACGCACTGCCCATCCTCGGACCGGACCCACGGCTGCATGGCCTCTTTCACGCGTCCGGCCTCTACCGCAACGGTATCCTGCTCGCACCGGTGATCGCCGACGAGATCGCCGCCACGGTCAGTGGCGAAGCGGCCACCATCGACCTGGCACCGTTCAGCCCGGTCCGGGATTCCGTTGCATGAGTGAGCACGCCGACGCCGACGACGCTTCGCAGGACGAAACCGCCTCCGAGGCAGACGACGGTTCATCCGCCGGCAGCGACCCGGACGCCGACGGCGCACTTCCCGACCTCTACCCGCACATCGTCGATCGCGGCGACTACGACCCGGCGTACGACCCGGATGCGCCGATCCTGTGCGAGCGCTGCGGCGGCCTCATGCACTACACCCAGCAGTGCAAGATCGTCTGCGCGACCTGTGGCTACACGCGCGACTGCAGCGACCCCTAGCCGGTGACGTAGGCGAGGTACCATGCGACGATCGCATCGCCGTACACGTAGGTCACCGCAGCGCCCATCGCGAGGAACACGCCGAGCGGCAGGTAGGTATTCAGCGCCGTGAGCTTGCCGCGCACGTACGTGAACGGCACACCGATGAGGAGGCCGAGCACGGAGCCCAGGAATACCGTGAGCAGCGCACCGCTCACGCCCGTGAACGCGCCGACCATCGCCATCATGTGGATGTCGCCAACGCCGAGTGCCGGCTTCTTCAGCGCCTTCTCCGCCCCCAGCTTGACACCCCACAGCAGCACGTAGCCCGCCGCAGCGCCGAGCAGTGCACGCACGAGCGGGAAGTCACCGGGCAGGACTGCGAGCAGCAGGCCGATCGCGGTGCCGCCCAGCGAGAACTGATCCGGGATCACCATCTCGCGGGCATCCGTCATGGCGATGCCGAGCAGGATCGTGAGGAAGAGTGCGCCCCGCAGCGCCTCGATCGAGACACCATGCGCGGCGACGGAACCGACCCAGATCAGCGCGGTCGCCGCTTCGATGGTCGGATACTGCACGGACACGCCAGTGCCGCAGCGCCGGCAGCGGCCGCGCAGCAGCAGCCAGCTCAGGATCGGGATGTTGTCGTACCATGCGATCGGCTGATCGCAGCCCGGGCAGCGCGAGCGCGGCGTGACGACCGACTGCTCCGCGGGCCACCGATAGATGCACACGTTCAGGAACGAGCCGATGACGGCACCGAGCAGACCGGCGTAGATGAGCACGAGCGTCGTCATGACATGCGTCTGGTAAGTGCGTATAGAAGGATGCCGGCAGCGACCGCCACGTTCAGTGACTCCGCGCGACCGGGCATGCGGATGGCGACGGACTGGGCCGCCAGTGCGCGCGCATCAGCCGACAGGCCTGCTCCCTCGTTGCCCAAGAGCAGCGCCGCGCACGCTGCCGGCTCGACCGTCTCGACATCGGCGCCGCTCGCTTCGGCGGCGTAGACCCGGCAGCCGCTCGCTTCGAGCCACATGCGCGCATCGCCGGGCGCAACGTACACGACCGGTGTGCGGAAGAGCGAGCCCGCAGCCGCGCGCACCACCTTCGTGTTCCAGCAGTCGACCGTGCCCGGGAGCGCGATCACGCCCGCGACCGCAAACGCATCCGCCGCACGCACGAGGGTGCCGAGATTTCCGGGATCCTGCACCGCGTCGAGCACGAGCACCACCCCGTGTCCGGCGAGCGCAATGTCGCTCAGCGTGCGCGCGGGAATCGCTGCGACCGCGAGCACGCCCTGCGGCGTGTCCGTGCCCGCCAGCCGGCGCAGCTCCGCGTCCGTGGTGCGCTGCACCGTGGTGCGACGCGCCGCAGCTTCGAGCAGCGCCCGGCCGCGCGCGCTGTCCTCGATCGAGGGCGCTGCGACCAGCGATCGGAGGACAATGTCGGACGCCAGCAGGTCCTCTACGACGCGCATCCCTTCGGCCAGGAAGAGCCCCTCACGCTCGCGGCCCTTGCGGCGCTGCAGCGCCTCGATGCGGCGCGCCTCGGTGCGGCTCAGCACGTGCCCGTCCGCGGTACGGCTCTTGCCCCCTCGAGCGGCGACGCCACAACGGTTTCCAAGGAGCTCGAGCCATGATACAGCGATTCCGTGACGCCTTCGGTCCGCGGCTGCGCCGCCCGCTCGCCATGGCACTGGTTGCCGGCACTGCGACGGTCGCCGGCGCCTGCGGCAGCATCTCGACGCAGCAGGAGCAGCAGCTCGGCGCGGACTACGCCGCACAGATCAACCGGGAGCTGCCGATCGTCCAGGACGCGCAGCTCAATTCCTACATCAACAACCTCGGCCGGCAGATCGCGGCCGCCGGTGACCGGCACCTGCCCTACCAGTTCTTCATCGTGAATGCGGAAGCCGTGAACGCGTTCGCCGTGCCGGGTGGCTACATCTACGTGAATCGCGGTCTGGTCGAGCGCGCCGACAACATGTCGGAGCTCGCCGGCGTACTCGCCCACGAGATCGGTCACGTGGAGGAGCGTCACAGCATCGAGCAGATGGAGCGCGTTCAGTCGGCGAACCTCGGCCTGAACCTCGCCTACATCCTGCTCGGCCGGGCACCCAGTGGCGTCGAGCAGGCCGCAATTGGCGTGGGCGGCAACCTCGTGTTCGCGCGCTACAGCCGCGGCGCCGAGGACGAGGCGGATGCCGTTGCGATTCCGCTGCTCATGAACGCGGGCATCAACCCGCGCGGCCTGTTGACGTTCTTCGATGAATTGATCGCGGAGCAGCAGCGCTCGCCGTCGGCGCTCGAGGCCTGGTTCTCGACGCACCCGACGACGCAGGAGCGGATCGCGGCCACGCAGGCGCGCGTGAACCAGATCCCGGCATCGCAGCTCAACCGGCTGCAGACGAACTCGCAGGCGTTCGAAACGTTCCAGGCGCGCATGAGGCGCTACCAGGCGCCGCCCGCCGAGTATCGCATGTCGCGCCGTTGAACGCGCGTTTCGCACTGCATCGCGGCCGCGTCCCCCGTGGGGGCGCGGCCGTTTGCTTTGCTGCCGACCTGCACTACGTTGCCGCACGCCCAACGGAGAGCGAGCATGAGCGAGATGCCGGTCGTGCTGACGATCGCCGGCAGTGACAGTGGCGGCGGCGCCGGAATCCAGGCGGACCTGAAGACATTCCATGCCTTCGGCGCGTTCGGCACGTCCGTGATCACGGCGCTCACGGCGCAGAACACGCTCGGCGTGCACGGTGTGCATGCAGTGCCGCCGGCGTTCGTGCGCAGCCAGCTCGACGCCGTCGCGAGCGACCTGCGACCGGCGGCGCTCAAGACGGGAATGCTGGCGAGCGCCGCCATTGTTCATGCCGTCGCGGACGGCATCGAGGCGCATGCCCTGACGAACGTCGTCGTCGATCCGGTAATGATTGCGACGAGCGGCGACCGCCTGCTCGATGCGGGTGCGGAGCACGCGATTGCCGAGCGCCTGCTCCCGCTCGTCACACTGCTGACACCGAATCTGGACGAGGCCGCACTGCTCGTCGGCGCACCCGTCGAGAGCGTTGCGGACATGGAGCGGACAGCGCGCACCCTCGTCGAGCGGGGCGCCCGGGCCGTGCTCGTCAAGGGCGGTCACCTTCCGGGTGACGACGTCGTCGATGTGCTGTTCGACGGCGCGTCGCTGGCGCAGTGGCGGCGCACCCGCATCGCGACCCGTGCGGGACACGGCACGGGCTGCACGCTGTCGGCGGCCGTCGCCGCCGGCCTCGCGCACGGTCGCTCGCTGCACGGCGCGGTCGAGGACGCACTCGACTACGTGCACCGCGCTATCGAGCAGGCGCCGAGTCTGGGCTCTGGGGCGGGGCCGCTGAATCACCTGGTGCCGCCGCATCGCTGAGCCACCAGTCCGGCAAATTCACGAACGCGCCGCGGACGTCGACACGCATGTTGCGCACCCGCTCGCGCGCAGCGAACAGGTCCGGATAGTAGTAGAGGAACGTCCACGGCTGCTCATCACGCATGATCCGCTGGAGCCGCTCGTAGAGTACCGCTGCCTCGTCCCGCTCGAGCGTCACGGCCGCCGCATCGATGAGTGAATCGACTTCCGGATTCGAGTAGCCGGCGAACTGGAAGGGTCCGCTGCGTTCGTCGGAATGGAACGTGTCGCGCAGGTTCAGGCGGAAGTCGCTCTCCCACGCGAGCTGCACGGCATCGAAGTCGCGCCGCGTCATGGCGTTCTCCACGAGCGTGCCGTACTCGACCGGCCGCATGTCCACCTGGACCCCGATCGCCGACAGATCCCCGCGCACGAGCTCCGCGAGCTCACGATTGAATGCATTGTTAGTCGGCGCATGGTACTCAATCGCGAAATCCGACCCGTCTGCCAGCTCCAGTGTCCCGTCGTTGTCACGATCCGTGATGCCGACCGTCTGCAGCAGCGCGCGTGCGGAATCCGGCGAGAACGTGAGCGGCTCGATGTCCTCGGGATACGCCCAGTGGAACGATGGCACCGGGCCCACGGCCAGCTCGCCGTGACCGTAGCGGAGCGCGATCATCTCGCTCCTGTCGATCGCCATGGACAGAGCGCGACGGACGACGGGATCGTCGAACGGCGGCCGCCGCGTGTTCCAGCCGATGAGTGCGAACTGTCGTGACGGACGCGCGATCGCGCGGATGTTCGGCAGTGAATCTAGCCGCATGAACTCGCTGGCCGGCGGCGCGAGCGCGAGGTCGAGCGTACCGGTGCGCAGCTCCGCCACCTGCGAGGTCGGCTCCGGCATCAGCCGGATGACGACGCGGTCCACATTCGGGCGGCCGCCGAGGCCTTCGGGATACTCCTCGTTCGCCGCGAACACCCAGCGGTCATTGGAACGATGCTCGACGAAGCGGAACGGGCCGTTGCCGACCGGCGCCCGGTTGAACGCGGCGTTGCGCATTGCTTCCGGCGCGATGGTGTCGAGCAGATGCTTCGGTGCGATCGGCAGGAACGGCAGCCCGGCGAGCGGATCCGCATGCGGCGTGAACCGGAAGCGCACCGTGAAGGAGTCGAGGGCCTCGGCACCGGTCCACGGCGTAAAGTACGATGCATTCGGAAACGTCGTTGCCGGGTCCTTCGCCTGCTCGTACGTGAAGACGACGTCCGCCGCGCTCGTGGGCGTGCCGTCGTGCCAGCGCACGTCGCGCCGCAGCTCGAACACGACCGCCGTGTCACCCTGCATCTCCCAGGAGTCGGCCAGCGCGGGCGCGTAGTCGATCGCCGAGTCGTATTGCACGAGCGGCATGAACAGCAGGTAGCGCAGCACTTCCTGGCCGTACTTGTCGGCCGAGACGAGCGGGTTCAGCGGGCCGAGATCGCTCGCGCTCGCGATGACCAGAGTGCCGCCCCGCACCGGCTGGCCATCCGGCCGCCGCCCGTCGTCCGGCTCCGCCTGATCCGCACAGCCGGAGAGGGACGCTGCGGCGGCGACCAGACTCAGCATGCTGCATCGCTGCCAACGCATCGCGTTCATCGCTTTCCTCGTGTGCTGGAAGGGATACGCGACATCACGCCGCGCACGAGGCGCGCGAAGTCCGCGCGTGCAGCCGCACCGGCGGCCACGACCTCGTCGTGAGAAAGTACAGCGGAAGTGGTGCCCGCCGCATGGTTCGTGATCAGCGAGATGCCGAGCACGCGTGCGCCATGGGCGCGCGCGACGAGCACCTCCGGGACCGTGCTCATGCCGACCGCATCACCCCCGAGCCGCTGCATCATGCGGATCTCCGCCGGCGTTTCATAGCTGGGTCCGAGTGTCGCCACGTAGACGCCACGGCGTAGCCGTATGCCGTGCTCCAGGGCAACCTCCCGGGCCAGCGCCTGGAGCGCGGCATCATACGGCCTCGACATGTCCGGGAACCGCTCCTCGCCCTCGTGCACCGCGCCCACGAGCGGATTGTGCCACAGCAGGTTCACGTGATCGTCGATCACCATCAGGTCGCCCGGCTGGAAACTGCGATTGAGCGCACCCGCGGCGTTCGTGACGATCAGCGTCTGCGCGCCGAGCGCGAGCATGACGCGCGTCGGCAGCGCGACGGCCGCTGCACTGTGGCCTTCGTACAGATGGAAGCGACCCTGCAGCGCGATGCACGGCACCCCCTCGAGCCTGCCCGCGACGAGCAGCCCGCGGTGCCCCGCGACGCCCGGCGCGACGAAGCCCGGCACGTCCGAGAACGGGACGCGCACCGCACCGTCGATCTCGTCCGCCAGCTCGCCCAGGCCGGAACCGAGCACGAGTGCGACGCGCGGCGGCTCCGCCAGCCGGGGACGCAGCGCAGCGAGTGCCTCTGCCGTCGATGGCGACGCGTCACCGCTCATCGCCTGACGCCTGCGTCGTGCGACCGGATCATCCCGCTCACACCAGCATGCCGGCGATCGTGGCAGTCATGAACGCGGCAAGGGAGCCGGCGACCATCGCGCGCAGGCCGATGCGCGCCAGGTCGCTGCGACGATGCGGGGCGATGCCACCGATGCCGCCGATCTGAATCGCAATCGAGCTGAAGTTCGCGAACCCGCACAGCGCGTATGTCGCGATCACGATGGAGCGCGGCGAGAGGTCGGCGCCGCCCGAGAGAATCGCGGAGAACTGCAGGTACGCGAAGAACTCGTTGACGGCGGTCTTCATCCCGAGCAGCGAGCCGACGACGAACGCGTCCTCCCAGCGCACGCCCATGAGCCAGGCGAGCGGGGCGAGCAGGCCGCCGAGGATCCACTCCAGCGTGATGCGACCGCCGTCCGCGAGCCAGCCGATCGAGACGAAGACGTCGTTTAGACGCGTCCACTCGCCGAACAGCCCGAGCAGCGCGTTCAGCAGTGCAATGAGCGCAATGAAGGCGAGCAGCATCGCCCCCACATTCGCGGCCAGCGTCAGGCCCTCGCCCGCACCGCGCGCCGCCGCATCGATCGCATTCGCATCCGGCGTCTCCACGTGCACCTTCAGCTCGCCGCGCGTGGTGGGCGCCTCCGACTCCGGATACATGAGCTTCGCAAAGACGAGTGCAGCCGGCGCCGACATCACGCTCGCCGCGAGGAGGTGACCGGCGATGTCTGGGAAGAAGGCGACGAGCATCCCTACGAACGCGGCCATCACGCCTCCGGCGACGGTCGCGAACCCGCCCGTCATCACCGCCATCAGCTCCGACATCGTCATGGTGCCGACGAAAGGCTTGATGAGCAGCGGCGCTTCGGTCTGGCCGAGGAAGATGTTGCCGGCCGCGGACAGCGTCTCGGCGCCCGACGTGCGCATCGTGCGCATCATCACCCACGCCATCCCCTTCACGATCGCCTGCATGACGCCGAAGTAGTACAGCAGCGTCATGAGGGATGAGAAGAAGATGATCGTCGGCAGCACGTTGAACGCGAAGTATGCGCCCGTCGCTGCCACTGTGCCCGGCGTCACGACCATGGGCGCATTTCCCGGCTCGCCCGTGCCGACAGGCACCTGGTTCCAGACCAGGTTGCCGAACAGGAATTCCGCGCCCTCCACGGTGAAGCCCAGCAGCGAGACGATGATGTCGTTGTACGTCGAGAAGACGGCTGCACCCACCGCGGTGCGCAGGATGATGACCGCGAACAGGAACTGCAGCCCGATTCCCCACCCGATGATGCGCCACGGCACTCTGCTCCTGTCCACTGACAGGAGCCAGCCGATGAGCAGCAGTGCGGCCATGCCGAACAGCGACAGGAGACGCGCATGGAAGGGGGTGTCCGCAGCCGCGCGCGTGTCGCTGATCCGCTGCTGCACGGGCTGCGAGGGGGCAAGCGTATCCGTCAACGGCGGCACACCCGTGCCCACACCGGACGCAACGGAATCGCGGACCTGCGCGGGTGTCGGCTGCGCCTGACTCGGCGGTGCCAGCGTATCTGCAGCCGTTTCCGCCGGCTGCGGCTGCTGCGCAGCGCGCGCACCCGTGGCATACACACCGGCGGCCAGCAGCACCGCCGCCGCGAACCAGAGCGCGTGCAGCACGCGCCGCTCCGACACCTTCAT
>CAYSGF010000061.1:0-8817 GCA_964430275.1 uncultured Gemmatimonadaceae bacterium
GAGACGATGTACGTGCCGGTCCGTGCGGGTGTGAACCGCGCGCAGGTGCTGTCCGCGTATGCGCAGGCGTATGACGCGGAGCCGTTCGTGGACGTGTGGCAGGAGGGGCTGCCGGCGCTGCGTGACGCGGTCGGCCGCAACATCGTCGCGCTCGGCGTCGCGACGGTGGAGCGCGTCGACGCGCCGTTGCTGCTGGTTGTCGCGGCGTTCGACAATCTCGTGAAGGGTGCAGCGGGGCAGGCGATACAGAACGCGAACCTGATGTTCGGCTTCACGGAGACGGAGGGGTTGCCGCAGTGAGCGTGACGGTGGTGAAGATCGGCGGCGCGGCGCTCGGCGACGCGCGCTGGCTGACATCCTTTGCGGCGGCGGCGGCTCGTGCGCGCGCGCCGCTGGTGGTCGTGCACGGCGGCGGTCCGGAGATCAGCGCTCTCTCGGAGCGGCTGGGCGTGGGGGTCGAGTGGGTGAACGGCAAGCGGATCACGCCGCCGGCCGCGCTCGACGTCGCATCGATGGCGCTGAACGGTCGGGTGAACCCGCGTCTGGTTTCCGCGTTGATCAGTGCCGGTGCGGATGCAGTCGGCCTGTCCGGTGAGGACGGCGGGTTGATCGTTGCGGACCTGGCTTCGGGCGGCGCCCTCGGGCGTGTTGGCCGTGTCGAGTCGGTGCGTGCGGAGCTGCTCGGGTGGCTGCTCGGCCGCGGGATCATTCCGGTGATCGCGCCGGTGTCGCGCGGACCGGCGGGCGCGCCGCTGAACGTGAACGCGGATGAAGTCGCCGCCGCAGTCGCCGTCGCGCTCGGCGCGCGGGAGCTGCTGTTCGTGACGGACGTGGAGGGCGTTCGGGATGCCGGCGGTGTCACGTGCGCTGCACTGTCGGTCGAACACGCGAGCGAGCTGCTCACGACCGGCATCGCCGCCGATGGCATGGCCGTCAAGCTGCGCGCTGCGCTGGACGCGCTGACGAGCGGTGTCGAGCGCGTACGCATCGGAGACGTCGCTGCGCTGCACGGTGAATCAGGCACGCTCGTCCGCAATGCGATTGCCGAGGTGGCGGCATGAGCACGATGATGAGTGTCGCCGACGCGCTGCTCGGCACGTACCGTCCGGCCGCGCCGCTGTTCGTGCGCGGTGAAGGCGTGCGCCTCTACGACGACGCCGGCAGTGCCTACCTCGACCTCGTCAGCGGCATCGGTGTGAACGCGCTCGGCTATGGCGACGCCACGATCACCGCAGCGATCGAGCAGGCGCTCACGACGGGTCTCGTGCATCTGTCGAACCTGTACCGCACCGAGCCTTCGGTGGCGCTCGCGTCCTGGCTCGTCGCGCACAGCTTCGCGGACCGTGTGTTCTTCTGCAACTCGGGTGCGGAAGCGAACGAAGCGGCTTTCAAGTTCGCGCGCCGCTGGGCACGCGCCCGGGGCGGTGCGGACAAGCACGAGATCGTCGCGCTGCGCAACAGCTTTCATGGCCGGCTGTTCGGCGCGCTTGCCGCGACCGACCGTCCGTCCATGCAGGCGCCGTTCGCGCCGCTCATGCCCGGCGTCCGCTTCGTGGATGCGAACGACCCGGCGGCGCTCGACGCCGTCCTCGATCCTGCGCGGACTGCGGCGATCATTGCGGAGCCGGTGCAGGGCGAAGGGGGCGTGATGCCGCTCGCCCCGGAGGTGCTCGCGCGGCTGCACGCCGCTGCGGACGCGAATGATGCGCTCCTCATCTTCGACGAGGTGCAGTGCGGACTCGGGCGCACGGGTCACCTGTTCGCGTACGAGCTGAGCGGTGTCGTACCCGACGTGCTGACGCTCGCGAAGCCACTCGCCGGTGGCCTGCCCATGGGGGCAGTGCTGCTGACGGAGCGGGTGGCCGACGCGATCCAGCCGGGCGACCACGCAACGACGTTCGGCGGTGGGCCGCTCGTCAGCAGCGTCGCGCTGGCCGTGCTCGAGCGCATCGGCGAGCCGGCGTTCCTGGAGGGTGTACGAGCGCGCGCCGCGCATCTGCGTGCGCTCCTGGCGCGGCTCGCGGCCGGCAACCGGAACGTGCGCGAGATCCGCGGAGCCGGGCTCATGTGTGGCATCGAGCTCACCATTCCCGCGGCGCCGGTGGCGGCGGCTGCGCTGGAGCGCGGGCTCCTCATCGCGACGGCAGGCGAGAAGGTCCTTCGCATGCTGCCGCCGCTCGTCATCACGGAGGCAGAGCTGGACGAGGGCGTCGGCGTGCTCGAGGCGGTGCTCACGTGAGTGCGGCCGACCGGACCATGATTGATCCTTGCGTTTTGGCCGAATCGAGCATC
Source organism: uncultured Gemmatimonadaceae bacterium (assembly GCA_964430275.1). Classification (GTDB taxonomy): domain Bacteria; phylum Gemmatimonadota; class Gemmatimonadetes; order Longimicrobiales; family RSA9; genus DASTYK01. The sequence continues at coordinate 2,293 of CAYSGF010000061.1, forward strand.
AGCGCTCAGGTGGCCTACGCCCGTCAGGATGAAATCCTGGGCCATGCCGGAAACGGCCAAAGCGCAAAGATCAATCATGGTCCGGATGTGGAAGTACGTCGCGCTACGCTGGCGGACGTCACCGCCATGCATGTGCTCCAGGCCGATTTCGTTGCAAGCCGGATCCTGCTCGCGCGCAGCCCGGAGCAGATCCGCGCGGCGATCGATCGCTACGTCGTGGCCGTGGACGGTGCCGAGCTCATCGGCACGGGGATGCTGAAGGTTTACTCGCAGGACCTGGCGGAGGTCTGCGCGCTCGCTGTTGCGCCGGCGTACCAGCAGCACGGCGTCGGGCGGCGCGTGGTCGAGGCGCTGCTCGCCGATGCGCAGGCTCTCGGGATCGGGCGCGTCATCGCACTGACGCTGCAGGATGCATTCTTTCACCGACTCGGCTTCACGACGACTGCGCTGAGTCTGCTGCCGCAGAAGGTTGCTGCGGATTGTCAGGTGTGCCCGAAGCGGCACGCCTGTGATGAGATTGCCGTGGTGCGCGACGTCGCGCCTGCGGTACCGAACCTCGGGAGGTTGTGATGTCGTTCACCGTCGTGCTGGCGTACTCGGGCGGCCTGGACACGTCCATCATTGTGCCCTGGCTGCGCGAGAACTACGACGCGGAAGTCATCTGCATGGCTGCGGACGTCGGCCAGGGAGAAGAGCTGACGGGTCTCGAGGAGCGTGCGCGTCAGCAGGGTGCCAAGGCGCTCATCGTCGAGGACCTGCGCGAGCAGTTCGTGCGCGACGCGATCTTTCCGACGCTGCGTGCCGGCGCGATCTACGCGCGCAAGTACCTGCTGGGCACGGCCATGGCGCGACCCATCATCGCACGCCGTCAGGCGGAGCTCGGGCTGATGCTCGGCGCCGATGCACTCGCACACGGCTGCACGGGGAAGGGCAACGACCAGGTCCGCTTCGAGCTCTCCTTTGCTGCCTTTGCACCGGACCTGAAGGTGATCGCGCCGTGGCGCGAGTGGGACATCCACTCGCGCGAGGATGCCATTGCGTATGCCGAGTCGCGCGGGCTGTCGCTCACGGTGAGCAAGGAGAAGATCTTCTCGCGCGACCGCAACCTCTGGCACATCTCGCACGAGGGTGGTCCCATCGAGGATCCGTCGTGGGAGCCGACGCCGGACGTGTTCATGCTCACGAACGCGCCCGAGGACGCGCCGAATGTGCCGCAGTACGTGGAGATCGGCTTCGAGGCCGGTGATCCGGTGTCGGTGGACGGCGAAGTGCTCTCGCCGGTTGCACTCGTCGAACGGCTGAACGAGATCGGCGGACTGCATGGCATCGGCCGCATCGATCTGATCGAGGACCGTCTCGTCGGCATGAAGTCACGCGGCATCTACGAGACGCCGGGCGGCGCGCTGCTGTACGCGGCTCATAGCGAGCTGGAACAGCTCGTGCTCGACCGGCGCACGCTCGGTCTCAAGGACGAGATGTCGCACCGCTACGCGGACCTCGTGTACGAGGGGCGCTGGTGGTCGACGGAGCGCGTCGCACTCGACGCCATGGTCAGTGTGACGCAGCAGACGGTCACGGGCGCGGTGCGACTGAAGCTGTACAAGGGCAACATGACGGTCGCCGGCCGCATCTCGCCGTTCGCACTGTACGACGAGCAGCTCGCGAGCTTCGCGAGCGGCGACGAGTACGATCACGCGGACGCGAAGGGCTTCATCACGCTCTTCGCGCTGCCGACACGCGCACAGGGACTGCAGGCTGCCCGTGCAGCAGTCGCGGCGAAGTCGGACGGCGCGGCGAAGCTGGAGAACACGACGAAGGCGAAGCAGGAGAACGCGGCCACTGCGCCGCGCAACGGCAAGCCTGCGGTGCAGGCCATCGTGACGGCGTCACACTCCTGAAGCGGAGGAGAAGCGTGCAGAAGCTCGACGCGACGGCGGCCCCACCGGCCGCTGCGCCGGACGAAGCCGGGCACCGCCTGTGGGGCGGGCGCTACGCGGCGGGCCCGGCGCCGGCACTCGAGGAGCTGAACCGCAGCCTGCCGGTGGATCGGCGGCTGTGGCGCGAGGACATCGAGGCGAGCCGCGCATGGGTGCAGGGGCTGGCGCGTGCGGACGTGCTGGACGCGGAAGAGGCGCGCGAGCTGGACCGCGGCCTGCGCGCCGTCGCGACGCGCCTCGCCGCCGAGCCTACACTGTTCCAGGGCGACGATGAAGACATTCACACGCTGGTCGAACGACTCCTGTACGAGGAGGTCGGTGCGGTCGCCGGCAAGCTGCACACGGGTCGCTCGCGCAATGACCAGGTCGCACCGGACGCGCGCCTCTGGGCGATGCGCGCGCTCGGCGCCGTCCGCCTCGAGCTGGAGGGGCTGCAGTCGGCACTGATCGACCAGGCGGCCGCCACGATCGACCTGCTCATGCCGTCCTACACGCATCTGCGTCGGGCGCAGCCGATCCGCGTGTCGCAGTGGCTGCTCGCGCACTTCTGGGCCCTCGAGCGGGATCGTCAGCGGCTCCTCGGCGCACTCGAGCGCGTGGCCGTGCTGCCGCTCGGCTCCGGTGCGATTGCCGGCTGCGGATTCCCCGTTGACCGCACGCTGCTCAAGGAACTGCTCGGCTTCCGGGCCATCACGGAGAACTCGCTGGATGCCGTGGGGGACCGGGACTGGATCATCGAGACGATCTTCGTGGCATCGACGATCGGCACGCACCTGTCGCGCCTGGCCGAGGACCTGATCGTATTCTCGACGCAGGAGTTCGGCTTCGTCGAGCTGCCGGAGGCGTACACGACCGGCTCCAGCCTGATGCCGCAGAAGCGCAACCCGGACGGGCTCGAGCTGGCGCGCGGGATGGCCGGCCGGCTGATCGGCGAGCTCACGTCCGCACTCGCAATGGTGAAGTCCGTGCCGAGCGGATACAACAAGGACCTGCAGGAAGACAAGCGCCTGCTGTTCTCCGCCGTCGACGCGCTGCGGGCGCTGCTGCCCGCGACACGCGAGACCGTCGCGCAGCTGACGTTCCATGAGGGGCGGCTCGCAGAGGCCGTAGCGGACGAGTCGTTGATCGCCACCGACATCGCCGACGAGCTCGTGCGGCGTGGCGTGCCGTTCCGCGAGGCGCATGCGGCGGTCGGCCGGCTGCTGCGCGCGGCCGATGCGGCCGGCTGCGCCGTATCGAAGCTTCCCGACGAGGCCTGGCAGGCCGCCCATCCCGTGCTGCTCGAAGGCGGGCGACCCGCGCTGAGCGCGCTGGATTCCGTCGAGGCACGGGGCGTCCCCGGTGCGACGTCGCGGCGCGCGATCCTCGACCAGCTCGAGCAGGCCCGCGCTCGCCTCGGCTGAGCCATCGGTTCCGGGTCCGGGGCGAACGCGGCGTCCCGGTCCGTACGAAACGGTGTCGGACAGGACGTCCGGCGCCGTTTTCGTTTTCCGGCACCCCGGCATCGGAACGGAAGTTGCAACCCGCGCCCGCGGAATCTACCATTTTCTCGAGGCCGACGCGGGAGCGCGCACCGTGAAGAATCCGTTTTCGTCGAACGATCTGTCGGACAGCATGCGACGCCGCGTCGAGCTCGCGGTTGCCGTGGCGCAGGAGCGGCTCCTGGCGACGCACGTCGAGCACGCACTGCTGCTGATCCAGCTCGTTGGCGAGCAGGTTCCGTTCGAGAATGCGCTCGCGATCTATACGCGCATGCTGCGTCTGTCGGAAGACGAGGCGCGCGTGATCACGACCCGTGCACTCGCCACGCTGGGAGAGCAGGGCGTGCGCGGCGAGATCTGGCCGGAGCTGACGACGGAGCAGGCACCGCCGGACCGCGAGCCACGCAAGTCCTTCATGAACCTGATGCGCTCGCGCCTGCGCGGCCGGGTCAATGACGACATGCGCCGCCACGTCGAGCTGTCGGCCGCGCGCACCGAGATCGCGATCCTGCACACGCACGTCGAGAATGCACTGCAGTTCGTTGACCTGCTCGAGAACGAGATGCCCTACATCGAAGCAGTCGAGCTGTACCTGGACGCGCTCCAGGTGCGCGACAGCATTGCGGAGGTGACGGCATACATGGCGCTGGCCCGCCGCGCCGACGAGCTGCTGCCGGGGCCTGACGCGGTCACCCAGGAGCGGGCTGCACGTGCCGTGGAGGTGACGCCGAACCAGCGCTGAGCCGTCCGTTCCGCTCGGCCCGGTGCGGCCGCGCGCCCCGTCTCGGAGGGGGGTGCGCGGCCGTTTTCGCGTCCACCCGTCCCGGTTTTGCGGCGACCCTGAGGCCCGGCTACATTCCCGATCTGCCACGCGGACACGGTGGCGAAGCGCGTTCGGTGGACGTGGGCGTGAGTGAATCGGCACCGCGCGCAGTACAGCGCGCACGACGGCGGGAGCGAATGTGAAGCAGGACGAGAAGGTAGCGCGCGCGAACGGCGCGCGTGACATCGGCGCACTGGAACGGCGCTGCGTCGCCGTCAGGCGCGACATCCTGGAAATGCTGACTGCGGCGCAGAGCGGCCATCCCGGGGGCTCACTGTCCGCCGTGGAGCTCGTCGTGGCGCTCTACTTCGGTGGCTTCCTGCGCTACGATGCGAAGAATCCGGAGTGGGAGGGCCGCGACCGGTTCATCCTGTCGAAGGGTCACGGCGTACCGGTCCAGTACGCCGCACTCGCGGAGGCCGGTTTTCTGCCGCGCTCCGAGCTGAGAACACTGCGTCAGATCGACAGCCGGCTGCAGGGGCATCCCGTGCTCGGCACGGCACCCGGCATCGAGGCATCCACCGGCTCGCTCGGCCAGGGGCTCTCGATCGGCCTCGGCATGGCCCTCGCCGCGCGCATGGACCGGCGCGACGTCAACGTCTGGGTGCTGCTGGGAGACGGTGAGTGTCAGGAGGGCCAGGTCTGGGAGGCCGCGATGGCCGCCGGTCACAGCCGCCCGGGCAACCTCGTCGCGATCGTCGACTACAACAAATTCCAGCTCGACGGCGCCGTCGCGGAGATCCTCGGCATCGAGCCGTTCGCCGCGAAGTGGGAGGCATTCGGCTGGGCGGTACGCGAGTGCGACGGTCATGCAATGGAAGAGGTGGTGGCCGCGTTCGACTGGGCACAGTCGCAGGACGGTCCCGCGTGCGTCATCGCGCATACCGTGAAAGGGCAGGGCGTCACGTTCATGGAGCACCAGAACAAGTACCACGGCGTTGCACCGACCCAGGACGAGCTGGTGCGCGCGCTGGCGGCGCTGCCACTGCACGAGGAGGGCGGCGAATGAAGGACATCTATCCGGGCCTGACCTTCGGCAAGGCGACGCGCGATGCGTACGGTGAAGCGCTCAAGGAGCTGGGCGCAGCGCACGACGAGATCGTCGTGCTCGATGCGGACCTCGCCAAGAGCACGAAGAGCTTCACGTTCGGCGAGGCGTTCCCGGACCGCTTCTGGAACGTCGGCATCCAGGAAGCGAACATGGTCGGCATGGCGGCCGGCTTCGCGTCCAGCGGCAAGGTGCCGTTCATCTCGAGCTTCGCCGCGTTCGTCATCCTGAAGGGCTACGACCAGCTGCGCATGGCGGTCAGCTATCCGCGTCTCAATGTGAAGGTGTGCGGCAGCCACGGCGGCATCTCGATCGGCGAGGACGGTGCGTCGCAGCAGTCGGTGGAGGACGTCGGTGTTGCGTGCTCACTGCCCGACTTCGTCGTGTGTGTGCCATGCGACGAGCACCAGATGCGCGCAGTCGTGAAGGCCGCCTACGAGCACGACGGTCCTGTCTTCATCCGCTCTGGCCGGCCGAAGGCGCCCCTCATCTATGATGCGACGCCTGCGGACTTCCGCTTCGGCAAGGCGGCCCGCGTGCGCGAGGGCGCGGATGTCACGATCATCGCGAACGGTCTCATGGTCGCCGCGGCCGTGGTCGCGCACGACCAGCTCAAGCGCGACGGCATCGATGCGCGCGTCGTCGACATGGCGACGGTCAAGCCGCTCGACGAGGACGAGGTGCGCGCTGCCGCGGTGGACACCGGCGCGATCGTGACGGCGGAAGAACACCTGATCCACGGCGGCCTCGGTGCACGCGTGGCGCAGGCGGCCGCGCGCACGCAGCCGGTCCCGATGGAGTTCGTCGGTCTGGACGACACGTACGCCGAGAGCGGTGACCCGGAGGCGCTCATGCGCAAGTACGGTCTCACGGCGAAGGAAGTCGTGAGCGCGGTGCGGCGGGTGGTCCAGCGCAAGGCGGAGGGCAGCGGCGCCTTCTCGACGGCGGCGGGCGATCGGCGTTGACGGACAGCGACGCGCAGAAGCGCGCGGCCGCCGAGCGGGCGGTCGAGTTCGTCGAATCGGGGATGCGGCTGGGACTCGGAACCGGCTCGACGGCGCGCCACGTCGTGGACATCGTTGGCGGGCGGCTGCGGGATGGTACGCTGCGCGACATCGTGGCCGTACCGACGTCGCGTGCCACGGAGTCGCAGGCCCGCTCTCTCGGCATCCCGCTGGCCACCCTCGATGACGTCGGCGCGCTCGACCTCGCCATCGACGGCGCCGACGAGATCGA
>CAYSGF010000062.1:0-11771 GCA_964430275.1 uncultured Gemmatimonadaceae bacterium
CGGCTCCGGCTCGCGCGCCAGCTCCTGCTCGAGAGCACCCTCCTCGCCGCAGCCGGCGGCGCGCTCGGGCTCCTGCTGTCCGTCTGGGGCGTGCGCGGGCTCATCAGCATGTTCCCGGCCTGGTTTCCGCGCGTGCATGAGATCGGCCTCGATGGCCGCATCCTGCTGTTCACGCTCGGCGTGACCGTCGCCGCCGGGCTCGCATTCGGCATGGCGCCCGCCCTGCGTGCCGCGCGGCCGGACCTGAATGCGACGCTCCGCGAGGGCGGCGGCCGCGGCACGACGGTCGGCGGCAGGCGCGGCCGCGTGCGCGCCGCGCTGGTCGTCGCCGAGGTAGCGCTCGCGCTCACGCTGCTTGTGTGCGCCGGGCTGCTCGTGCGCGGCTATCAGGTCGTCCGCTCGACGGATCTCGGATTCGACACCGACGCCCTCACGCTCCGCATCAGCCTGCCAGAGACGACCCATCCCGACACGGCGCAGGTCCTCGATTTCCACGAAGCGCTGCGCACGCGGCTCGCCGCTCTGCCGGGCGTGAGCGCCGTCGGCGCGAGCACGATACTGCCCATGCTGGGCGGCAGTGCCACGTACTACGACATCGCGTCCAGTCCCGTGCAGGACACGACCCGCCGGCCGATCGCGCAGTTCCGCGCCGTGCTGCCCGACTACTTCGGCGTGATGGGCATCCCGGTGGTGCGCGGCCGCGGCATCACGGCCGACGACAATCGCACGGGTGAGCCGGTCGTCGTGGTGAACGAGTCCTTCGTGCGCATGATGGTGCGCCAGGGGGCGCGCCTCACGCTGTTGGGAGTGGTCTTCGGGCTCGCGCTGGCGGCGGCGTGCGCCCGACTGCTCTCGTTCTTCCTGTTCGGCGTGAGTCCGTTCGACGTGACCACGTTCACCGCGGTCACCGCCGCGCTCGTGATCGCGGCGCTCGTCGCCTGCTGGCTGCCGACGCGGCGCGCGACGCGGGTGAGTCCGGTGATCGCGTTGCGGTCGGATTAGGGGGGTGGCGGAATTTCGACCACCGCAGGCGCAGCAGCGGGCGCAGGACACGCTGCGTTCCAGGCAAGCAGTGCGGCGTCGCTCGTGATCCGACTGGGCCAGTTCGCTATCGTTCGAACCGCACGATGGCGAATCCGTCGGAGCCTGCGAGATACAGCTGCGTTCCCAACATGGCGGCGGAGCCGTAGGTACCACGCTCCGGTACATCGGCTTCGACGGGTCGGGCGGTCCATGCTTCCTGGTCGATCAGATAGCCGAGCACACCCGAGCTCGGGGCAAGCAGGAAGAGCCTGTCATCGGAGGTCTGGACGATATCCCGGAACAGAGGCGACGCAAGCACACGGCCTTCGAAGCCTTCATTGACTCTGCGCGCGTACTCCCGCGCGTTCGCCACGATTTCAATGGGCAAGGGCCGAACGGTTTGGAAATCGCCGTTCTTGCCGTACAGCACGAGGGCGCCGGTATAGTTGTCCAGAACCACATAACCCTCAGCGGTCGGCACCACGACGTCGAACGCCATCGGATTCTTGCTGGTGCCCAGGGACTCATGATCCCCGACAATCTGCTGCGGCCTCCGAAGGGCAAAGGAGTCGGGCCCCATCATACCTACTGCGTATGCGCCGGAACTCGGCGCCGCGGTCTGCAGCACGCGGCCGTGCCCCGTTGCGAGGCCGAGACCACCAGTCGCGGCGACAGGCAGTTGAGTCCGGTAACTGCCACCGTCGTCGAACACGGAAATCCTGCCATTGCCCGCATCCAGCACGTAGATAGCGCCATCGTTGTACGCTACTGCGGCGGGACGGGCGAGCTCGCCGGGTCCGCTGCCAGCGCGGCCGAACTGCTTGATCAATCCTGAACGCGGAATTCAGGACGACGACCGAGTTGCCGATCATGTCAGGAACGAGCAGGGTGCTGTCCATGGCTACGATATCGCCGGGCATGCCGATCCCGTCTGCTGCTGCCCCATCCGCGATCGTCAAGGGAACGGTCCGCAATGTCGCCAGGATCGGCTGCTGCTCCAGCAGCCGGATCGCGACGGAGTCTCGTGTGCACGCGACCGGGATACTCACGGCCAGCGTGACGAGGCACAGCGCATACACTGAGCTATTCTCGCACAAGGACAGCTCCTCCCGCCTCAAGCTTGATTCATGCGAGACAAACACGCGGAGCGCTGATCTACGTCACGTTCGGCGGGCTCGGTGAGCTCCGTTGGCCGGTCCGGGCGTACGCCGGCCGGCAAGGCTGCTCCCCCAATCGTGGTCGGAAAGATCGACGGTTCAGAACGCGTTCTCTCGCGAGGCGTCCGATTCCGTGAAGCCAGTCGGATCCAGGATGATGGAATTCTTGCTAACTGTCGGCTGCAAACTCTTGATGGTCAAGCCCGGGGGGGGGTACGGTTCGTAACGCGCGGCGTGGGCCACCCCCGTTCTCAAGTTCACATCGGAGGACCCTATGAGAGCACAAGCGACGATGTTCGTTCTGGCACTGGGCCTGCTGCTGGCGTATCCCGCCCCGGCTGCTGCGCAGTGCACGATGAAGTGTCAGTGTCTTCCCGGCGATGGCTGCGGCTGTATGTCGCAAGGAGGGTTTGGCGGTACGTGCACTGCGACCGCCATCGCATGCTTCGTTGGGGAATGCATGGGGTTTGCGGTCTATACTGCCGCAGACGGTAGTCCGGTCCGGTTCGCTTTTGCCGATGACGGCCACAAACAGTTCGCCTACCCAGCGGCAAGCGCCTTTGTGACATGGTCGGTGTCCGAGTCGCCATCGAGCCGCAGCGGACTGGTCGTTCGCCGTTGTGCATCGCACGTGCCCCGATACTACAGTTCCGTCGAAGCACGGCAGGTGCGTGAACGATCGAGAGAACTCGTGATCTAGCTATTCGATTGATCAGGTGGCCCGTCCCGCGCGAAGGAGGTCCACATGAGAGCATGTGCACTGTGCATTCCCGTCGCCGCATTGTTCGCGGCTCCACTGCTGTCCGTCGCCCAGCAGATCCCGATCCAGCGGTCGACCCAACCGAGCGTGACGCTTACGCTGCGCCAGATGCTGCGCATCGGCTCTCTCAACGGCGAACACGATGCGTTCGGCAGAATCATGAGTGTGGACATGTTGAGCTCCGGTGCGCTCGTGGTGGCAGACGATATGAACCATCGCGTGAGCGTCTTTGATTCAACCGGGGAATACGTGGGCGACCTCGGGCGCCCTGGCCGCGGCCCCGGTGAGTTTCAGTCGCCGTGGCGCATCGCGGTGGATGCGAGCGACACCATCTTCATATGGGATGCAGCCGCTGCACGGGTGAGTGTGTATGGACCCGATCTGGAGCACGCTCGAGACTTTCGCGTGCCAGCACACTGGCTGATCAACAGCATCGTTTTCCATGACGACGGCGACCTGATCGTCGCAGCGTATGGCCATGGGGAGGCCGCCGGCATCCACCAGCTCAGCAGATCGGGAGAACTCGAGAGGACGTTCGGGCCGACGATCGTCGACGACCCGGACCTCGGCAACTATGGCCCGAGTCTTCTGGGAGGCACCATGACTCGAAGCGCGACCGGCCTGGTGTACTCCCAGAAGAGTCCCTATAGCATCACTTTCATGACATCGGCGGGTGAAGCGAGACGTGAGTGCACGGGCGACAGTGACTGGACTACCGATCCGGCAAGCGTTGTAATGATCACTGAGCAGGGGCAGGGTCTGGACTGGGGGCGTTACGTGCATTCGGCAAACATCATGGCGATCGAGCCCGACCTGTATCTGAATGTCATCAGCGACCCGGTCAACGATCGACGAGTTCTCGACCTCCTCACTGATGACTGCGCACTGGTCAAACGACATATCCTGAATGAGCCTCTATCCCTGCATCGGGCGAGACGCGGGATCATTCTGGCTGTCCAGAACGTCGAGTATCCGGAAGTCATCGTTTTCCGCGCAGGTGTATCGCGCAACTGACTGGCACCCCGCCGGGGCTTCTCCGGCGGGGCGCGCGCCTTCGTTCACCGGCAGAACCTGGCGCAGAACCGGAACCAACCTGGAGCGTTAGTGCTCCGACGCATCCTGATGGCGCAACATGGAAACGGCCGAATGAAGGTCTACCCGCCGCCGCTGCGCACGGCACATCTTGCAGGAACCGGCCGCACCCCTGCTCGGCCTTCCAGACCGTTTGATCACCAGCTCGAGCCAAGAATGACACTCCATAAGCGTTTTATCCTTTTCGCTGCTGCCGCTCTGGTCCTGGCTCAATCCGCGATCGCGATCTATGCGCGCATCGGGGAGCGCGACGAGGCCGCTGGCGGGGTCCTCGGCGATTCGTCGGCGGCGTTGCCGGACGTCTCGGCTACGGCCGCATTCTCGACGAACCAGCCGATACCCGTGGAAGGCGCGACGGTCCTGCTCGACACATTGGTCCTCCATGTCCGTGCCGAAGGCCAGGCGGCGGCGTGGCGGCAAACGACGGTGCTCGCGCAGGTCGCCGGTCAGGTGCAGCGCGTTCTGGTGGCGGAGAATCGTGCGATCGGACCCGGCACGCCGCTCGTCGTGATCGATTCGACCGAGTATGCGCTGGCAGCGGCGAAGGCGTGCGCTCGGTCACGCGGTGGCGCGGCGTCTAGGGAGCGCGTGCACGCTGCTACCGTGCGCTGCGCCTTCGATTCACTCCGCAACGGATGCGGGTCGACTTCGCCGCTTTCGACGCTACCACGGTAGGCGGAAGCTGGCGGATGATGCGCAAACTCTTGCGTCGTGAGCGGCCGCTGACCTATACTGGTCTCAGGCTAGATTGTAAGTCACAATCGCGCGGCCACCCTGCCTGCTGCGCGGTGATATTCCACCTTTCTGTCCGTGGGTCTCCATTGCGTTGGGGCGTCGTCTCACTTGTCGCCATTGCTGCGTGCCAGCAGCAGTCCGAAGCCGAGCGGCTCATTGCACGCACCGCAGCGGATTCAGCGATAGCGGCGTACAGGGCAGCGCCCGTAGAGCAAACGAGTGCAACAACGCAGGTTCACGACACGGCAAGCCGCCGGCATAGCGGAAGTCGGCCGTTCGGGAGCACGCGGTCCGACTCGCTCCTGACGCCTCTCCGTTCATTCGGGGACACAGCCGCGTTTGGACGAGTCTCATCTGTAAGCGTCAACGGCGATCGAATCTGGATCACGGACCGATTGATGTCGCCGCATGTCTCGATACTGGACCGCTCGGAAGGGCACGTTCTCGCCAGCTTCGGCCGCGAAGGAGAAGGGCCACGCGAGTTTCGGGATCCGGTCCTCGTCGAGGTGTACGACGACCACAGAGCCCTGCTCTATGACTTTCAGTTGCGAAGGTTGACACGTGTGGATATCCGCGCGGACGATCTTGTCGTCGATCAGCTACGACTGGATTTCGGCGTTTCACTATTGAACCCTGTCCTGACGGACAGCCTGATCATAACGAACGGTCTGTTCGCCGAACATGCGCTCGTCATTGTTGAACGATCCGATGGATCGGTTCGGAAGATTGCGGGGAGTCCGCCTCATCCGTTGGAGACCGTCGAGCTAGCGGTTGCTGCGAGACTCATGAATCGCAGCTTTCTAGCCGCTAATCCGGATGGAACGAGGCTCGCGCTCGCCTACCAGTTCGCTCCGAAGGTTGACTTCTTCGATCGTGCGGGGCAGCAGTATGCGACTGCATCTGGCCCACGCGACCTGGAACTTCGATGGCGTGTTGATCGGAATCGCTTCTTCTGGGAAGATGGCAACGAATCCGGATACGTCGGTTTGGCCGCCGACAATGATTATGTGTACGGCTTGTTCTGCCGCTGCCGTCTCGGCGACGATTCTCCGCCACCCCCTCTCCTTCATATCTATCAGTGGGACGGCACGTTCGTGGGTGAGTGGGCGTTCACAACCGTCGTGCGCGGCATCGCAATTGATGCGCGCGATCCTGACTACATCATCGGCGTGATAGAAGATCCGTACCCGCGCTTCGCGGAGTTCCGTTCACCGGTGGGGCAGCAATATGAATGATCCGCTCGGATTCAAGAGCAGCAGCTGCAGTCGAACGGACCTCTGTTCTGTGGGATTCTGCCGACCAGTTGGTAGGTGACACTGCAAGATTACGCGCACCGCCAAGCGTGATCCGCGACCGACTGAAGCACCGGGATGCCTGCTGTCGCAACTCAGCGCAGTCCAATCGAAAGGGGGTGGTGAGAATGACGCTTTCACGCCTTGGCTGCATTAGTGCTGTGGTTCTCGGAGTATCGGCAGTACCTCTTTCGGCGGGAACCTCCGTCTCCGCACCGGTCGAACTCAATGGTGCCTGTGGTCAAGCCACGTCGTGCCGACAGACGTTGAACTACATCTGTTCGACGTACCACAACGACCATCATGATTACAATTGCGCTAGCGGATGCGAGAATGACCAGTAGGAGCACCTGAGCCAACGGATGTGCAGCTCTTCTTCATCGGCAACAGGCTTCCCGGTGCCTGTCGGGTGACAGAAGTGATGTGATGACCACCATCCCTCACAGCCATCAGCTTCATGGAGGAAGGATGAATATCAAGCGCCTTTGTGAGATCGGGGCGGTGACATTGGGCCTATCGGCTGCGCCGCTGTCGGCGGGAAGCTCCGTGCTTGCACCCGTTGAGCTCACTGGTGCGTGTGGTCAGGCGACACGGTGCCACCGCAGCTTTGCATATATCTGCTCAACAGCCATTGGCGACCTTATGGGCTATGATTGCTACGAAGGGTGCTGGAACGACCAGTAAGTTCGGCATGGGCGTGAAGTGTCGGTTATAGTAGCACGTGCACCGAGCTCGCGATACTTGGATGCGGCGCGGTCATGGCGGCCGCGTCGCTCAGGTGTACGGTCAATGTGTCGCCAATGACGAAGCCGAACGACCGTGCTTCACGCTTCGTAGTGTGTGAGTCATCCCGAACCTCGTCGCTGATCCGCGCCGCGTTCCGTGGGGTGGCTCCCACGATTTGATAGACAGTTGGGTTAATACTGCCCTCATCGTCCCGAGCGGATGCGTCGCGGCTGCACTTCGAACGGTTTCATGCATGGGTGGCGTTCGTATGGATCGTTTCTGCTCCGCGTTGTGATCCGAGTATGACCGTAGTGCCTGCGCCTTGCGGGGGGCAGGCAACCTCATTGCGGCCCGTCAGCATCGTAGTACCTGTGCGCCGCTCGCCGCTCAGCTGCGCCTGCGTGGCGGCCTCGGAACCGATCATTGTGACAGCCAAGGAGCCTGCCGTAATTGAGCGGCCCGCGGGCGGATCCCGCCCTTGTTCTGAGCGCTCAGAACGCGACTTCAGACGCGGGTGCGACCGATTATGACATGGAATCGACCGGATGGAACCTACCGCCGCCGCTGCGAGCGGTGCATCTTGGACGGACCGGCACTCGTGAACCAGGCCTGCATCATGGTCCGATCATCAGCCCGAGCCGATGATGACACTCCGTAAGCGCCTCATCCTTTCCGCTGCCGCCGCCCTCCTCCTGGCTCTATCCGCGCTCGCCATCCATGCGCGCGTCGGCGCGCGCGATGAGGCCGCTGGCGACGTGCTCGGCGATTCGTCCGCGGTGCTGCCGGACGTCTCGGCCGCAGCCGCCTTCTCGACGAACCAGCCGATACCCGTGGAAGGCGCGAGGGTCCTGCTCGACACATTGGTCCTCCACGTCCGTGCCGAAGGCCAGGCGGCGGCGTGGCGGCAAACGACGGTGCTCGCGCAGGTCGCCGGTCAGGTGCAGCGCGTTCTGGTGGCGGAGAATCGCGCGATCGGCCCCGGCACGCCGCTCGTGGTGATCGATTCGACCGAGTATGCGCTGGCGGCGGCGGAGGCGCGTGCGGGTCTGCGGCAGGCGCAGGCGCAGTACCAGGAGCTCACGTTGTTCGACGAGACGATCGAGGATGCGGAGGTTCGCCGGGAGCGCGAGCGTGCGTCCCGGGCGAAGAGCGGGCTCGACGGAGCGGAGCTGGCGGTGCTCCGTGCGCAGCTCGACCTCGACCGCACGCGGGTCGGAAGCCCGTTCAGCGGGCGCATCGCGAACGTGCAGGTCGTCGCCGGTGAGATGGTCCGGGTCGGGGACGAGCTGCTCACGGTCACGGACATCGATCCCATCCGCGTCGAGGTGCAGGTGCTCGAAAGCGAGGTCGGCTTCCTGAGCCATGGGCGGAGCGCGCGCGTCTCGTTCGCGGCGTTTCCGGGCGAGGCATTCGAGGGCCGCATCGAATCGATCAATCCGCTCGTCGATCCCCAGACGCGCACCGCCCGCGTGACCGTCTCGGTGCCGAATCCCGAGGGGCGCATCCTGCCCGGCTTCTACGCAGTGGTCTCGCTCGACGCACGCCGCTTTCCTGATCGAATCCTGGTGCCGCGCGCGGCGATCCTCGAGCGCGATCGTCGCAGCATGCTGTTCGTGTACGAGGGCGAGGAAGGCGCGCGCGCGGGCCGCGCGAAGTGGCGTTACGTGACGACGGGGCTCGAGGGCGCGGACTTCGTCGAGATCGTCGAGAACCCGGACACGGAAATGGTGCAGCCGGGCGAGATCGTGCTCGTCGGCGGGCACTACACGCTCACCCACGACGCACCGGTCCGGCTGAGCGGAAACGCGCGCGCCGACGGCGGGCGGCCGGACTGATGAGCCGAGTCGACGTCATGGCCCGCGCCGCGCTGCTGCTCGTGGCGCTGCTGCCGGCCGCCGTGCATGCGCAGGCCGTTCCGGACCAGCTCACCGTCGCCGAGGCGCTGCGCCTCGCCCGCGCGCACAGTCCTGCCTACCGGACGGCGCTGAACGACGCCCACGTGGCGAGCGCGCGCGTGCGCGAGAGCTACGGCGCATTCCTGCCGACGCTCGGCGCATCGCTGAACTTCACGGGCAGCTCGGGCCGGACCTCGACCGGCGAGGGCGATTTCGGCGAAGTCGTGGACGGGGAGACGCGCACGATCGAGAACAGCGCCGGCTCGCACGGGGTCTCCGCGCGCATGACGCTGTTCGACGGCGGGGCCATGTTCGCGGAGGTGAGCGCGGCGCGCGCACAGGAGGACGCGGCCGAGGCGGTGATCGCGGCGGCAGTGAACCAGCTCGATGCGGCGGTGCGGCGGAGCTACTACCAGGCGCAGCGCGCGGAGCGGCTGATCGAGCTGGAGGAGCGGCTGCTCGCGTCGGCGCAGGATCGGCTGGAGCGGAGCCAGGCGCTGTTCCGGATTGCCGCGGCGACGCGGGTGGACGTGCTCGGCGCGCAGGTCGACGTCGCATCCCAGGAACAGGCGCTGGCGAGCGCACGCGACAATGCGCGCAAGCTGCGCCTCGAGCTGCTCGAAACGCTGGGACTGCCACCGCACGATCCGAGCTTCGAGCTGGCCGAGCCGGAGCAGCCGGTATTCGACCCGGCGACGCTCGATGTGGACGCACTGGTCGCGCACGCGCTCGCGTCGAGTCCGGGCGTGCTCCAGCGGGAGGCGGCGGCACGGGCCGCGGAGCGGCGCACGAGCGTCGCACGTGCGGGCCGCTGGCCGTCCATCAGCGCGAACGTCGGCTACAACCGGAGCCTGCGCGAATCCGGCGCGTTCGACGCCTTCGGCCAGTTCGGCGCGCAGCAGCGCGGCTTCTCCTTCGGCCTCTCGGCGGACCTGCCGCTGTTCTCGAACTTCCGCACGGCGGCGACGATTGCACAGGCCGAGGCGGCGTACGAGGACGCGCGCGAGGACGAGCGCGCCATGCGGCTGCAGACGGAGCGGGAGGTGCGCGCCGCGGTCATCGATCTCGGCAATGCCCACCGGCAGCTCGAGCTGGCCGAGCAGAAGGCGACGCTGAGCACACAGCGCCTCGCGCTCGCCATGGAGCAGTACCGGCTCGGCGCGCTCAGCTTCCTGAACCTGCAGCGCGTGATCGACGAGACGTCGGCGGCCGAGCGCCAGGCGCTGGACGCCCGCTACGGCTTCGTCCAGGCCCGCGTCGCGCTCGAGGAGAAGCTGGGCACTTCCCTGCCCCAGCCGTAGCGGCCGGAGCGCATGTCGATTCCGCGCCTCTCGATCGACCGGCCGGTCGCCATCGCGATGCTGTTCGTCGCGCTCGTGTTCCTGGGCGCTCTGTCCGCCACTCGCTTGCCCGTCGACCTCCTGCCCGACATCGCCTACCCGCGGCTCGTCGTGCACACGAGCTATCCGGACGTCGCGCCCGCGGAGGTGGAGCGCTTCGTCACCGAGCGCGTGGAGCAGCAGGTCAGCACGGTGCCCGGCGTCGAGCGGGTCGAGAGCACGACGCGCGAGGGCACGTCCCTCGTCGTGCTGCGCTTCGCCTGGGGCACCGACATGGACTTCGCCGCGCTGAACGTGCGCGAGAAGATCGATGCGCTGCGCGACGTCCTGCCCGAGCGCGCCGGCCGGCCGGTCGTGCTGCGCACGGACCCGCGCAGCGAGCCTATCATGGCGATCAGCGTGTCCGGCGAAGCGAGCCTGTGGAGCCTGAAGGAGCTGGGCGAGTCCGTGTTCCGGCGCCGCCTCGAGCAGATCGACGGCGTGGCCGAAGCGGCAGTGACGGGTGGCCTGGAGCGCGAGATCCAGGTGGACGTGGACCTCCGCCGCATGGAGAGCTACGGCATCACGATCGACCAGATCGAGAGCGCACTGCAGGGCGCGAACGCGAGCGCGCCGAGCGGCACGATCCGGCGCGGCCGCTACCGCTACGCGCTCCGCACACTCGGCGAGCTGCAGAGCGTGGCGCAGATCGGCGACGTCGTGATCGCACAGCAGGCGGCCGGCAGCGAGCGTGCAAACGGGCGCATCCTCCTGCGCGACGTCGCCACCGTGACGGACGGCTTCCGCGAGCGGGAATCGCTCGCCCGCTACAACGGCGCGGAAGCCGTAGGCCTGCTCATCTACAAGGAGTCGGGCGCAAATACGGTGCGCGTCGCCGAGCGGGTGGAGGAAGCGCTCGCACAGCTCCGCGCGGAGTACCCCGCCGTCGCCCTCGCCGTCGCGACGAGCCAGTCGGGGTTCGTGGCGGACGCGATCAGCAACCTCGTGCAGGAGATGATCCTGGGCGCCGTGCTCGCCTTCCTCGTGCTCGTGCTGTTCCTGCGCGACGCGCGCTACCCGACAGCCATCTCGCTCGCGATCCCGATCTCCGTGATCACGACGTTCGCGCTCATGCACGCGACCGGCGTGTCGATCAACATCATGAGCCTGGGCGGCCTCGCGCTCGGCGTCGGCATGCTCGTCGACAACTCGATCGTCGTCATCGAGAACGTGTTCCGGCACCGCGAAAAGGGGCTGCGCCCGGCGCTCGCCGCTGCCGCGGGCACGGAGGAGGTCCAGCGGGCGATCACCGCGGCGACGCTCACGACGATCGCAGTGTTCGGTCCGATCGTGTACGTCGAGGGGGTGGCGGGCGAGCTGTTCGCCGCGCTGTCGCTCACGGTCGCCTTCTCGCTGCTGGCATCGCTGTTCGTCGCGCTCACGCTGCTACCGATGATGGCCGCGCGCTGGGGCGAAGCAAACGTTCCGGATCCGAGCGGCGGACCGGGACGCGACGCCGGGAACAGGACGCGTCGATCCGGCCTGTATGCCCGCATCAGCCGACCGCTGCATGCCTTCGACCGCGCGTTCGATCGCTTCTCGCTCCGCTACCGTGGCTGGCTGGGCTGGGCACTCGCGCACCGCGGCCGCGTCGTCGCGGTGTGCCTGCTCATGCTGGCCGTGACGGTGCCGATCGCACTCGGACTCGAGCGCAGTGTGCTGCCGGACGTGGACCAGGGCGAGTTCCGCGCGCGCATCGAGCTGCCGCGCGG
>CAYSGF010000063.1:0-1598 GCA_964430275.1 uncultured Gemmatimonadaceae bacterium
GTATCATGAACCCCACATGCGAATCAGTGGATGCCGCTTCCTACCGGTTCCGCTTCCCCTTCCGCACCGCTTCCGCACCGCTTCCGCACCGCTTCCGCCTTCCGCCTTCCGTCCGTTCCCCGCTTCCGCTTCCGCTTCCGCACCACTTCCGCCTTCCGCCTTCCGTCCGTTCCTTCCGCCACCGGCTACGCTCGCGGATGATACTGCCGATGCACCTGCCGCAGATACTCCCGCTCCACATGCGTGTAGATCTGCGTCGTGGCGATATCCGCGTGCCCGAGCATCTCCTGTACCGCGGCCAGGTCCGCG
Source organism: uncultured Gemmatimonadaceae bacterium (assembly GCA_964430275.1). Lineage (GTDB taxonomy): Bacteria > Gemmatimonadota > Gemmatimonadetes > Longimicrobiales > RSA9 > DASTYK01. Next base: position 310 of record CAYSGF010000063.1, read on the forward strand.
CCCCCCTCCAGCAGGTGCGTCGCGAAGGAGTGCCGGAGCGTGTGCGGCGTCACCCGCTTGGCAATATTGGCACGGCGTACGTGCTTGCGCAGGATCTTCCACACACCCATGCGCGACAGGGGCTGGCCGCGCGCGTTCAGGAAGACGACGCCCTGCGTATCGCGCTTCGCCAGCCGTGGCCGGATCTCGCGCAGGTAGATGTCGAGCGCGCGCAGCGCGGCCCGTCCGACCGGAACGATGCGCTCGCGCGCGCCCTTGCCGAAGACCACGGCCAGGCCGTCCTCGAACAGGATGTCGCGAACCTTGATCGTCGTCAGCTCGCCCACGCGCACACCGGACGCGTACGCGAACTCGAGCATTGCCTTGTCGCGCCAGTACAGCGCGGCCCCGGGGTCCGGCGCCTCGAGCAGGCGCTCGATCTCCTCGCGCGCCAACGCGTCCGGCAGCCGCCGCCACGAGCGCGGCAGCTCCACGTGCTCCGTCGGGTCCACGAGCACGACCCCCTCGCCGACCAGGTAGCCGAAGAATGTGCGCAGTGCCGAGAGCGCACGTCGAATCGAGCTCGGCTGCAGCCCCCGGTCCTTGAGGTGGTAGACATACTCGCGCAGCTCGCTGGCGCCGATGTCGCCCGGCCGGCGCGCGCCGCGATCGCCGGCAAAGGCGAGGCAGCGCTCGATGTCGCGCCGGTACGCATCGACCGTTCGCGGCGAGAGGCCTCGCTCGAGCGCGAGGTGGTCGAGGAATGCGTCGAGCTCGCGCACCTCAGGAGGCGTGCCGTCGGGTCCGGATCCACCACCACGCGAACGCGGCAATGAACACGGCGGCGACGACGAGCAGTCCCGTGCTCAGGCGACCGAAGAGCGCGGTGATCTCTTCCCAGTTCCTGCCGATGTAACCGCCCAGGTAGATGAGCGCACCGTACCACAGCGCGGAGGCGAGGACGAGCGGCACCATGAGTTTCGGCACGGATACATGCGTTACGCCGGCAAAGATGGGAACCACTGCGCGGAACGCCGGCAGGAAGCGGCTCACGAAGATCGCGGGCGTTCCCCACCTGCGGTAGAACCCGCCGATCTGCTCGAGCTGTCGTTCGTTGATCAGCCTCCTGCCGATGCCGCCCTGGAAGAACGACTTCCCGTAGCGGCGCGCGAGTGCGTACGTGAGCAGGGCCGTCGCGACGTTCGGCACCAGAGTGCACACGAAGACGATCCACAGCTGCGCCGCACCGGAAGACGCGAGGAAGGCGCCCAGCAGCACGAACGTGTCCGCCGGCACCGGCGGAATGATGT
>CAYSGF010000064.1:0-8035 GCA_964430275.1 uncultured Gemmatimonadaceae bacterium
GAAGCGTATGTCCGGCGCGTCCGTCGTCTCGCCGGCAAGCTCGGCACGCGCACACTCCACGCTCCAGCGCCTCAATACGGTGTACAGCTCGTCGAGCCTCGTCGTATGGATCCACAGTGAAACGCCCCTGGAGCCGTCAGCGCGGCCAGGCTGCGCAGGCACGAACATGACCTCCGTTTCGCCGAGCTGCACGGCCGCGAAGTCCATGTGACCGTCTGCCGTATTGCTCCCCGTCAGTCGGAAGCCGAGCGCACGGTACCATGCAACGGTGGCGTCGACGTCCGCCACGGCGAGCATGGGCGACAGGCGGCCGACGGCCCTGGCATGCGTTTCCAGCGACGCTGCGGGCGACGGCCCCGCTCCGGGCAGGGTCGCGCCGGCATCGCGCAGCAGTCGCATCGCTTCACGGTCGCCGCGCAGCATCGCGAGCTCCATCGGTGTGCGTCCCTTCGCGTCGCGCGCTTCGATGTCCGCGCCCAGCTCGATGAGCAGTGCGAGCGTGCCGTAGTGCTCGCCCGTGCGGAACCGGCCGCCAATCAGGCCATCCGGCGGCGCGATCACATAGTGGAGCGCCGTCTGCGCCTGCTCGAAATCTGACAGGCGGCGATGGATTGCGGCAGCGTCGTCCTCGACGACGTGGCGCAGCAGGTCCGGGTCGCCCATCGCAATCGCCGAGAATACGTGGTGACGAGCGCCACGCGCGACGAGCAGCTCGACGACGTCGCGCCGCGCTTCCTCGTACACGGTCGCGAAGCCGATCGTACCGACCTGGTGCATGTCGCCTTCCCCCTCCACGTCCGATCCCGCATCGAGCAGCACGCGCACGGATTCGATTGGCCCATTGCCGACCGCGAAGTGCAGGGGTAGCGCGTTGTCGCCGGCATCGCGCGCATGCGGGTCGGCACCGCGCTCGAGCAGCAGCCGCAGTGCGTCGGGATGCCGGATGGCGTGGTGCAGGGGCGTCGCACCGTCGGGCGTACGAACGTGGACGAGCGACGCATCGTCATCGAGCAGGCGACGGAGTGCGGGGACGTCGCCCTGCGCGCACGCCTGGATGAACGCGTCCGACGTGGACGCCATGCGACGATCCACTTCCGCCTTCAGCGCGCGCCAGCTCGCGAACCCATACTCGCGCGCGAGCGCGCGCTGTGCGTCGGCCAGGCGCGCGGCGGGCTGCGTGCGACGCAGGTCCCGCAGCCGCTCCTTCGCCAGCTTCTTCAGGTACTCGAGGGACGCGCGGACGGGAAGCTCGGACTGCGACATGGACACCCTTCCTTCCGTGTGCGCCCGGTGTCCGCGTGCTCGGGCAGGAAGTCAGGGTCGGGAACCGTCGACGAGCTGTGCTGCGGGTGGGTTCGACCCTTCACGCGGACCGTTGGCCGCCCGGAACGGCCGGGATCCATTGTAGGACGGGCCCCGCTCGACGCGCCATGGCCTCGAGAACCGCACGCGAAGCGTCATCCCCCGCCCTCCGTCGGCAGGTCCGTGCCGAGCCACCCGCGAATCCCCGCCGACATCACCCGCACGTTGCGATGCCCCATCCGCTTCGCCCGCCGCGCAGCACCCGGTGCCTTCCTGCACATCGGGCCCGAGCAGTAGAACACGACGGTCGCGTCGGGGTCCGGTGGAAGATCGCTCTCCCCATAACCGGCAGGATCGAGATTCCTGGCGCCGGGAACGTGCGCCGCCTCCCAGCTCTCGGGCGAATTGACGTCGATCACCGTGACCGGCTCCGACTGCATCAGGCGATGCAGGCCGTCCGGTGAGATGGGCTTCAGGCCCATGATTCGTGCATACATGCCTGTTCTCCACTGTAAAGGGATGGATCAGTGGCCATCCGAAAAGATCGATTCGATCGGCTGGCCGAACACACGCGCGATCCGGAACGCGAGCGGCAGGCTCGGGTCGTACTTGCCCGTCTCCACCGCATTCACCGTCTGGCGCGACACGCCCAGCTCCTGCGCCAGCCGCGACTGCGTCCAGTCCCGCTCCGCGCGCAGCACCTTCAACCGGTTCTTCATCGGTAGCGCCACTTGCCGACCAGGACACCGAGCGCGAACAGCACCGGCATCACCGCGGCGAGCGTCGCGTCATCGACCGCCGGCGCCCCAAGCTGCTCGAAAAGCATGTAGCCGCAGATCACGAAAAACCCGCCGCCAAACCCCCACCCCATCGCCTGCAGCTGGATCAGTCGCTCCAGCTCGTCCGCCGCCCGCAGGTAGCGCGTGTACGCCACCACCATCCACACCGCCGCGAGTGACGGCAGCGCCGCAACGAGCCACGCGAGCACTCCACCGGAAACCATCCCGTGCTTGATCAGGTAGGACGCACCCACGAAACAGAGCGCCCACAGGAGCGTGTACGTGGCGATCAGCACGTCGTGCCGGTATCCGGCACGCGCGGAGGCGCCGCCACCACCGTCGTCCGGTCTTGCGCCGTTCATGTCGTGCGCCCTTTTCAGTTAGTCATGTTTCCTTGACTCGCAAGATCGCGCCCGGGGGGCGACGTGTCAAGTGGGCTTTACCTTGTGGAGCAGCGGGAGTCAGCCGAACAGGAAGAGGCCACGGAGCTGCCGGCGGCGGATTCGCGGCTGCGGAGAATGTCTGCGCCGGGCTCTCAGGCGAGCTCGAGGAACAGCAGGCCGATGTATACGGCGAAGCCGGCGAGGGAGACGACGGAGATCGCATAGTGGAGACGCTCGCGTGCACTGGTCAGTCCGAGCAGCGCGAGGACCACGAAGGCGAGGCGAAATGCGGGATCGGCGTCGAGCTGAATGAAGCCGCTGGTGGCGTACTCCTGCGCGAGGCTGGCGATCGGCAGGAGTGCGAACAAGCCGAAGAACCAGCGGCGGTGCTCGAAGTAGCGGGCTCGCAGGTCGACGACTTCCTCGCGATCGAAATCGGGGGTGAGGAGCACACTGATCACGAAAGCGATGGTCGGCAGCGCGAGCACGAGCGCGAAGTCGATGAAGGTCCAGCGTGGCAATGAGCGCAGCTCAAAGACGGCCCACCAGATCTGCACGTGGATGAGAAAGAGCAGTGCGAGCCAGAGCAGGGACGGCAGGTAGAAGCGCACTGCGGATCGGTAGCGCACGAGCTGCGCTGCGGTCGCCATCACGTGGGACAGGCCGAGACCCAGCACGATGGAGATGAGGACGGATAGATACTCGAACTCAGTCATGACAAGGTTGCGAAACGGGGCCGGCATGGCGCCAACCCCGTGAAACGGCCGAACCCAACGTCAGTCAGCTCCGCGGGACCGCGTTACCTGCGCGCCATCTTCACATACTGCCGTTCGTCCTCGCCCACATAGACCTGACGCGGCCGCGTGATCTTCTGGTCTTCGTCCTCGAGCATCTCCTGCCACTGCGCGAGCCAGCCGGCCGTGCGCGCGATCGCGAACAGCACCGGGAACATGTCGACGGGGAACCCCATCGCCTGGTAGATGATGCCGGAATAGAAGTCGACGTTCGGGTAGAGCTTGCGGGACACGAAGTAGTCGTCCTCGAGTGCAATGCGCTCGAGCTCCATGGCGAGGTCGAGCAGGGGCGATTTGCCGGTGACCTCGAGCACGTCGTCGGCCATCTTCTTGAGGATGCGGGCGCGCGGGTCGTAGTTCTTGTAGACGCGATGGCCGAAGCCCATGAGGCGGAACTCGCCGGCCTTCACGCGCTTGATGTACTCGGGCACGTGCTTCCGGTCGCCGATCTCCTGCAGCATGCGGAGCACCTGCTCGTTCGCGCCTCCGTGGAGCGGTCCCCAGAGCGCGGCAGTCGCGGACGCGACGGAGACGTACGGGTCGGCGTGGCTGCTGCCGACGTTGCGCATGGCACTGGCGGAGCAGTTCTGCTCGTGATCCGCGTGCAGGATGAAGATGACGTCGAGTGCCTTCTCGAGCACCGGGTTCGGCTTGTACTGCCGCTCCGTCATCCGGAACATCATGTTCAGGAAGTTGCCCGTGTAGCTGAACTCGTTGTCGGGATAGACGTAGTGCCTGCCGATGGAGTGGCGATAGGCGAAGGCGGCAATCGTAGGCACTTTCGCCATGAGCCGGATGATCTGACGCCTGCGGTTCTCCGGGTCGTGGATGTCGCGTGACTCGGAGTAGAACGTGGAGAGTGCGGCGACGGTACCGACGAGCATGCCCATCGGGTGGGCATCGTAGTGAAAGCCCTCCATGAATTTGCGCATGTTCTCATGGATGAGCGTGTGCATCGTGATCTCGTTCGTCCACTCATCGAGCTCCTGCTGGTTCGGCAGATGGCCGAACAGGACGAGGAACGCCGTCTCGAGATAGGTGCTCTGCTCGGCGAGCTGCTCGATCGGGATGCCGCGGTAGCGCAGGATCCCGTTGTCGCCGTCGATGAAGGTGACCGCACTCTTGCAGGAGGCCGTGTTCATGAAGGCCGGGTCGTAGCTGAGCAGCCCGAAATCGTCCTCGGATGCCTTGATCTTGCGCAGCTCGGTGCCGTGGATGTAGGCGCCGTATGTCGGGTAGGTGCCGTACTCGATCGGCAGCTCGTAGGTCTTGCCCGTGCGGTTGTCCGTGATGGTCAGCGAGTCGGCCATGGTTCCTTGCGGTTCCGGTTGTCGGGGCCGGCAAGATAGCCGGACCCGGCGGATGGCGCGACCTTTCGGAATTGGTGAATTGGTGAATGGCTGAATCGGTGAATTTGGGGCCGGGGGGCCGCGTCAGGACCTTGCGGTCCGCTGGCAGCCGGGCGTGTCCCGGGGCCGATTCACCAATTCACCAATCACCGATTCAGCCATTTCTAATTCTCGACACAGTCCCTGCAGGTCTCCGTCTCGGGCATCAGCTCGAGCCGGGCGCGACCGATGGCTCGGCCGCAGCGAGCGCAGGTGCCATAGGTGCCCTTGTCGACGCGGACGAGTGCCAGCTGTAGCGCGCGGGCGCGGCCTGCGCCGAGGTCGCGCAGCTTTCCGGTCAGCTCGAGGTCATCGGAGGTCTCCCATGGGCGACGGACGCCGTCGGAGGCGCGGTCCGCAAGCCACCCCGCAATGGCATCGTCGCCGGCCGAGAGGGTGCTGATCTGACGACGCAGCTCCTTCTCGATCAATGCGCGGGCTTCGGTCTGTGTCATCCTCATTCGCTCCTGGTCTCGGGTGACGGCCGAGGAAGATACAGAGCGATGATGCCTTCGTGGGGGAGTGTGACAGGATTGTAAGGGTTCGCGACTGCTGGCACGCACATCTTTTCACACAGAGGACACGAAGGTGTCAAAGACACCGTGTTCGTCAGCTACGTTGCGTCAGCGGACAGGCGCAGATCGCGGTTCTTCCGTTTCGTGAACCCAGGGGGTGCGCGCATTGCCGGCGCGCCACCCCTCTGCGCTCTCTGAGCCCTCTGTGGTAAAGGTGTTGTTCGCTATTGACAGCTCTGCCCCTCAGTCGGTACGCAGCGCGACGTTCGGATCCACCCTCGTCGCACGGCGTGCCGGTACGAAGCAGGCGAGCGACGCCGCGCTCACGAGGAACGCGATGATCGACAGGAAGACGATCGGGTCGCGCGGATTCACCTCGTAAAGCACGATGGTGAGCAGGTTCGAGAGTCCTACGGCGATTCCGAGTCCGAGGACGATGCCGATCGCGATCTGGATCATGCCCTGGCGGAAGATGAGAGCCAGGACGTCGCGCGCCTGGGCACCGAGCGCCATGCGCACGCCCATCTCGCGGGTACGCTGCGCGACCGACGTCGCCATCACGCCGTACAGTCCGACGCCGGCCAGGAACAGGGCTGCGGCACCGAAAATCATGAAGAGTGTGCCGAACACCGAGTAGAACCAGTAGCTCTGGTCGATGGCACTTTGCAGTGTCTGCACGAAATAGATCGGCAGATCACTGTCGACGCCGATCACGGCTTCGCGGACCTCCTGGGTAATGGCGAGCGGCTCGCTGCGGGTGCGCGCGGCAATCGAGAAGAAGCGTGCGGGGTCCTGCGCGAGCGGGCGGTAGATGGCTTCCTGCACCTCGTCGTCGAGGCCGCCCTCGCGCATGTCGGGCACGACGCCGACGATGGTGATCCACGGTGCATCGGCCTCGCGACCGAAGCGAACTCGCCGGCCGATCGGCGACTCGTTCGCGAAGAACTTCGCTGCGAACGCCTGGTTCACGATCGCGACGGGCAGCGAGCTCATGCGGTCCTGCTCGGTGAACGCGCGCCCCTCGAGCATGCGCACCTGGAAGGTCTCGAAGTAGTTCGGCGAGATCGAGTTGCCGCGCGCCCATGGCAGCTCGCCTTCCACGTCATACTCCACGCCCTCGATACGGACGTTCGGGCCGCCCGCGCCGAGCCCCGGCAGCGCGGTGAGGAGTGCGACGCTCTCGATGCCAGGGATCTGCTGGAGCCGTGGCAGCAGGGCGTTATGGAAGTTCTCGCGGGCGATCGAATCCGGGTAGTCGACTTCCATCAGGCCGACGCGGGCAGTGAACACTTCCGTCGGAAAGCCAAAGTCGATCGTGCGCAGCTGCGTCACGCTCTTGATCATGAGACCGGCACCGATCAGCAGGCCGCACGACAGCGCGATCTCGAAGACGACGATGGCCTTGCTCACGCGGCCCAGCCGGAAGCTCGAGGAGCCGCGGCTTTCGTCCTTCAGAATATCGTTGACGTTCGCACGAGCGGCGTGCAGCGCCGGAATCACGCCCGCGACGAGCGCGGCCACGCCGGCAATCGCCAGTGTGAAGAGGAGTGCGGCGCCATCGATGCGGATGTCGATCCAGAAGGGCGGGCCGGTGTCCGCGATCGCGGTGTTGAACGCGCGTACACCGACCCATGCGATGGCGAGGCCGAGCGCCGCGCCGCCCAGTGCGAGCAGCAGTGCCTCCGCCATGAACTGGAGCACGATGCGCACCTTCGATGCACCGAGCGCAGTACGGATCCCGACCTCCTTCGTGCGCGTCGCGGCCCGGCTCATCAGCAGGTTCGCGACGTTCGCGCAGGCGATCAGCAGGACGAGAAAGACGGCACCCAGCATCGTGTACAGCAGCGTGATCGGTTCCTCGCCGATGTACTCCTCCGTGAACGGCTTGATGACCGGGGCGATGCCCTCGTTCGTCTGCGGGTACTCGGCCGCCAGCCGCTGTGCGATGCCGGACATCTCCACCATGGCCCGGTCGATCGTGACGCCATCGCGCAGTCGGCCCATCACCTCCAGCGTGATGCCTTCGCCGCGTGCGAGTGCGACCGGATCCACGCGCAGCGGCACCCAGACCTGCTGCTGGAAGGGGAAGAGAAAATCTTCGGGCATGACACCGATGATCGTCGCGGGCTCGCTGTTGACGCGGACGCTCCGCCCGACGATGCCCGGATCACCCTGGTAGCGGTCCTGCCAGAGCTGATGACCGATGAGCATCACCATGGGCGCACCGGTGACGCGGTCCTCTTCCGAGAAGAGACGACCCAGCTGCGGGCGCACGCCGAGCAGCGGGAAGGTCGAGGGCGAGATGAAGGCACCGTCGAAGCGTTCCGGCACATCGCCGTCCGCAACGTTCACCGTGCCGGTATACCATGCGCCCAGATCGACGAAGGACTGGCTCTGCTGCTCCCGCCAGTCCGTGTAGTCGTGGATCGTGACCTCCATGCTCTCGATGCCGCGCTCGATCTGGCTGCGCTCGACGTGCACGAGCTGGTGCGGCTCGTCGAACGGCAGCCCGCGCAGGATCGCGCCGTACACGATGCTGAACATCATCACCGTGAGGCCGATGCCGAGTGTGAGCGCGAGCACGGCGAAGAGCGAGGGCCCGGGATTCTTCCGCAGGATGCGGAATCCGACCTTGAGGTCGTTCATGAGGACTCGAAGGTGACAGGGGCGGTGCGGCTGCGTGGGACCGAGTACGGGCGGGCGGTTGCGGCGGTTTCGCGTCCGGTGTCGGGTGAACGGCGGTAGGGGTGAGCCACCTGGACGGCGGGTGGGGGTGAGCGAGTTGAACGACGGGTGGGGGTGGTGGTGAGCGTGGGGGTGGGGACACTGCGGGGGACACTGCGGGTGCGGGCGTCGCTCTCGGCTGGGCGTGGT
>CAYSGF010000065.1:0-23487 GCA_964430275.1 uncultured Gemmatimonadaceae bacterium
CGCGCCCCTCCCTGGGGCGAATCAGCTCACCAGCTCTCCAGAACCGAATCCGCAGTGAACAACAGCGCCCTCTCCGCCACCGCTTCGCCCGTGATGCGCTCCCAGCAGGACGCGTACAGCTCGACCTGTGCGCGGTACTTGGCGCGGCGCGCCTCGTCGATGCCGCTGCCCGCTTCATCCGACTTGTAGTCGACGACGACCCACGCGCCCGCTTCGCGGAACGCCAGGTCGAGAACGCCCTCGAGGATCTCGCGCACACGACCATCCTCGCCGATGGCAGGCGGTGCGCCGGCCTGGTGCGCGATCGCTGCATACGCGGCGGCATCGACGGCGACTGCGAACGGAGCTTCGATCTGCACCTGGTCGGCCGATTGCACGCGTGACCAGAGCGTAGATGCGCGCACCGCATCGATGATCCCGAGCAGCTCGTCCGTCTCCGTGGGCTCGCCGTCGCGGCCGATTGGCCGGTCCGCCGCGATCAGGAGTCCGCGTACGTGCGCCCGCAACGCATCGTCGCGTGCCCCGCGCATGGCAGCCTCGAGGGCACCGTGCACGGCACTGCCCCAATCCACGCCCCGCCCGGCGGGGCCGTGGCCGCGGCGCACTGCACGTTCGTCGTACTCGCTCAGCTCGCCGGCGCGCAGCTTGACCGGCGCTGCGCGATACGTGGGCAGTGCCAGGTCGCGCCGGCGCGCTTCCACCATCTCGATGCGTCGCCGCATCTCCTCCGGGTGCGCATCGAGCAACGCACGCTCCGGCGCTGCGCCCAGCGGGAAAGACAGCTCCCGGCCATGCTCCAGTGCAGTCGGATACAGCATGCGCCACGGTGAAAACTTTGTGACTCGTTCGGGCGGGATCGCGATGACGAGCTCCTCTTCCGCACGCGTCGCGGCGACGTAGAGCAGGCGCACCGCTTCCGCATCGGCGAACTCCTGTTCCCGCGCTTCGCGCGCTTCCCAGCCGTCCGGCTGTGCGTGCACTTTGGTCTTGAAGTTCTCCTGCTCGGTCACCCGCAACCACCCGACGGCGTGTCCTTCAGGGCCGCGCTCGACGTAGCTGTTGATCGGCGGAAGCCATTCCCCGAATGGCGCCACGAGCAGGACCACGGGCGCTTCCAGCCCCTTCGCCTTGTGCAGCGTCATCACGCGCACGACGTCCGCACGTCCAGGCCGCAGCGGCGCTTCGCCCTCGTCATCGTCGAACGCGGCCTCGAGTGCGGCCAGCGCGGCCGTCAGCGACGCATCACCGCGCGCAGCCGCGGCCCGCAATGTGTCGAGGAGGAACAGCACAGCGCCCGCGCGCGTCTCGCCGAGGTCGCCTGCCGCGGCGTGGGGCAGCAGCCCGAGCTCGTCGACGATCCGGCCGACGGCAACATCCGCCGGCTCGTCCAGCATCGATTGCCACCAGCGGCGCAGTGTCCTGAGTGCGTCCGCGACCATGCGCTCCCCTGCCGTTGCGAGCGCGTCGTCGTCGGGAATCGGCTTCAGGATCTCGAGCGGCCGGCGCGCGTCGAGCTCGGCGTCCGGAGGACCCAGGACGTAGCTCGTGAGCCGCTCGTAGTCGATGCCGAAGAAGAGCCCGGTCAGCGCAGCGAGCGTTCGCGTCGTATCACCCGGATCCTCGAGTGCGCGCAGCACGATGAGCAGCTCGTCGACCTCGTGCTCGATGCCGACGCCGCCGCCACTCACCTGTACGGGTACACCGCGCGCCTCGAGAGCGCGTGCGTACGCGCTCAGGAACTTGTTCATGCGCGCAAGCAGCAGGAAGTCGCCGGGCGAACGCTCGCCGATCGCGATGCACTGCGCGATCCAGTGCGCCACCCGCTCGGGGTCTTCTGCCTCCATGATCGCGCGCCCACGCGCGCCGCCGTCGTCGAGCAGATACCATCCCATGCCTGTATCGGGCGACGGCTCCTTCTGCGCGTTCATCACCGCGAACGCTGCCTGCTCGGGTGTTTCCTGTGCCGGAAACATTCCATGAAACGTCGCATTCACGAACGCCGCGAGTGCAGGGCGAGACCGGAAGTTCGCGGTGAGCTCGACAACCTCGCCGCACTCGCGCAGCCGCTGCTTGACCTGGTTGTAGATACCGATGTCTGCACGACGAAACCGGTAGATGCTCTGCTTCGGGTCGCCGACCACGAACAGCGCACCTGGCCGCGGCGTCGCGCGTGTCCAGTCCGCCGTGCCATCCTCGCGCACGGGAGCATCCGCGCCCGCGGCAAGCAGGAACACGACTTCCGCCTGGATCGGGTCCGTGTCCTGAAACTCGTCGACGAGAAGATGACGATAGCGCTCTGCCAGCTCCGCACGAGCCGCCGGCTGCTCGCGCAGGAGGCTGGCAGCGAGCATGAGCAGATCCTGGAATGTGAGCAGGCCATCGCGCACGCGGTACGCCTGGAAGGCGTCCGCTGCCCGCCGCCCGAAGTTCAGCGCGATCGGGTAGCGGTGCGCGCGCCACGCGCACAGTGCATTGCCGAGCACGCCGTCGTCCGCCATCATGGCCGCGTACTCGTCTGACAGCGCCTTCACTCTTGCCTTGCCGGCAGCGTCGGTCGCCCAGCGGTTCTGGGTTGCCCTCGCAGAGCGCGACAGCTCGAGCAGCGCGTTCAGAAAATCGATCGGGTCCTGCCAGCCGACGATGTGACGGTGGTAGCGCAGTCGGTGCACGTTCGATTGCAGACCGTCCCAGCCGCCGACCGGCTCTTCACGCGGGATCAGCCGTTCCGCCTCGTCCATCCACCGTTCCAGTGCGCGCCGCGCGAACGTCACGTCCGGCGCGTCCCGCTCCTCCGCCTCGAACACGACGTCCGGTTGCTCGACGAGGGTGTGGAACAGGTCCTCGAGCTGGTCCGGCCGCAGACCGACCCGATCGAGCTGGACGAGCTGCGCGTCGCCGTCGGCAGCGAGGCGGTCGAGGTGGGTGTGCCAGAAGGACACTTCGAGCTGCCGCTGCTCGGCACCCTGCAGCTCGCGAAACGCGGGATCGAGCCCTGCGTCGATCGGCCGCTCACGCAGCAGGCGCGCGCAGAAGGAATGGATGGTACCGATGAACGCCCGATCGATCTCGCGCAGGGCGCGGTCGATCCGGTCGGCGATGCCGTTGTCGCCATCTGCACGCGCCGCTCGCAGCGCAGACTCGAGCGCGGTCTGGAACCGCTCGCGCAGCTCCGCGGCTGCCTTGCGCGTAAACGTGACGCCCGCGAGTTGTGTGACGGCGACACCACTCGCGACCAGCGCGAGCATCCGATGCACCATCTCCGTAGTCTTGCCGGCGCCGGCGCCCGCCTCGACCAGCAGATTCACATCGAGCGCGCGCTGAATGCGTGCGCGTGCATCCCCGTCCGGTAACGCGGCCAGTGCCTCGTCGGTGGGCAGGATCCGGCTGCCCGGCTTCAGTCCGGCAACACCATCGCCTGCTGCGCGGGCGGGCGTCGTATCCGCAGCAAACAGGCTGAGCTGTCCCGGCAGCTCTGCCATCACCACTCCCTGAGCGTGCGGAGCGCGCGCAGCGCTTCGACATCCGAGTCCCACAAGCCGTTGCTCCATTCCGCGAGCGGCGAGACCAGCTTGTCGCGACCCGCATCATGCACGCGACACACGTCGCGCATGTCACAGAAGCGACAGTCGGCGCGCGCATCCTCCGTCGGCACGAACCAGCCGCGCGCAGCCATGTCGAGCAGGCGGTCGAGCAAATGTGCGGCGTCCTGGATGTCCGAGCGCTGGTAGATGACGCGGTCATTGCGCCCGCGCTCACCCGGAAAATGGTACTCGACGCGCCGCACCGGCAGACCGTGCAGCGCCTCCGCCCCGGTCGCGTAGAACGCGTGCTGCAGCCTGCGGCCGCCTGCGTACGTGCCGGTCTCGCGACGGAACGGGAACGTACTGCCGGTCTTGTAGTCGACGACGACGAGACCGCTCGTGTCTTCGGCGCGGTCGACCCGGTCGATCTTGCCACGGATGCGCAGCGGCCCCCCCGCCAGCTGCATCCGCACCGGCGCGTCTTCCTCGCCGAATGCCTGCTCCAGCGCTATCCACTCCCGCGGCTCGTCCATCAGCATGCGTGCGAACGCGCGCACGTCGGCGTGCAGTGCGCGGCGCTCGGCGTCGAACACGGCCGGTCCCGGGGGTGGCTGCTCGCCCTTCCACCGCTCCAGTGTGCTGTCCAGGATCGTGGCCGCGAGCTTCTGCAACTCGCCCGCTTCCGTTGCGGACGGCGCACGCGGATCTGCGGGTACACCGCGCACGCGTGCCTCCACGAGCGTTCGTTCGAAGACCTCGTGCAGCGCCGCACCTCGCTCGAGCGCGTTCAACCAGCGTGCCGGATTCGATTCGGGATCGCGCGGCGGCCGTACGCCCAGGACGTACTGCAGCAGGTAGCGGTGGGGGCAGGATCCGAGCGCCTGCAGCCGCGAGGCGGACACCAGCACGTCGCGGCCGCGCGGGTCGAACGAGCGGCGCGGCTGCAGCACGCCGTGGTACGCGCTCGGTGTGCTGGCACTGCGTGCATCGACTGCAGCCAGGCCGCGTGCGAGCGAAGGGTACGCGGCAGCGACCGCGGCATCGCCGCGTCGCAGCACACCATTCACGTCGAGCGCGCCGAGCCACACGTCCGCGGCGTCGACCTGTGCGCGCTGCGGCACCGCGGACGCGTGCGGCGTGAGCGCGCCGTGCAGCGCATCATAATCGGCGTCCGGACTGGCGGTCTGCAGGCGAAACGCCTGCAGCAGCTCCGCTGATGGCGCAACCGCGCGCCCCTCAGCCGCGCTCCATGCAGCGTAGCTGAGTGTGACCGTGCCGCGCAGACGCGTGAGCGCCGCCGCCAGCGCGTAGCGACGCTCCTCGATCCGCTCGGCACTCGTCGGCAGTGCACCGGCCGCATCATCGGCCAGCCGCCCCCGATCCGCATCCGACAGCAGCGCATCACCCGCAGCCGCGTCGGGGAAGCGCCCGGCATCGAGACCGACGACGAACGTCATGCGTCGTCCGGATCGGCCGGCGCCGTCGATGTCCGTGAAATGCAGCCGCCCCCCCGAGCTGAGCCACGGCGCGCGGCCGCCGGCCTCGGGTGCGGGCACCCGTTGATCCAGCTTCTCGACGAGCGTCGCGAGGGCGCCGCGCAGCGTCGTCTCACGGGTCAGCGTCGCCTCGATGCGGTCCAGCCGGTCGAGCATGCGATCCTTCGCGGCGCGATCCACCTCGGTCTGCGCGCGTGCCAGGTCGAGGGTCGCCCGAACGCCGCGTGCCAGTGCGGAAGCCGATGTCCGCCTCTGCTCGGGTGCGATCGCATCGCCCAGCACCGGCGTGGCTTCGAGGATGGGACGGAGCATCGACTCCAGCGCCAGCAGCTGCGTACGCTCCCGTTGCCGGTACTGCCGGAGCTCCGCCTCCGAGCTCTCGTCCTCACCGTCAGCGCTGTGTTCGAGCGCGCGCAGGGCAGTGCGAATCGCAGCGAGGTAGCGGGCGCGCCCGCTGCCGATGCGTAACCGCCGCAGCCGGCGTGCGAGTGTGGGACCTGCCGGAACGCCCTGGCCGCGCGGCGCGATCTCACTCCGCTCGATCAGCCCGCGGATCACGTCCTCGCGGAAGTCGTCCTCGATCCAGCGGAGGTACGCCGCGACTACCCGACCGGGTCGGGTGCGCGAGACCGGCAGCCCGGTGGCATAGCCCACCGGTATATCGAGCCGCCGCGCGAGGCCGTCCAGTGCCACGGCATAGGCTGCGGGGTCCGTCGCGGCGATCTCGGCTTCGTCCCACGAGGCGCCCGCCGCCACGATCCGCCGCATCACCTCGCGCAGCTCCGACTCGAGCGAGGTCGCGGCAAACAGGCCCAGTCCGTTCGCCGGCTGCGACGCCTCTGCCACCGCATGTACGAAGGCGAGCGGTGTTGCCGGAGCCGAACGAACCCGCGGGCCGAGCCGGGCCGGCGGTGCGGCCAGGCCGACAACCGGATCCTCCGGCAGAACGGCCGCGCCCAGCTCTACGAGGCGTTGCAGCATGTCACCGGAAAGGCCGCGCAGGTTGTGGCCCGGGACGATCAGTAGACGCGCGTCGGGCAGTGCGTCCCGGTCACGCAGCACCGCCGTCGCGCGGCGAAAGAGGTCTGCGATGTCCACGCGGCCACGGTCGCGACGCAGCTCATCGTAGCGCTTCAGGATCGAGGCGAGTGCCTCGCGCTTGCCATCGTCTGTGAGCCGGCGGCGGATCGTGCCCGCATCGATGCCGCCCAGCCGGAGCGCCTGCACTGCCTGGGCGAACGCCCGTCGCAGGCCGACACCTTCTGCGAGCAGCGCGTAGTGCGACGCCGTGTCTTTCTGGAGTACATGATCGATCGCGTCATCGATCAGCGCCTGCTCGTCGAATTCGTCCAGCAGCACTGCGCCCAGCGAACCGTCCGCATCGACGAGATCGAGCGAAACCCGCTTCGGCGTCGTCGCCTCGAAGCCGATCCACGGCTGACCTGCCACGGCGAGTGCGCGCAGCAGCTCCAGCCCTACACCATGGCGCGGACACACGAGGAGCTTGCGTGCGAGCGGGTACGCTCGTGCCTCCTCGGCAAGGGCGCATAGCAGCCGGGAATGTCGAACAGGATCCAGCGAAAGCGGTTCTGCCATCGAGCGGTGGTTCGGGGAATGCCCGTGCGGACCCGTAAAGATGACGGAACCCGCGGACAGTGGCAATCACCGCTCAATCCATCCGCAGCGCGGTGAGCGGCTGAAGCCGCGCAGCCCGCCGCGCCGGTGCGGCGCTCGCCACGGCGACGAGTGCAAGCAGCGCCAGCGTGACGACACCGAACGTCACGGCGTCGAGCGGGCTCACCCCGAGCAGGAACGCGCGCACGAGGTGCGCGCCCGCGATCGCACTGATGCCGCCGAGCACGACGCCCGGCGCGACCAGCCGCAGCGTGCTCGCGACGACGAGCCGTACGACATCGCCGCCGCGCGCCCCGACCGCGATACGGATCCCGATCTCGCGCGTGCGTCGGGCCACCATGTGCGCGACGACCCCGTACACGCCGAGGGCGCACAGCAGCAGCGCGAGCACCCCGAGCAGCGTGGTGATCCACGCCGCCAGCCGCTGCGGCATTGTGCCGAGTGACGTGACGGCGTCCAGCGGCTGGAACCCGGACAGGGTGATGCGCGGATCGATCTCGTGCACCGCTGCCCGGATCTCGGCAGGGCCCGCTACGCCGGGCCGAGCACGCACGACCAGAGAGAGGTCGGGTGCATAACGCTGCGGCAGCGGTAGCCAGACCGCCGCACGCGGTGCTTCCATCAGCGACTGGTCCTTTACGTCGTCCACGACTCCGATCACCGTGTACGCCGCGCTGTCGGGGTGACTGATGCTGAGCGTACGGCCGAGTGGATCCTCCCCCGGCCATGCCCGCTCGGCGTAAGCGCGCGTGACGACCACGACGAACGGCGCATCGGATCCGTCCGTCGGGCGGAACGTGCGTCCGCGCCGCACGGGGACCCGCAGCGCCTCGAAGTAGCCGTCGCTGGCCGTGTTGAACGCCGTACCGAGCGGCCGCGCCGCGGGACCGTTCGCCCAGCCCTCCGGGAAGGTGCCGGTCTCGCGCAGGCTCATATCCAGGGGCAGGTCGGTCGCTACCCCGGCGTCGTCGACACCGGGCAGCGCCCGCAGCCGCTCCAGCATGGCCTCGACGAACTGCGTACCGGACGCGACGTCGTACCCGTCCATCGCGAGATCGAAGCTGACCATCTGGACGTTGTCGCCATCGAATCCGGTCGGCACGCTCGCAGCCTGCTGCATCGAGCGCAGGAACAGCCCCGACGCAACCAGCAGCACGAGCGAGAACGCCACCTGCGCGGTTACGAAGAACCTGCGCATGCGCCCACTGCGGGAATGGCTGCTCTGGTTGCGCATCGCTCCGGCGAGATCGGCCCGCGCCGCATGCAGCGCGGGTGCGAGGCCGAACAGGACACCGGCCAGGAGCGCGACGCCGAGGCCATAGCCGAGCACCCGTGCATCGGGACGGAGGTCGAGGACGATGGGAACCGGCGCGGGGAGCGCCGCGCTCGAGAGCACGTCGGTGCCCCAGAACGCGAGCAGCACCCCGGCGGCGCCGGCGAGCAGGAACAGCATCACGGACTCGAGGACGAGCTGACGCACGACGCGGGCGCGACCCGCACCGAGCGAAAGCCGGATCGCAATCTCGCGCTCGCGCGCAACACCCCGCGCGAGCATCATGCCCGCAACGTTCGCACACGTGATCAGCAGCACCAGTCCCGTGAGCCCGCCGAGCAGACCGAGGAAGGCGGCGACGAACGTACGGCCGCCACCCGGCACGGGTCCGATGCGCTCCGCACGCGCGCTGCGCTGCTGGTCCACATACACATCGGGATGCGTCGCCGCCAGATTCGCGAACAGGGTTGCCAGCCCCGCATTCGCCTGCTCCAGCGTCACGCCGTCTGCCAGACGGCCGACCATCTGGATCGCACTCCCGAAACGCGCGTCGAACCCATCGAAGCCGGGTCGTATGACGCCCATCATCGCGATCGGTACGTACGCGTCCGGTCGCATCGACGGTATGTGCCCATGGAAGTCCGCCGCGGTCACGCCGACAACCGTGAACGCCCGACGGTTCAGCATCACTGTGGTTCCGAGAGCATCCGGACGCGCGCCCAGCCGATCGGTCCAGAAGCGGTACGACACGACGACCACCGGATGCGCGCCCGGCACGACGTCCTCCTCCGGGAGGAAGAACCGGCCCAGCGACGGGCGCCCACCCATCGCACCGAAGTACGGCGCCGAGACCGTGAACGCGACGATGCGTTCCCCGCCCTCGTCCGTGCCGAGACTGACCGGCGCGACCCGCACACCCGATACATGGGAGAATGCCCCGTGTGACTGGATGTCGCGGAGCTCCGGCAGCGAGAAGGTGTCGAAGCCGCTGCCACCGTTCGTGCGACCGATCTCGACGACGCGCTCCGGTGCCGCCACTCCCTCCGGCGGGCGGAGCAGCAGGGCATTCACGACGCTGAACACCGTCGTGCTGCCCCCGATACCCACCGCCAGGGAGATCGTGGCGACGAACGTAAAGAGAGGGTGCTGGCGAAGGGTGCGCGCGGCAGTGCGCAACTCGAGGGAGACCGACATGGTGTGGCTCCGTGCTGGGGTGAGCCACCTACGCCGCACCCCGTCAGCAGGTTTCCGCGCCCGCGCGGGTCAGTGCTTACCGCCCGATCGGTGATCCATCCGCTGAAAGGCAAGGAACTCGTGAATCGCGGCGGCGGCATCCGGGTCCGACGTCCGGATGCGAACTTCACCACCGCGGGGCAACTCCCGGAACACGTAGTCGATCGCGTCTCGCTTCGCCGCCATCACCCGGGTGCCCGGCACCTCCTGCGCGTGTACCATGCCCGGAATCGAGAAATCACCCGCCTCGAAGCGCACCGCGATGTCGCGCAGGTGCGCCCGGATCACCGCCACGCCCGCAGGGTCATCGACATCCCGCTGCAGCTCGATGCGGCCGCCGTCCTCGAGCGCATCGAATACATGCGTTGACGTGTGCTGGTCCACCCCCATTGCCGCCCGGCCGCGCTGCTGCAGCGCAGCGAAACTCGTGTCCTGACCTGCCTCGGTGCCGTGCCCCGACTCGTGTGCGTGACCGCCCGCATGATGTGCGTGGCTGCGAGTGCTGTCCGGAGAAGGGTGTTGCGCCGCAGCCGGCACTGCACTGACGATCAGCCACACCACCGCTCCCGGGCTTACCCAGCCTCGTCTCATTGTCTGCCGCTCCTTGCACTCGTGAGTCCCAGCCCCCTGCACCCCTGCGTCCACTCCGATGCCGCCCGACCGGAAAACCGTTGCCCCAACGCTCGAAGGCCCGGGGCCGCGGCCAGTCGCGCCCGTGAACATTTCGTCACTCGCCGTTCACACTCGCGTCACACGCACCCCGCCATCTTGCTCTCGTCACAGTATGGCATCCCCGGTCGCGCGTTGCACTGACGACGGTGCAGCATCCGGTGACGCGGCCGGCCGACCGGGGCGCCAGTCCACTATCACACACAGGAGCATCAACAATGTTCAAGCGTTCCGTGCTGTTCAGCGGGCTGGCGCTGCTTGCCACGAGTGCCGCAGCCCACGCCCAGAACGAGGTCACGAGCCCGATCTCGGTCACCGTCCAGGAAGTGCTGGCGATCAGCGCTACCGGCAGCTTCACATTCGACCCGGCCGACGACGCCGATTACACGGCGAGCTACGTCGAGTCGACCAGCGGCCCGACACTGTCGCACCGCGGCAACGTGCCGTACTCGATCACACTGTCGGCACAGAGCGGTTCCGAGCTCGTCTACGTCGGCACCGAGACGGACCCGAACAAGCCGATCAGTGACCTGAGCATCCTCTCGGACATCGGCGGCACGCCGGTGGACGTCGACGTCGGCCCAGCCGGCACACCGGCCGACTTCTTCGACCGCGCTGCCGCGGGCGGCGATCTCTCGAGCGCACTGACGGCTCGTCTCGCGCTCGACTACGCGAACACTCCGCCCGGCACGTACTCGACCACCGTCGTCTTCACGATGGTTGCCAACTAGCATCCCGGCCCGCTCGAACAGCACGGGCGTCCCCATTCGGGGGCGCCCGTTCTGCTTTGCAGCGCAAACATCCCGGCAAACCAGTGCACTGCGCCCACTTGCCACGCCGCAGCACACGCGCGACGTTGCAGGATCCGACGTACACCCCGGCGAATCAGAGACATGCCAGCCAGTGGAGCCGAGCCCGTGGCGCACGAAGCCAGTGCGCCGTCGACGCCGCGTATTATCCTGCTCGTGGACGACGAGCCGGCCGTGCGTGCGCTTGCCGCTCGCATCCTGCGCGATGCGGGTCATTACGTGATCGAGGCGGGTGGCGGTGAGGAGGCGCTGGCACTCGCGACCGAGCGCGGTGCGATCCATTTACTGCTCACGGACGTGTTGATGCGGGGAATGAGTGGTCGCGAGCTCGCGGATCGTGTCCGTGCGGCGCAGCCCGGGGTGCCCATTCTCTTCATGTCCGGCTATTCGCCGAAGCAGGTGAACGTGGATCCAGCCGAGTACGATGCGGATTTCCTCGAGAAGCCCTTTGCTCCGGCGGAGCTGGAGCAGCGTGTTCGCGCGCTGCTCGAGCGCTGAGTCGGCGGCAGCGAAACCTTCGCGCAGTTGCTGTGTACGCCCGTGCGGATCACGTGCTACGCCGACTCCACGGCCGCCCGCTGGTCCGCTCTGATTTCAGCTCACTTCTCAGGAGAGACCGGTGGAGATCCGCTACGAGGAACAGGAAGGCCTGTATCGCATCATGAAGGAGGATCGGCAGATCGGCGTCGTGCGCGAGCAGACGGATGGCAGCTTCGGCTACTCGGTGTTCGGCACGCCGCACATGGGGCGCGAGAAGTCCATGGAAGACGTGGAGAAGGCGATTCAGCGGGCCGTCGGCTGAGGCAGCGCTGATGTGCAACGGGCGCTGCGGCGCCCGTTTGCGTTTCCGTCTGCATTGCGCGCCGAAGCGGCTGGCCATGCGCGATCATCGGATGTGCACCCAGGCGAGCAGCGGGTAGTGATCGGACCCGTATTGCGACGGTAGCCGCCGGTAGCTGCTGGCCACCCCTTCCTCGAGCCGGAAGAACAGGTAATCCAGGTACATCCGGAGCACGCCGACCTGCTCGTAGGTGGGACCGGGCGGGAGCGGGGGTGTGTCGGGATACGCGTCACGCAGGCGCCAGACGGCGATCTCCTCCGGCCCGCGGAGCCAGGTATTGATGTCCCCTCCCAGCACGGCGCGCCCGCTGTCGGGCATCGCCTCGAGCAGCCAGCGGATCTGCTCGTCACGAGCACGCTCCGGGTTCTTCGCGCCTTCCGGCTGATTCTCCAGGTGTACGCTCGCAACATGCATCTGCCAGGGCTCGCCGTTCGACAGCCGACCGCTCACGACCGCCGCCGGCACCACGCGCCGCTGCCGTTGTACCGGTAGCTCGTATGCGCTCGCCTCCTGGAGTGTGAGACTCGAAACGATCGCGCTGCCTCGATCCTCCCGGCCACCATCGCCCACCTGCGGGCCATTCCGCATGGACGGCGCATACAGCAGGGCCAGGTCCGGATGCGCATTCACCCACGTCACGATGTCAGACTTGTCGCCGCTGGCAGGCTGCGCCTCGATGGCACCCGGGTACTGCATGCCTGCCGCGAGGCGGGGCACCTCGCTGCCGTGCCGATAGACTTCCTGGAGCAGGAGCACGAAGTGCGCGACGGAGTCACCGCCGGTCAATCGACCCGCACGCAGGTCATCCACGAGCTGTGACAGCGAGCCGCCGCCAACGTGCGCGTTCCAGGACACGATGAGTACGGAATCGGCGTACGTGTTGCCCACACCCACCGCCGTGTCCGGGGCCGAGCCGGCCATCGCGGCCACGTCATTCGCCGGCGATCGGATCGGCACGACGACCGGCGGCCCTGCCGCCGCGCACCACGGCTCCAGTAATGCCTGCTGCCGCGCGCTCGCCGGTACCACGAACCGGACCGCGCCCTCCCGGCAGGCGTTGCGCTCCGCGTCGGCCGCGCCGGCTACCGCGGAGGCGCAGGCGCTCAGCGCCCAGGTCCCGAGAACTGCACCCCATCTCATCCGCATACCATGCCTCGTCATCTGACCGTCGAGCCGCTATGCAAAGTGCTCACCAGCCGTTTCCGACAGTGCATGAGGACGGCAGCCCGGGAACCATGGCGGCCGTGGAGCGTTCTATGAGTAGACCCCCGAACCCGCACGAGGCCGCTCATGCTCATCCGTCGCCAGCCGGACGTTCGCTCCTCTGACATCACGCCGGAAGCCGTGTACCTCGATCGGCGTCGGTTCCTCGGTACTGCGGCGGGTGTGGTCGCGCTCGCTGCATGCGAGCGCGAGGAAAGTCAGGCGCAGACGATCGATGCTGCGCAGGAGGAGCTGACGCCTTTCGAGGCGGTCACCACGTACAACAATTTTTACGAGTTCGGTACCGGCAAGGAAGATCCTTCCCGCAACGCCCACACGCTCCGCCCACGACCGTGGGCGATCGCGGTGGAAGGGCATGTCGCGAAGCCCGCCGTCTACGACCTCGAGGAGTTCGTGAAGCCGCACACGCTCGAGGATCGCGTCTACCGGCTACGCTGCGTGGAGGCGTGGTCAATGGTCATCCCCTGGCGCGGCTTCCCCCTCCGCGACCTGATCGCACGTGTGCAGCCCACGTCGCAGGCAAAGTACGTCGAGTTCACGACGCTGCATGACCCCGGGCAGATGCCGGGGCAGCGCGTCCCGGTACTCGACTGGCCGTACGTCGAAGGCCTGCGCATGGACGAGGCGATGCACCCCCTGACCCTCATGACGACCGGCGTCTACGGTCGTGATCTGCCCAACCAGAACGGCGCCCCGCTGCGCCTCGTCGTGCCGTGGAAGTACGGCTTCAAGAGCATCAAGTCGATCGTCCGGATGCGTTTTGTCGAGCGGCAACCCACATCTTCATGGATGGCGGCGAACCCATCCGAGTATGGCTTCTACGCCAACGTGAACCCCGACGTCGATCACCCGCGCTGGAGCCAGGCCCGCGAGCGCCGCATCGGCGAGCTGCGCAGGCGCGAAACCATCATGTTCAACGGATACGGCGAGCAGGTCGCGTCCATGTACCGCGACATGGACCTCCGGCGTTACTTCTGAGTGGCAACCGCTTCCCCGCCGCGTCCGCCGGCCACGCGCGACAGCACCCGTCGCCGGCGACGCATTGCCAAGAGCGTCCTCTGGGCGCTCTGTCTCATTCCCGCTGGACGCCTCGTCGCGAACTTCCTCACCGGCGGGCTCGGCGCCAACCCCATCGAGACGCTGACGCACCAGACCGGACGCGCCGCCCT
This sequence comes from uncultured Gemmatimonadaceae bacterium, assembly GCA_964430275.1. Lineage (GTDB taxonomy): Bacteria > Gemmatimonadota > Gemmatimonadetes > Longimicrobiales > RSA9 > DASTYK01. The sequence goes on from CAYSGF010000065.1 coordinate 13,871, forward strand.
CTTCATCCTGATCGCCACGCTCGCGGTCACACCGGTCCGGCGTCTCACCGGATGGAACTGGCTCGTCCAGCTCCGCCGGCCGCTCGGCCTCTTCGCCTTCTTCTACGCGCTGCTCCACTTCGCGATCTACCTCGGCCTCGACCAGTTCTTCGCCTGGAACTACATCATCGAGGACATCGTGGAACGGCCCTACATCACCGTCGGGTTCACCGCACTCCTCCTGCTCGTGCCGCTTGCCGCCACCTCCACGAAGGGCTGGATCCGGCGCCTCGGACGCAACTGGCAGAGGCTGCACACGCTGGTCTATCCGGCGGCCGCCCTCGGCGTGCTGCATTTCTACTGGAAGCTCGCGTCCAAGTCGGACGTTCGTGACGCACTCACATACGGCGCCGTCCTCGCCCTGCTCCTGCTCGTCCGCGGTGCCATCGCCCTCGAACGACAGCGCCGGCGGCGCGCCTCCTGAGTCCCGGTCAGCGTCCGGCGCCGCCGGCAATGCCGACGAAAAACCTGCTGAGCCGCGGTCGCGCCGAGACACCTAATCCATTGTCGTTCGTTAGCTTGCAGCGCCGCAGTGACTCCCGGACCGGATGGGACTGCTGCTCACCGAAGAAATGCCGTAAATTGCAGGACGACACCTGGGACGGAATGCTCCGCGCAGCCCGCTGAGTACCTGTCCTGCTGCCTCTGACTTCGATCTCTGCTGACGGTCTGATGGAAAGTATGACGGCTCTCCTCCTGTTCCTCGCGGGCGCCCTGGCGGGCGCCGCCGCGCTCTGGTTCGTGTATGGCCGCGGCCTGCGCGCGGCCGAGCAGGCGCGCACCGAGCTGCAGCGCACGCTGGTCGAGGAGACGTCGCGCCGCTCGAGCGCCGAAGCGCAGGTGGCGCGCGTAGGGGAGCTGGAGGCGGCAGTGCGGGAACGCGATGAGCGCCTGCAGACAGCGGAGCGCGTGAGCAGCGATGCGCGCGTCGAGCTGTCACGCGCGCAGGAGCAGCTCGCCTATGAGCGTCAGGCGACGGCAGAGAAGGTCGCGCTACTGGAAACTGCGAAGCGCTCGCTGGAGGATTCCTTCAAGGCGTTGTCGTCGAATGCACTGAATCAGAACGCGCAGACGTTTCTGGAGCTGGCGCGTGCGGCACTGGCGGAGCAGCAGGAGCGGGCGAAGGGCGAGATCGAGACGAAGACGCGTGAGATCGACGCGGTCGTCAAGCCGTTGCGCGACTCGCTCGAGAAGGTGGACGTACGGATCCACGAGCTCGAGCGCGCACGCACCGGTGCGTATGCGCAGCTTACGGAACAGGTCAGGCAGCTGCAGACGGCGCAGCAGCAGCTTCACACGCAGACGCAGACACTGGTGCAGGCGCTGCGTGCGCCCGCGACGCGGGGCCGCTGGGGCGAGATTCAGCTCAAGCGCGTCGTCGAGATGGCGGGCATGCTGGAATACTGCGACTTCACGCAGCAGGAAACGGTCACCTCGGACGACGGCAGGTTGCGCCCGGACATGCTGGTGCGTCTGCCCAACGACAAGTTGATCGTCGTGGATGCGAAAGTGCCGCTGGAGGCGTACCTCGATGCGCGCGAAGCAACGGAGGACGATGCTCGCAACGAGCATCTGCGGCGCCATGCGCAGCAGATCCGGGCGCACATCCGCAAACTCAGCGAGAAGGCGTACTGGGAGCAGTTCCAGTCGTCGTCGCCGGAGTTCGTCGTATTGTTCCTGCCCGGCGAGCCGTTCTACAGTGCCGCACTGGAGGCGGACGCGGAGCTGATCGAGAGCGCCGTCCAGCAGCGGGTACTGATCGCGACGCCGATGACGTTGATCGCGCTATTGAAGGCAGTGTCGTTCGGATGGCGGCAGGAGACGATCGCGCGCGAGGCGCAGCAGATCAGCGAGGCTGGCTCGGAGCTGCACAAGCGGGTTCGTGCCTTTGCCGAGCACTTCACCCACATGCGCAAGGGCCTCGATCGCGCAGTCGGCTCATACAACAAGGCCGTGGGATCGCTGGAGCGGAGCGTGCTGCCCTCGGCGCGCCGACTGCGGAACCTGGGCGCGGGAACGGGCGAGGAGATCATGGGGGTCGAGCACATCGATCATCAGACCCGGCAGCTCGTAGCCCCGGATCTCGCCGGAGACGACGACGGCGACGAGAACCTCCCGTCGCCGCGCGTCGTCCAGACCGAGTTGTAACCGGCCGCATCATCGCGAGCCGCTCTGAGCTCAGGGCGTGCCGTCCGGCCCCGGCTCCGCGGGCCCGCCACTGCCCAGCTCTCCGGCGCTACGGTTCGAGCCACCGCCCGAGCGCGTTGCACGGCTGTCGAGGTCGCGACGCAGCTCATCGATCTTGGACTGCAGCCGCTCCAGCAGAGAATCCAGGCGCGGCTGCATGTCCGCGACAAACTGATCCACCTTCGGCTGCACTTCCTTCATTGCACTCTGCGCGCGCGGCTTGATGTCCGCAACCGCTTCGTCGACGCGGGTGTCCAGCTCCTCGAGTGCCTTGCGGATCTTCGGTCGCACCTCTTCCAGCGCCGCCTCGACGCGCGCCTGCAGATCCTTCAGCGGGTCACGGCGTCCACTCTCGCCGCCGCCGTATCCCCCTGCGTCACCCGGTCCACCCGACCCGCCTGCCGGGCCGCCTTCCGCGCCCGTACCGCCCGTCGCATTCTCCACGTCGTCCTCCTGTCGTGCTGGTTCCGGCCTGCGGCCGGCATGTTTCGATCCCTACGGCGCTGCGAGCCGCACGTTTCACGCCGACGCCGCGGAACGAAGCAGGAGTGCATCGCGTACCATGGGCACCGTGCGATCATGCATGGACTCACTGGAACCGCAGACCAAAATGACGAATTCCTCGGGCGCCGGGCGCCTCACGCTGGCTGCAGTCGTCCTCGCGGCCGGGGCCATCATCGCCGCCGCCGTGTTTGGTGCCTTCTTCCACAGCTCACGCGCGAGCCGCGACACCGTGCAGGTCGTTGGTGCGGCATCGCAGCGTTTCACGTCGGATATCGTCAAGTGGCGCCTCAGCCTCGCGCGCCAGGTGGATGCCGGTGCACTCGGCGAGGGGTATGCGCTGCTGCGCGACGATGTGGTGCGCGTCCGTGGACAGCTGCGCGACGCCGGCGTGCCGGACAGCGCCGTCAGCGTCCAGCCGGTCAGTGCGAACCCCATGTACAGCCAGTCAGGTACGATTACGTCCTACCAGGTCGTACAGGGCGTCGTCGTCGTTTCCAGCGACGTCGAAGCGGTCGAACGCTGGGCATTCGATCCGGGAGCGCTGCTGGGTGGCGGCGTCGTTCTGCAGGGGTCGCAGCTCGAGTACTTCTACTCGGGACTGGAGTCCCTGAAGCATCAGCTCCTCGCGGCTGCCACGACGGATGCGCGGCTGCGTGCGGACGAGATCGCTGGCAGCGCCGAGCGTGACGTCGGCTCCATCGTGAGTGCGCGCGCCGGAGTGTTCCAGATCAACGAGCCGTATGCCAACGAGGTGTCGGCATACGGGATGTACAATACCGGCACGCGGCAGAAAGAGATCACTGTCACCGTCCACAGCACGTTCGTGCTGGACTGAGCTGCCCGCAGCCTGTGTGATCGATGGCGTTCGGTTATGGCAGTTCGGGGATGCCCGTCTCGAATGCGGCGTCCCTGAAGCGACCGTCGACGTACAGCGGCGCCTGATCGAAGAAGTGCGGCGACCCGGGGTCGGCGCTCTGCCCCAGCGGCACGATGGCGCGCGATCGCACCGGGCGGGTGAGCTCGACGACCTCCATCCACGCACTTCCCGCCGTGGCATAGCGCCGGCGCGCCCCGGGCGCGGTCCGTGTGTTCAAACCGAAGATCGAACCCGTCCACGACGGTGCCCCACCGACCGGCAGGCTCGGCAGGTCGTCGTCGAAATGCTCGTTTCCGCTCGTGTGAATGCGCTGCAGGCGATGGACGTCGCCCCACGGCACGGAGTCGGTTCCCCACTGCTGCTCGAGGTGCGCGAGCGTCCATTCCAGCGCGCTCGTCAGCGGCCAGCGACCCTCCTGGCCATAGGGCCGGTGCACGCGTTCGAGCCACATGACGACGAGCGTCGTCTCGGGTGAATCGACGCCGGCCGAAGCGTCCCACGCCCGCAACATCTCGATCGTCGCGTCGAGTGCCAGCGCACCCGAGGGGTCGAGCGCACCGCGTCGCTCGTACTCATCGATGAGACGCGGTATCCAGTCGGCGGCGGCCGCCATCCGCATGTCGAACGCAACCCGCCCGAGCTCGTCGAAGGTCCATGCCGTGTCCGCGGCGAGCAGCTCGCGCGACCGGCGCGAACGACTGTCGTCCGGCTCGGGCGCCATGTACGTCGGGTAGCTCGCACGATCCAGGTTGTACCCTGCCGCGGTGGCGAGAAACGGAGAGGCACCCGTGCTCTGCAACCAGCCGCTGCCGGGATTGTGCAGCTGTGGAAGCTCGGCGAGCGAGTGGTACTCGTCCCATGCGGTGCTCGCGTCAGTTCCGTCGAGGAGTCTCGACGGATCGACACCGGGCGCTCGCCGCGGCACCGCACTGCCGTGCACATACCCGATGTTGCCGGCTGTATCCGCATAGAGTGTGTTCAATCCGACGAGCGCAGTCTGTGCCAGCGCGGCGTGGAACTCCTCGTTGCTGGTCGCCCGGCTCATCCCGTACCACTGCTGCAGCGCGCCCCCTTCGTCCATGCGCGCGAGCCGCACGGCGATGCAGCAGTCGCTGCCCTGCCGCGCTACAACCGGGCCGATGTGCGCTCGCAGGAACGTGAACGTGCGCTGCTCGACTCCCGTCGTCGTGTTCACTGCGATGTTCACGGTAAACGGCTCTGCCACGCGCCACTCGGCGCCCCAGCGGTAGGCGAGCGCATCCGACGGATGATCGAACCGGAGAACGTAGGCGTCCCGGGTGTCACCGCCCCCGGCCGTGTGCGCCCAGGCGTGGTGCTCGGTGTGACCGGAGCGGATGATGGGAGTCCCGAGCATCGCAATCCCGGTCACATGCCACCCCTCTGCGCTGCGTAGGTGCGCCTCGTAGTTCTGCCCGGCACCGAAGAACGCGCCGTGCACGGCCTGATGCAGAAGGGGGTGCCCATCGACAGTTCGGCCGGGAGCGATCGCCCACGCGACGGACCCCTCGGCAGCCTCCGCGCCCGTCTCGGCACGCGCGGCGCTGTCGAAGGCCGCGACGGCGACCGCGCCGCCGGGCAGGGCGTCGTCGAGCCCCGCCGGATCGCCGAGCCGCACACCGTCCACGACCAGGCCGGGCGGGAGGGACCTCGTCAGAGCGAAGACATACCACGGCTCGAAGCGCCACAGCAGCCGCGGCCGCACGTCCGGATGCATGGCCAGGTAGTGATTGATGCCCGCTGCCCACGCGTCCCACAGTACACGACGCTCCGGTGGCTCCCGGTCGTACTCCTCGCGTGCACGACGCTCCACCTCGAACGCGGCGCGGACGAGGTCGCCAGCGATCTGGCTTTCCCCATAGAGGTTCGCTGCCCGCCCGAGCGCGCGCAGCACGTCCTCCTCGAGCTGCCAGAAATTGTCCTCCGCCTGCGCTATGGCCATACCGAACACCGTGGCGGCGTCGGTTTCGCCCGCAACGTGCGGCACGCCCCATTCGTCACGGGTGATCGTCACCTGATCCGCCCAGGACGGGATATCGCTGGCGAGCATGCCGCGGATGCTTGCACACCCCGGTATCAGCAGCAGCAGGAGAACAGGTACTCGAGCGCGCACGAATCGCCTCCGGTTCAGCAGTACGCGCGAACGTAGGGCGCACTGCCCGGTGCCGTCCAGCCGCGGCGCCCGCTGCCCGCCCCGCTCTCGAGCCGGGCTGAATCTCGCTGCGGCGCCCGGCCGTAGGGTGCTCCTGTCGACCAATTCACGGAGGATGTCATGGGTTCCAGGCTGTTGACCGGCGGTGTACTCGCGGTGATCGGGCTCGTCACGGTAAAGATCGTGATGGCCGTGTTCGGCGCGCTGGCGGGGCTGCTTTCGTTCCTGTTCTTCACGGTCCTGCCGATCGTCGTCATCGGCTGGGTCATCCTGAAGATCATCGGCAAGCTGAAGGAAAAGCCGGGCTACGAATAGCGTCGCGCTTCCAGCAAAATGGCCGCCTTTGCACGTTGCGAGGGCGGCCATTCGTGTTCGGGGCACCTTGCTTGCAACGCGGCCGTGCGACGGAACGAGGAATCTCCATCAACCAGCACGGAAAGGTGCGGCCATGGACATCCTGTGGACGATTCTGATCGGCCTGATCGTTGGTGCGATCGCCAAGTTCATCATGCCCGGCAAGGATCCGGGCGGCATCATCGTGACGATCATCATCGGTATCCTGGGGTCGGTGCTGGGCGGGCTGATTCTGGGCCTCATCATGCCAGGCCGCGGTTTCGGCGCCGCGGGCATCATTGGCGCGATCCTCGGCGCGTTGCTGCTCCTCTGGCTGTACCGCAAGTTCATTGCGAAGCCGACGCCCTAGCGTGGCCGCTCAGAACTCTCCGATGAAGCCGATCTCGGTGCGCAGCTCGTAGCCGAGCTCCCGGGCGACCGTCGTCTGGGCGAGGTCGATGAGACCGCGTACCTGGGCGGCGGTCGCACCGCCGAAGTTCACAATGATGTTCGCGTGCTTGTGGAAGATGCCGGCGTTGCCGAGCACGTGCCCCTTCAGGCCGACCTGGTCGATGAGCCGCCCGGCACCCACGCCTTCGATCTTCTGAAAGATCGAGCCGGCACTCGGGTAGAGCCACAGGTCCGGGTGCCGGTCGTCGCGCCACTGCAGGTTCTCACGCATGTTCCAGCGAAGCCGCTCGCGGTCGCCCGGCTCGAGTCGAAACGTCGCCGTGAGCACGACGTCGTTTCGATCGTGCAGGATGCTGTAGTCGTAGCCGAACCGGAAGTAGGCATTGTCGACGCTGCGGTGTTCACCCTCGGCAGTGAGGATCTCCGCAGATTCGAGCACTTCCTCGATGAAGCAGGTCCGCTCACGCTCGGGTGGCGGGGAGAGGAAGTGCAGGTTCTGCCAGATCGCTCCACCGACGGTGCTCGGAATACCGACATAGTGCTGGAGTCCGCCCAGCCCGCGCTCGGTGCTCGCAACGATCAGGTCAGGGAAGGTCTGTACCCCCGCGCCCGCACGCACGCGAACGTCGTCGATGAAATCGATGCCACCCACTTCGCAGCGGATGACGACGCCGCGAAAGCCGCGATCACCAACCAAAATGTTCGCACCCGTTCCCAGCAGGAAGTGCGGCAGCTCGAGCTCGCGCGCAAGCAGTATGGCATTCGACAGATCGTCAGCCGTGCGCGCACGCAGCAGCACGTCGGCAGGGCCACCGATCCGGAACGTTGTGAAGGGCGCGAGCGGTACGTCACGCTCGATGTGCTGGCTGCCCAGGCGCCTGATGAACGCCTCCTGCTTCGTCATGTCTGTCGTCCGTTCCGAAGTCCGTTCCGTGCACAACGCGTGTTACGCCTTGACGCACCGCCGTCGCTGCGCACCGAGTAGCCCGGCCGCACATATACCGTAGTCACGGTCCGTGCCAGCGACCATACAGCCTGCATACAGAAGGGGCGCACCCGTCAGCGGGCGCGCCCCTTCCGTTTCAGCCCTGCAAGATTCTACTTGAGGTGCTTGTTCACGAGAGCCGTCATCTCGAACATCGAGACCTTGCTCTTCCCACCGAACACCTTCCTCAGGTTGTCGTCGGCGTTGATCATGCGCCGCTCGCGGGGATCCTGCAGACCCTTCCGCTTGATGTACGCCCAGACCTTCTTCGTGACCTCCGTACGCGGCATCGGCTGACCGCCAACCACAGCGGCGAGATCCGCGCTTGGTGTCATGGGCTTCATGAACGCGGGATTCGGCTTCCGCTTGGTTGTGCTCTTCTTCTTCTTGGCAGCCTTCTTTGCCGTCTTCCTCGCGGGCGCCTTCTTCGCAGTCTTCTTTGCAGTACTCTTGCGCGCTGCCTTCTTCGCAGTCTTCCGCCCCGTCTTCTTTGCGGCCTTCCGCGCAGGCGCCTTGCGTGCACCCTTCTTCGCTGCCTTGCGTGCAGTCGACTTCTTTGCAGCCTTTCTTGCCGGCCGCTTTGCGGCCCTCTTCTTTGCCGCCTTCTTCGCGGTCCTCTTCGTCGCCATGTACATCTCCTGGTTGGGTGAGTGAGAGCTGTGGCGAAGCATCTCTCCGGTGGCCACAAAAATGATTAGCTTGCGTCGCGGACGCAACAGGAAAATTGCTGGATCCTCCTCTGATGAGCGGGTCCGCTCCAGAGGGAAAAACGGGGGTTCGCGCGAGACTCGTGATCGACGAACGTCGTAATGAATCGTCAGCGGTGTGGGAGCGGGTGCAGCAGGTGCCGGCGCTCGCGGCCGACGCGGTGCACGTCTGGCTCGTGCGTGTCGGTGTGGCGCACGCCTCGACAGCGGGGGTGTCGCGGGCCGAGCTGGAGCGAGCCGCGCGCCTCTCGACGCCCGCCCGCCGCCGCTTCCTCGCCGCACGCGCGGCACTCCGCAGCCGCCTCGCTGCCTACCTGGCCTGCCCACCTGACAAGGTCGATTTCTCCTATGGAGAGATGGGCAAGCCCGCTCTGACGGCGCCGCACGATCTCCACTTCAGCGTCGCGCATTCGGGCGATATCGCTCTGCTGGCGTTCGCCCGACGTGCACCCGTGGGCATCGACCTGGAACGCCTGCGCACGGTGCGCCGCCAGGGGCGAATCGCTCCCCGTGTGCTCGCGGATGCGTCTGCGGCGGCGCTCGCGCAGCTGCCCGAGCAGGAGCGGGACGAGGCCTTCATCTGGGCGTGGACGCAGCGGGAGGCGTACGTGAAAGCGATCGGTGGTGGTGTGCTGCGATCTGCGGATCCGCTGCCATTCGTCTGGCCACCTCGTCTCTATGAGAGCGACGGGTGGACCATCGCACCGCTCCCCATCGGGCTCGACCATCGCGCCTGCCTCGCCGTTGCCGCCACCGAGCGCCGTCTCGTGCTGCTCGAGCATGGCTGAGGTCAGGGTGTGGTTGACGCGATTCGTGCACCCAGACGGATTTCGGCGCCGGCCTCGAGTGGACCCAGGGTGACGCCGGCCTCGAAGAGGAGGACGACGGTCGAGCCGAGATGGAACGCCATGATCTCGTCGCCGCGCTCGATGCGGACAGGCGGGGCATAACGACGCTCCTCGATCTCGGCCTTTCCCCGGTTCGTGACCCAGCCACGCGCGCCGCCGCACCACTCCGGATCAAAGGCGGCGGAGATCCGTCCGACATTGTAGGCCCCTATGGCGACGACGGTGATCCGACCGAGCGGGCCGTCGATGGCGCACAGCAGGCGCTCGTTGCGCGGAAACAATCGGTCGACGTGGACGACGGCTGGGGCATTGACCGGCAGCAGTGCGCCGGGCACGTAGCGCGCGGTCGCGATGGCCCCGGTGCACGGCGCGTGAATGCGGTGATAGTGTCGCGGACTCAGATAGAGAGTGAGAAATGCACCATCATCGTACCGGCTCGAGTCATCGCCGCGACCGAGGAGGTCGCGCACCGTATACGTGCGACCCTTTGCCTGCACGAGGGCTCCGCGACGGATCCGGCCGAGCTGCCCGACGATCCCGTCGACGGGCGAGGCCG
>CAYSGF010000066.1:0-2042 GCA_964430275.1 uncultured Gemmatimonadaceae bacterium
GACGCGGCACCGATCGGTGCCGCGCTCGCGCTCAATGCCGGACAGTTCACCGGCGCTCTGCCCTGGGGATGGATCGTACGCAGCGGCCGCGAGGTGCAGCCGCCCGGCACGGGGTCGCTGTCGATGGCGTTCGTGATCGACACGGCCGGCGGCGCCCGGCTCGTGCCGATCGACAGCATTGCCCGACTGCGCGGCGACGCAGCCGTGGCGGAAGCATTCCAGTCCTACCCCGTCTTGCTGCGCGCCGCGGGCACGGTGCCAAAAGCGCTGCGCGGCGCCGGCCACGGCGTGGATGTCGCCCACCGGGATGCGCGTCTCGCCATCGGCGAGCTGCGTGACGGACGCCTGCTCATCGCACTCACCCGTTTCGGCGGGCTCGGCCCCGCAGCAGGCGGGCTGCCGTTCGGTCCGACCACGCCGGAGATGGCGGCGCTCATGGGCGCGCTCGGCTGCCGCGAAGCGATGCTGCTCGACGGCGGTCTCTCCGCTCAGCTCGCACTGCGCGACGAGCGCGGCCGCGAACGATCCTGGGAAGGCTGGCGACGCGTGCCGCTCGCACTCGTCGCATTCCCCCGGCAGCAGCCGGAGCACAGTGCTCCATGACCTCCACCACTCTCGATCAAAAGGAATGATTGCCATGCGCATGGTTGTGATGCTCGCGACGGGCATCCTGCTCGCGGCCTGCGGCGCCGCGGACGCGTCTACCACGTCCGACGAGTCCGGCTCCACACCGGATGTGTCCCCAGCTGCACCTGAGAGCGGGCAGGGTGAGGGCGCGAGCGCGCCGGATTCCGGCCAGGTCGCAGTCGTCGTCGGTGCCGAGATCGATGGCCGCCGCTTCGCGTCACGCGGCTGGGGCGAGTGCAGACACGCGGCCGACGCATCGATCTACGGCATGCCGTCGTCGATGTGGCTCGTGCAGTTCTCAGGCAACACCGAAGTGCGCAGCGTATCGCTCACACTGTGGCGACCGAAGAGCGGCGAGGCCGACCAGCTCTCGCTGAGCATCACCACGCCGCGAGGCACTGCGCGTATCACCACCGTGCAGGGTGGGCAGACCGTAGGCAGTGGCAGCGTCGAGCTCGAGCTGGCGGACGAGGGTGGCAGGCTGCGCGTCGACGGCCGCGACGCCGAGGGGAATGCCGTGGAGGTCGAGGTCGAGTGCGACCGCTTCATGACCCTCGAAGCCGTCGGTGGCTGAAGCGCATCACGCAGTACGAGGAATTCGGCATGAACGCCCCTGCATACGTACAACGAACGAGGTCGGAACGATGAACATCATGATGCTCATGCGGCATCGCCATGTCGTGGCGATGCTCGCGATACTTCCCGGCTCCATGCTCGCGCCTGGCTCCGTGACCGCGCAGAACGACGCGGCCGGAGTGCCATCGACGCTGTGGGCGGCACAGACGGGGCTGGCCGCCGTCACGCTGAGCTGGTCGGCGGTTCCCGGCGCCACCGGATACCGCCTCCAGTGCGCCAGTGGCGACGGCGAGCCGCAACCCATCGGACGCCCCGCCTCGAATGCCACACAGTGGCACCTGCGAATCACACCCTCGATGCTCGGAGCGGAGCAGAGATGCTTCCTGCAGGTCGAAACGCGGAACGGGCTGTCGGAAACGGTCGCATTCAATCCGGTGACGCCCGCACCGAATGCAACACGGCCGGAAAGCCCCGCCAGCATCGCGACGGAGCAGACTGCTGCCCAGGAGATCACGGTCACATGGACGGAGGTGCCGGGTGCGACGGCGTACTTTATTGCGCGCGCCGCTGCGCCCGACGGGTTCCGCGTGATCTGTCACCTCTGCCCGCTCACCGCTTCGTACGTGGATCGGGATGTGACAGCAGGGCGGACGTACAGCTACGCAGTCTCAGCCGTAGCGCCGGGTGGCACGTCACGCCGCGTCGCGTCCGCCCCCCTCGTGGCCGACGCCGGCTTTGGCCTCGCCGCGCCGGACGACGACGAGGAGGCTGCGGCGGGCGGGGGTGACGAGGTTTCCGCTACGAGCGGGGCCGGCGGCGGCCACGCCGCTACGGGCGGC
>CAYSGF010000067.1:0-4333 GCA_964430275.1 uncultured Gemmatimonadaceae bacterium
GGGCTGGCCCGTCGGGTCGTCTTGACGCCCACCCGGGGGGCGCCGTACGATCCGAATCCCCCACACCGACCCGCTTTGGCTCATCCCGTCAGGAGGGCTCATGTCGGCCGCGAAGGACTATACCTCGGATCGGATTCGCAATGTCGTCGTGCTCGGGCACGGCGGCTCCGGCAAGACCACACTCATCGACGCCCTCTGTTTTTCGACCGGCACCTCGCGCCGCCACGGCAGCGTGCGGGACGGCACGGCGCTCACGATGTACGCGGACGAGGAGACGACGCACGGCATCTCGATCCAGACGGCCGTCGCCTTCGCCGACTGGAATGGCGTCAAGGTGAACCTGCTCGACACACCCGGCTACCTCGACTTCACCGGGGAGGCCGTCGCGGCGGCAAGGGTGGCCGACGGCGCTGTACTCGTCGTGGGCGCCACGACGGGCGTCGAGGTGGGCACCGAGAAAGTCTGGGAATACGGCGAGGCACGCGGAATTCCCAGGCTTTTTTTCGTGTCCCAGATGGATCGCGAGAATGCCGACTTCGACAAGGTGCTCGAAGAGCTGCGCCGGCACATGACACCGAATGCGTTCGCGGCCGAGCTGCCCATTGGCGCGGGCGACGACTTCCGCGGAATCATCAACCTCTTCACCGGCAAGGCGCACGTCTACAAGGCCGGTACGCAGACGGGTGAGTACAGCGAGCAGGCGATTCCGGAGGAGCTGCAGGCGCGCGCGCAGGAGCTGCGCACGGAGCTGTTCGAGGCGATCGCGACGACGAACGACGCTTTGCTCGAGCGCTACCTGGAAGGCGGCGAGATCTCGACCGCGGAGGCGCTCTCCGCCTGCCGCGAAGCGATGCTGCACGGCCAGCTCTTTCCGGTGTTCTGCGGCGCTGCGGAGAAGACGTGGGGCGTGCGCGCACTCCTCGAAGCCCTCGTCGAGATCGTGCCGAATCCCGCACAGGCGCACCACGAATACACGCACCACATCGGCAAGGACGACGAGCTCGAGCTGCTCGGTACCGACGACGGCCCGTTCGCCGCACTCATCTTCAAGACGATGTCCGAGCCGCACGTCGGCGAGCTCAGCTATTTCCGCATCTTCAGCGGAACAGTGGCAAACGGCCAGGAAGTCTACAATGCGACGCGGGACGCGACGGAGAAGCTCGCGCACCTCTCGATTCCGCTCGGCCGCGACCGCATCGAGGTCGAGCGGCTGCACGCAGGCGATATCGGCGTCGTGGCGAAGCTGAAGGACAGCCACACGAACGACACGCTGTGCAGCCCCAACGAGCCCGTGGAGCTGAACCCGATCCACTTCCCTGAGCCCGACATTGCGCTCGCCGTGCGCGCAGCATCCCGCAGCGACGAGGACAAGATCGGCGCGGGACTGACACGCTTGCATGAGGAGGATCCAACGTTCGCCTTCGGCTACGAGCCCGAGATCCACCAGACCATCATCCGCGGGCTCGGTGAGCTGCACCTCGACGTGCAGATGGAACGGCTCAAGCGGAAGTACCATGTTGCCGTCGTCACCGAGGAGCCGCGCATCCCCTACCGTGAGACGATCCGGAAACAGGCGGAAGCGCAGGGCAAGCACAAAAAGCAGACCGGCGGCCACGGACAGTTCGGCGACGCGCACGTACGCATCCGACCGCTGCCCCGCGGTGAAGGCTACCGCTTCGTCGACGGCATCTCCGGTGGCGTCGTGCCGAACAAGTTCATCCCGTCCGTCGACAAGGGCATCCAGGAAGCCGCCCGCCGCGGCATCCTCGCCGGCTACCCGGTCGTCGACTTCGAGGCCGAGCTCTTCTTCGGTTCCTATCACAGCGTCGACTCCAGCGACATGGCATTCCAGATCGCCGGATCCATGGCCTTCCAGAAAGCCGCCGACGCCGCCGACCCGGTCCTGCTCGAGCCGATCATCGAAGTCGAGGTGATCACACCCGAGACGTACATGGGCGACGTCATGGGCGACCTCAACCACCGCCGCGGCCGCATCCTCGGCATGGAGCAGGACGGCGCGAAGACGCATATCCGCGCACTCGTCCCCCAGGCCGAGCTCTACAAGTACGCGACGACCCTGCGCTCCCTCACCCAGGGGCGCGCCGTCCACAAACGAACGTTCCACGGCTACGAGGAAGCACCCGCACAGGTGACCTCGCGCATCATCGACTACACGAAGAAGGAGAAGGAGGTCGAGGTGCACGCGTAGGGCTCGTGCGTTGGCGGGTTCGCCATCTGCGTGCGCGGTGAACAACAACATCATTCACCACAGAGGCCGCTGAGCGCAGAGGGAGGGTGCGCTGCGCCGGTCCGTGGCGTTGCGAGTGATCCCGTCCGCTGCGTCCGGCTCTCTGGCGTTGCGAGTGATCCCGATCGGGGACACACCTCGCCGGGCCGGGACATGGAAGACGCGGATGCCAACGAAAATGAAATGCTGACCGGCGTTGCAGCAGCAGTGCGCCGGCAGCAGGCATCCTTTTCTTTGTTGGTTTCGCGGCCGTTCGGAGGCTCCCCGCCAGGCTGCCTGCCGCAGACTCCGGCCACGTGCAGTGACTCGCCCGCGACAATCCCTGCCACCGCGACGAACGCCTCTGCGCGCTCGGTGGGCTCCGTGGTGAAATGTTGTTGTGACGGCACGCAGCCCACGAGCGACGAGCGGATCAGCAGCGAGACTCTCCCACCGCCCTCGCGCCCTCGAGATCTTCGGTTTATATTCGGGTTCATGAGCACGGCCGCTGCCCGAACCGATACCACGCCCCGGCTGGCAGAGCTGCGCCAGGCGATCGAGCGCCGGTTCCCGGATGCCGTGCCGCTGGCACACGCGACGGTGGGTGCGATCGGCACGGGGGTGGGTGCGGTGGACGCGCTGCTGCCGGGCGGGGGGCTGCCGCGCGGCCGGGTGACGGCGTGGGTGCCGGGGAGCGGCGCGAGTGCGGTGCTGCGGGCGGCGTGCAGTGCGGTGGTCGGACGTGGGGAACGGGCGGCCTGGATCGATGGTGCGGGGACGGTGACGGCGGACGGCTGGGTCGCGGGCCCGCTGCTGCTGCGGCCACGCGGGGAGGTGGAGGCGCTCACGTGTGCGGAGGAGCTGTTGCAGAGCGGCGGCTTCGGGCTCGTCGTGGTGACGGGGCTGAGCCGGCATGCGGCGCGATGCGGGGTGCGGCTGTCGCGGGCGGCGAAGGCGGGCGGGAGCGGGCTGATCCTGGTCGGCCCGGTACTGGAGGTGGCGGCGCTGCGGGTGGGGTGCGGGATCGTGCCGGGCGGCTGGCGCTGGCGCGCGGATCCGTTCGGTGCGGCGGGCGAGCTGGAGCGGGTGCGGCTCCGGCTGGAGGCACGCTCGCTGGGCTGGAGCGGTGCGACGACGTTCGAGCTGCCGGTGTGGACGCATGCGGCGCGTGCGGCGCTCGATCCGCTGCTCGTGGACCGACGCGGGGTCACGGACCGGCGAGCCGCGTGGCGGCGGGCGCATGCGGCGCGTGCGGAACGGGAGATCCGCAGGACGAACGCGTCGTCCGCGTCGCAAACGATTACAGATGGTTCATACTCGGTCGAAAACGCCTCCGACCCGATTGCATCGTCTGGGGGGTGATGGTAGCGTGAGCAGGAAGCAGTGTTCGTCGTATCGTCGCTGCACCTTCTGAACGCGTCGCCGCCCCAACCAAGACGATCATGCGCTGGCCCTCGAGCAGACGTTCGACAGCATCCCTGCTGCGCACCGGAGAGACGGGTGCGCGCGAGATGCGTGCGTCGCCGGGCGGTCTGCTCGAGCAGGGTCGTGCCGCAGAGCGCAAGGGCGACTGGAGTGCGGCGGAGCGGCTGTACCGCGCGGCGCGCACGGCGGCCCAGGATGCGGGCGATCAGCATACGGCGGCGCGCGTGGAGGAGAACCTCGGTGCGCTGGCCGACGGACGCGGTGACGTTCCGTCTGCACTGCTCAGCTACAGTGCTGCACTCGCGCGCTATCGTGTGCTCGACGATCGCAATGCCGCGACGGACGCGCTCACGCGCATGGCCATGGCGCACGCCGACCTGGGCGAGCACGACGCCGCGCAGGCCTGCTTCGATCATGCGCGCGGGCTCGTCAGTGACGAGGCGAACGCGCGCGTGCTCGCACAGGTGGAGCTGCAGTGCGCGGCGATGCACGTGCGCAACCGCGAGTTCCAGCGTGCGCGCTACGTGTGCGACGCGGCGCACCGCATCTTCGCGCGGCTCGACGATCGCGCCGGCATGATCGCGTGCGACAAGCTCTACGGCATGGTGTATCGCGAGAGCGGCAGGTTCGAGCTCGCCGAGCTGCACCTCGCGCTCGCCGCCAAGAACGCCGAGCTCGAGA
>CAYSGF010000068.1:0-4040 GCA_964430275.1 uncultured Gemmatimonadaceae bacterium
CGCGCCGGTTACGCCGTGCCGAAAGAGCAGCTCGAGCGCGACGTCCGCCAGCCGATCGAGGCGTCGCCCGACCTGCAGCGCCTGCTCCTCGGGATCTACCGCAGCGACGCCGGCATGCGCGAGCTGTGCGAGCGTTTCGTCGATCTCGACGAGGGGATCCAGGAGTGGCGCTACCGTCACGTGAAGATGGTCGAGCGCACGATCGGCGCGAAGATCGGCACCGGCGGCTCGGCCGGTGCGGCGTACCTGATCAAGACATTGATGAAGCCGGCGTTCCCGGATTTGTGGGAGATACGGTCGGAGCTGTAGCGATCTCGGGAGGCCAACATGGCCGGTGTAGAACGACGAGTATCGAGATCATCACCGCCATCACGCTCACTGGATGACGACCGCGCCACGGGCGGTCACGACAGGGCGCCCTTCATCGTGTTGTTCTGTCTCTGCGAAAATTCGGAGTGATATGAGCGCGCATTGAGAGCACGGCTTCGATCATCCTCACCAAATCAGACGTACACCCGGCTCCGTTTGTTGACGTGTTCCTGCCAAGCTGACGTGTTCCTGACAATAGATAGGCAGCTCTGCCCATGTACTGGCGTCCGGAAGACGCCAGTTTGCAAAGGCCCGGAACCGGATCCACCGCGCGATGACGCACATGGTAGCCAGGCAGACGAGTCAAGCACCACAAGGGAGGAGTGCAGATGTGGGTCGGCTGTGCCGGTGTCTATGGAGATTACCTGCGCGCACGCGGATACACGTCCGGTCCGCTATGACGGCGAGGACGGCGGTCGTTTTGTTCGCTGTCCTGACTGCGCTCGGTGGCCCTGCGCCCTGTGACGCCCAAACACATGACGGATGGCTTGGTGCATTCCTTGGCCGCTACGCGCTGGGTGCAGAGGCCGGTGTCCGGATCGGACCGGTCGCCCTCCTTGCACGCGCCGAGGGTCTACCCGCGGATGACCACGTTTTCAGTGGCGGCCTGATCGTTCCCGCTACTCGCGGAGCCGTATCGGTCTACGGGCTGCAGTTGGCGGGAGGTCTGCACTGCTCCACAACGAGCGTGAGCGGCAGCGCACGGAGCTGCGTCTCGCGATGGAGCATCGTCGGCAGCACGTCGGTTGGTGTCGACTTCGGAATCAGCGATGTCCTGTCAGCGTTTGCAGAGGGAGGCGTCATGTACGGGGCGAACAGAACTCCACAGCTCGCGGGAGTGTTTGGTGTCCGGCTCTCGCTAAACCAGTCTGTGACGAGGGATTCTGCCCAGGATTCTGGACGCATCTTTGATCGCAATGGGAGCGCCACTCATGAGTAGGCTGTCCTCGCGAATCGCCGCCCTTTTGTTGATCGGTACGCTCACCGCATGCGGCGACGATCCGACTGGGCTTGAGCTGGAAGGGGATTTCAGTATGGTCTCGGCAAACGGGCAGGATGTGCCGGTTCCATCGTTCATGACACTGCCAGGAGCAGATGGTTGCATCCTGGACCTCATCGAGGGAGTTCTGACCTTATACAGCGACGGCAGATTCGCTGGCTCCCTCAGCTATGAACGTGATTGCGCCGGAACGACGAACGACGGTCCTGGCTTTGCCCCAGTGGAAGGCACGTTCGAGTTGACCGGGGGCGTGATCGCGTTCACCCAGACGGGCGCGCCCATGGTCATGTTCACAGGCGGATCGCTTGTTGAAGACGATGTGCACATTGAGATTCTATGGCAGCCGGACACGAACGCCCATCTGCGTTTCAGGCGAATGGAGTAGCGGGCCGCGAAGCCGAGAGTTCTGATTCTGGTCCAAGTGGTTCGGTTCGGCCCTTAGCTCGCACCGCACTGGTAACGGCTGGTGGGCGTGTGGTCATCGGCTCCGATCGCCAGTTCGACATTTCCTTCAGCGAGTGAGATCCGGAGTACGAATCGGCCGGCGCATCGGCGCCGGCCGCCCCGCACTGAACACCTCGCGATCACAGCTCAGAAGTTCGCGCGGCCGTTCCCCCGCACGCCGACATCCGTCGACAGCAGTCCGCGCGCGCGCAGCGATGCCGCCGCCTCGGCGCGCAGGTTCACGAGCGCCTCGGGTCCGCGTGACAACGCTGCATCCAGTCGTGCACTCGCCTCGCGGTTGCCGTAGCCGAGCCGCACGAGGTCCGTGAGCACGGCGGTCGCGACCGCGCGCCGTTCGCGCG
Organism: uncultured Gemmatimonadaceae bacterium; assembly: GCA_964430275.1. Lineage (GTDB taxonomy): Bacteria > Gemmatimonadota > Gemmatimonadetes > Longimicrobiales > RSA9 > DASTYK01. The sequence goes on from CAYSGF010000068.1 coordinate 2,176, forward strand.
GCGCCTTCACTGCGACGGCCGCGAGCGCGCTCTCGCTGACACCTGCCGTGAGCGCCTCGGACGCGACCAGCAGCTCGCCTTCCGTGTAGCTGTCGATGCGCGCCGAGCGCAGTGCATCGCGCGCGCGGACCAGCCCGCGCAGCCGCGACTCGACTGCCGTCGCGATCCGCTCTGCCGGCACCCGCTTCGCCCTGCCCTCGCGCACCTTGCTCTCGAGCAGCGAGCGCGGGATCTGTGCGTCCGCCGCCGCCTGCAGTGCCGCATCGATGCGCGCCTCGGGCGTTGCCGCCTGCGCGGCTGCCTCCGCCGCGGTCGTTGCGCTCTGTGCCTGTGCCGCTGCCGGCACCAGCATGAGCATCACGATCAGTGCATTCCGTGTCATGGTCTTCGTCTCCCGAGTGAACGTTGCCGTCTTCATGAAGGTGACGACTGCGCCACCGTGTTTGTCACATCGTTGCCGGCGGACTCGAGATCGAGTGCGGTGCGCAGCTCCTCGCGCGCGCGGTGCACGCGCATCTTCGCGGCGCTCGCCGTGCAGTCCGCGATGTCGGCGATCTCGTCGTACGTGTAGCCGGCCTCGTGCTTCAGCAGGAACGCCTCGCGCAGCATCGGCGGCAGCCGCTCGAGCGCGTCGTCCAGCTCCCGCTGCAGCTCCACCGTGCCGCGCGCGTGCAGCACGGGCTCCGCAGTGCCCACCTGCTCGAGCGGCACCGTGCGCCGGCGCACGTTCTTCAGATGATCGAGGCAGCGGTTGCGCAGGATGCGGTAGAGCCAGGCGCGCACGTGCTGCGTGTCGCGGCACTCGCGTAGCGCGCCGTACGCCTTCACGAGACAGTCCTGCACCATGTCCTCGGCCGTGTCGGCGTCGAGGCCCATGCCGCGCGCGTGACGGTAGAGGCCGGCCTGATGGCGCGCGACGAGCGTCGCGTACGCATGCGCGTCGCCGTCCAGCACGCGTGCGACGACGGCCGCATCGTCGTCCGCCGCGTCCGCCACGTGCCACACCACCGGCGCGCTCATGGCTCGTCCTCCACGACCAGCAGTGCGACGTGGCCGCCCATGCCGTCGTCGCGCCGGCCCGGCACCGACGGCGGCACGAACCAGGTGCCGTCCGCGTCCACGAACGCGTACTCGTACACGCCCGGCTCGAGTGCGACGACGAACACCCAGCGCTCATCCGCGCGCGTCATCGGCTGCGGCGTCCAGTCATTGAAATCGCCGGCGATGCGCGGTGCGCCGCTCGCGCTCGATGCCGGCAGTGCGATCGTCGCGCGGCCCGCCTCGTACGACGCGGGCACCGGCGGCGCCGGTGCGTCGTCCGCGCCGAAGCGGACGCGCACTCCCGCCGCCCACGTGCGCCGCGGCACCGAGCCGTACAGTGGATCGAGGACGTCCTCGCGCGCCTGCAGGCTCAGCTCGAAGCGCTCCGCGATCGGGATCGCCGCGCCCGCCGACCACGCCAGCCGCGAGAGATCCTGTCCCGACGGCTCGAGCCACGTGCCGGCCGAGCCCCAGAGCGTCAGCGCGGGCAGCGACCACGCCGCCGCCGCACCGGCAAAGCGGAAGTCGGTGCGATCCGTCCAGTACTGGCGCCCCTCCACGGAGAGCAGCACACCGGCCGCCGGCTGGAGCGCGAGCTGCAGCTCCACGAGCGGTACCCGCCGCGTCGCCTCCTCATCGCCCAGCGCCGTGTGGTACCAGGACAGGCCGCCGCGCGCGCGCACCGTTGCCGGCCCGGCATGCATGGCGGCGAGGGGCAGCGCCTGGAGGGCGAGGCCGTAGCCGGTCGCGTGTCCTTCGATGAGCGTCGGCGGCCCGAGCACGCCGCCCGGCCGCTCGAACTGCTGCGCGTAGCGCTGCAGGAA
>CAYSGF010000069.1:0-3791 GCA_964430275.1 uncultured Gemmatimonadaceae bacterium
CGGCCAGGCGTCCCACCTCGATGCCGTACGAGCGGACGGCGCCGCCGGGCTCGAGCCGGCGCAGGAAGACGATGTCGTCGCCCGACTCGCGGATCGACACGTTGAAGTTGACGACCGCGTCGAGCTGATCGGCGAGCTGCGTCAGCTCGTGGTAGTGCGTCGCGAAAATCGTCTTCGCGCCGATCGCCTCGTGCAGGTGCTCCGTCACTGCCCAGGCGATGCTCACGCCGTCGTACGTGGCGGTGCCGCGACCGATCTCGTCGAGCAGCACCAGCGAGGCGCGCGTCGCATTGTGCAGGATCGCCGCGGTCTCGTGCATCTCCACCATGAACGTGGACTGGCCACGCACGAGGTTGTCACTCGCACCGACCCGGGTGAAGATGCGGTCGCATACCGGCAGCTTCGCGCGTCCGGCCGGCACGAAGCTGCCCACCTGCGCGAGCAGCTGGATCAGACCGACCTGGCGCAGCAGCGTACTCTTGCCGGCCATGTTCGGTCCCGTGAGGATCATGATCCGCTGCTCGTCGTCGAGCACGACGTCGTTCGGGATGAACGCTTCGCGCGGCATCATCGTCTCGACCACCGGGTGGCGGCCGGCACGGATCTCGAGGGCGTACCCCGTGTGGACTTCGGGGCGCACGTAGCCGCGCCGCTCCGCGAGCTGGGCCAGCGCACACAGCACGTCCAGCTGCGCGACGCGGTCGGCAGTATGCTGCAGCCGCTCCACCTGCTCGGCCAAACCACGTCGCAGCTCGGCGAACAGCCGCGCCTCCAGCGTCGCGATCCGCTCCTCGGCCGTCAGCACCTTCTGCTCCCAGTCCTTCAGCTCCGGCGTGACGTACCGCTCGGCATTCGCGAGCGTCTGCCTGCGCTCGTAGTCGTCCGGCACTCTGCCCGCATTCGCGCGCGTGATCTCGATGTAGTAGCCGAACACCTTGTTGTAGCCGACCTTGAGTGACCCGATGCCGGTGCGCTCGCGCTCGCGGGACTGCAGTCGTGCAATCGTGTCCTGTGCGCCGTCATGCAGTGCGCGCAGCGCATCGAGCTCATCATCGTAGCCGGCACGCAGGACACCGCCGTCGCCGGCCGCGACGGTCGGCTCGTCCGCCAGCGCGCGCTCGAGCAGGACACGGGCGTCATCGAGTGGATCGAGCGCATGCACCTCGACGAGCAGTGCGGCGCGCGCGCGCGCCAGCGTGTCGACCAGGGCCGGCATCCGCTGCAATGCCGCCCGCAGTGCCGCGAGCTCGCGCGGCTGCGCGCGTCCGCCGGCGATCTTCGCGGCCAGCCGCTCGAGATCACGTACGTCCTTCAGCTCCACGCGCAGCGCGCGGCGCAGCGGCGCATCCTCCAGTAGCTCTGCCACCGCGTCCTGGCGAGCCCAGATCGCGGCTGGTTCGGCCAGCGGCCGGAGCACCCACCGGCGCAGCAGCCGGCCGCCCATCGCGGTCAGCGTCTCATCGATGATGTCGATCAGGGTTGCTGTACGTCCGCGCGGTCCGGGATCCGCACGCAGCGGCTCCACGAGCTCGAGGTTCCGGCGCGTCATCTCGTCCAGCGCCATGGCGTCACCGGCCCGCTCGATGCGCGGTGGCCGCAGCGCCTCCAGCGCCGCCGGCTGCACTTCGGCGAGGTAGGCGTGCAGCGCGCCCAGCGGGCCGATCAGGGCGGCGTCCTCCGGCTGGAAGCCGAAGCCGGCCAGCCCGTGCACGCGGTAGCGGCGCTGGAGCTCGTCGGCGCCGCTCTCCCGCTCGAAGAGCCAGTCCGCCCGATACGTGAGGACCGTACGCGCATCCTGCCATGCCCGTCCTTCCCAGGACGCAGGCAGCAGCAGCTCGGCCGGCTCGAGGCGTGCGAGCTCGGCTTCCAGCCCCTCGGCCGCAACCTCCAGCGCGAGCACCTCGCCCGTCGAGATGTCGGCCGCCGCCAGTGCGACGCGCCCCGGCCCGGCATCGCATACGGATGCCAGGAAATTGTTCCGGCGCGAGCTCAGCAGGGAATCGGAAAGGAGGGCGCCCGGGGTGATGGTTTCGACGACTTCGCGCCGCACGATGCCTTTCGCTTCGGCCGGATCCTCGACCTGCTCGCAGATCGCGACGCGCCGACCCAGGCGGACCAGCTTCTCGATGTACTCGTCGCGGGCCCGGACGGGAACACCCGCGAGCGGCACATGCGCGGCGCCGCCATTGTTGCGTGAGGTAAGGGTCAGACCCAGCAGCCGTGCGCCTTCTTCGGCGTCCTCGCAGAACATTTCGTAGAAGTCGCCCACTCGAAAAAAGACGAGCGCGTCGGGATGCCGCGACTTCGCTTCGCGCCACTGCTGCATCAGCGGGGTTTCCTCCGTCTTCGGCATGCCGGACGATAACGGCACCGCCGAGCAGGCGGCAACACGAGCGCCCACGTGCGCTTTACTTCCCCTCCTGGCAGGGTCATCTTTCGGGGTTGAATCAGGCGCCGGATCGGCGCCGGCCGATGCGTCCAGAGCGGACGCTGACAACGGGATGGCACCAGTGATGAAGCCGAGTTACGACGCATACAACGCCGCCTACGTTCAGGCGCTTTACGATCGCTACCTGCAGAACCCTGCCGCTGTCGATGAAGCCTGGCGAGCCTACTTCGCAACGGAGGCAGGCACACGCGGGCTGCTGGGTGCTCCCGGCGCCAATGGCGCGGCGCCGGCTGCGACAGCAGGCGCCACGGACGCGGCGCCGAGCCGTGCACAGTTGCGCGCGGCCTTCGCCGCCGGCGAGCTGGTCGATGCCTACCGTCTGCATGGTCACCGCGCGGCGCGCCTCGATCCCCTCGGCAGCGAGCCGACCGGCCACCCCATGCTCGAGCCATCCTTCCACGGGATCACCGAGGAGGAGCTCGCCACCGTGCCCGCCGATCTGCTCGATCTCGAGCACGCCGGCGAAACGATGGTCGATGCACTCCGCTGGCTGCGATCGATCTACTGCGGTTCGATCGGCTACGAGTACGAGTTCCTCGAGGATCCCACGAATCGCGAGTGGCTGCGCGACCAGATCGAATCCGGCGCGCAGCGTGCGAATCTCGACGCGACCGGCAAGACGAAGCTGCTCGAGCGCCTGACGCAGATCGAGGCCTTCGAGCAGTTCCTGCACCGCGCATATCTCGGACAGAAGCGCTTCTCCATTGAGGGCACCGACATGATGGTGCCTGTGCTCGATCGCGCCATCGAGCATGCCGCTGCGGGGGGCGCGCGCGAGATCGTCATCGGCATGGCGCACCGCGGCCGGCTGAACGTGCTCACGCACGTGCTCGGCATGCCGTACGCCTCCATCCTGAAGAAGTTCGAAGGCTACCATGACGAGGGGCCCGGCACGGGCGACGTGAAGTACCACCTCGGCTTCGAGGGCGAGATCGAGACGGCAACGGGACGCGTCCAGGGACTCCTCGCGCCGAACCCGAGTCACCTCGAGTTCGTTCATCCCGTCGTCGAGGGAATGACGCGCGCCAAGCAGACGGACCGCACGCAACGCACGATGACGCAGGATCCGAACGTCGTCGTACCGATCGTCATCCATGGCGATGCCGCGTTCTCCGGGCAGGGTGTGGTGCCGGAAGCGTTGAATCTGGCGCGCCTGCGCGGGTACCACACGGGCGGCACGCTGCACATCATTGCGAACAATCAGGTCGGCTTCACGACGAACCCGAGCGAAGCGCGCTCGACGGACTATGCGAGCGATGTCGCGCGCGGCTTCGACATCCCGGTGTTCCACGTCAACGCGGACGACGCGGAGGCGTGCCTCGCCGTCGTGCGTCTCGCGATG
>CAYSGF010000070.1:0-5505 GCA_964430275.1 uncultured Gemmatimonadaceae bacterium
CATGAGCAGCGCGACGGTCGCGAAGACGACCGGGTCGCGTGCGTTCACTTCGAAGAGCAGGCTCTCCAGCGAGCGGGCGGAGACGACGGCGGCCACGAGTCCGATGCCGACGCCGATGAGTGCGAGCCGGCCGCCCTGCGCGATGACCATGCGCTGCACGTCGGCGGCGCGGGCGCCGAGCGCCATGCGGATTCCGATCTCGCGCGTGCGACGGGAGATGATGTAGGAGATCGTGCCGTAGATACCGACGGCGCCGAGCACGAGCGCGAGGCCTGCTGCGATGAAGAGGCTCAGCATGGTGAAGGAGAGCCGGGCCATGGAGCGGTCGGCGAGCTGCTCCATGGTGAAGGTGCGGTACAACGGCGCGCCCGGCGCGATCTCCTGGATGAGTGCGCGGATCTCGGGCGTCAGGCGCTCGGCGCGCGGCGACCTCACGACATAGGCCGGCGTGCCCACGCCCCATGCGCTGTTCGGGCCGACCAGCGGCAGGTACAGCAGCGGCTCGGGTGTCTGCTCGCGGAAGTCGGCCAGAATGACGTCCTCGACGACGCCGGCGACGGTGACCCACGGAAACGCGTCGGGCGCGCCGGCGGGGCGGAGCACCTGCCCGATGGGATTCTCGCCCGGCCAGAGCAGATCGGCGGCCGCGCGGCTGACGATCACCGTCACGTTCATGACCGGCTCTGTCCTGCGCTCGAATGTCTCCCCCGACAGGAGACTGATCCCCATCGTCCGGAAGTAGTCGCCGTCGGCGAAGGTGAGGCGCACGCGTGGCGCGTTCTCGGCGGGGCCGGTGTAATCCGACGTCGCCACCCGCGCCTCGCCCGCGCCCTCGTCGAGCGGCAGTGTGTTCACGAGCCCGACGGACTCGACGCCCGGAATCTCGGCGAGCCGGTCCATGAACATGTAGTGGAAGCGCGCAAAGGACGGCGGGTCCTCGAGACCGTGCTCCTCGGGGTCGGGCGCGAACTGGAACGTGAAGATGTCGCGCGTGTCGTAGCCCGGGTCCACGCTGCGCAGCGCACGGAAGCTCTGGAGCAGCAGACCCGACCCGACGAGCAGTACGAGGGCCGCCGCGGTCTGCAGCACGATGAGCGCGTTGCGCGTCGCGGGACTCGATGACGACCCGGTCCGCTGCGAGCTGCGGAGCCCGATCGAGATGTCCGGCTTCGAGAAGCGGAGCGCGGGCAGGATCCCGGCGACGACGGCCGCGATCGTGACCAGGCCGGCAGTGAACAGGAGCGCGCCGCCGCTGATGCCGACGTCGCTCAGCCCGGGGATGTTCTCCGGTGCGGCCTGTACGACGAGTGGCACGCCGGCCCACGCGAGTGCCGCGCCCGCCGCACCGCCGACGGCGGCCAGGATCAGCGCCTCGGCCATGAGTCCCCACACGAGGCGTGCGCGTTCGGCGCCGAGCGCGCTCCGGACCGCCAGGTCGCGCTCCCGGCTCTCCGCCCGCACCAGCAGCAGGTTCGCGACATTCGCGCACGCAATGAGCAGGACGATGCCCATCGTGCCGAGCAGGATCCAGAGCGGCGTAGCGAAGTCGCCGACCAGCTCCTCCTCCAGTGAGCGCACGACTGGCCGGTACTGCTCGAGGATGCGCGCGTACGGCGGTGGGCCGCCGGCGCGCTCCAGGACGCGGGGCGTGAGCGCGGCGAGCTCCGTCGCCAGCGACTCCTGCGTCGCACCCTGTGCGAGTCGACCGATCAGGTTGAGATTGAAGTTGCCGGGGGTGACCGGCGGCGTAATCAGGTCATGGACCCAGAGCGAGATCCGCTCCTCAGGGAACTCGAACGTTTCCGGCATCACGCCCACGATCGTGACGATGTCGCCGCCGACCTGGACGGTCTGCCCGATCACGGCGGGGTCGCGACCGAACCAGTCGTTCCAGAGCCAGTTGCTCAGGACGGCGACCACCCCCTCGTCGTCGCTCTCCGTCGGCAGCCGCCCGACCACCGGGGCCACACCCAGCGTGCTGTAGAGCGACGGCGGTCCGGACGCGACGAAGAGGCGCTCCGCCTGCTCGCCGAGCCGGACCGTCGTCTGGCCCCAGCCGAAGTAGGCCAGGTCTTCGAGGGCGCGGGCGCTCTCGCCGTACTCGAGGTAGAACTCGGGGCCGAGGGGAAACTCCTCGGGGAGATCGGTGCCCGGCGCGGTCCCGCGGATCATCACGAGCTCGTCCGATTCCTCGAACGACAGCGGGTCCAGCAGCACGGCATCGACGACGCTGAAGATCGCCGTGTTCGCACCGATCGCGAGCGCGAGTGTGATCGCCGCAATCGCAAGGAACGCCGGCGCGCGCAACAGGCTGCGGCCCGCATGGATGAAGTCGCGCTTCCACCAGTCGAGCATGGTGCCCCCTGTCGTGGGTGGTGGCCGTCGGCTTGCTCCCGCCCTCGGACGTACGGCGCTGCGGGTTGGTTTCAGTTCGGGGACGAGTGTTCGACCCGCCTCACTCCTCGCGCAGCGCCTCCGTAGGCTGGATGCGAAGGCCGCGACGCGCGGGGCCCGCGGCGGCCAGCATCCCGACCAGCAGCATGAGCGCCGCGACCGCGGGCAGCAGCGCGGCGTACTCCCCCTCGATGCCCCGGTCGAGCACGGCAGCGAGTGCGAGGCCGAGCGCGATACCGGCACCGAGCTGTACGGCGACGCGCGCGAACATCGCGCGCAGGAGCTGCGTCGGTGCGGCACCGAGCGCGGCGCGGATACCGATCTCCCGGGCACGCCGCGCAACCGCGAACGACGTCATCGCATAGATTCCGCCGGCCGAGAGCAGCACGACGCTCAGCGTGCCGAGCAGAACACCAAGAGCGAGCATGCGCATGATGCTGCGCTCGTGGCGTGCGGCGTCGTCGATCGCGATCGGCTCGTCGAGCTCCAGCTCCGCGCTCGTCGACGTGGCCAGCGCGCGCAGCTGACGGATGTAGCCGGTCGCATCACGGTCATGAGTCCGCACGAGCAGCGTTACGCGATCAAGCGCTCCGGGAGCAAGGGCACGGTAGACGCGGGGATAGGGCTCGTCCTGCATGTCGTCCACCGGAAAGTCGCGAACGACGCCCACCACCTCGAAGTGCAGATCCTCCGCGAGATCCGGGTCGCTCTCGTGCGCCGGCGCGGTATAGCGCAGCTGCCGTCCGAGCACGTCCGTGCCGCCGAGCGCGCGCCGGGCGAAGCTGCGGCTCACGATCATGGCGCCGGACGCGTCGCTCGCATCGTCGGCGGTGAAGCCGCGTCCGGCGAGGACCGGTGCGTCGAACGCATCGAGAAAGTCGGGCGCAACGACGTTGTAGGCGGCGCGGTGCAGCGCGGCGTCCGCACCCTCGCCCTCGCCGTCGCCGTCGCCCCCGGCCGCCACCTCGATCGAGATCACTCGCTCGCCGCCGGGAGCGCTGCGCGCGAAGGTCGCGTCCGCAACCGCGGGATCGGCCTCGAGACGACGGAGGAGCTGCAGCGTCGCATCCGCGAACCGACGCGCGAACGCCCGCTCGTAGCGCTCCACCGCCGCGGTCGGTGGCGCCACCTGCCGCTCCATCGACAGCCCGGCCCGCAGGTACTGGCCGGACGGATAGCCGGGATCCGCGGTCGCGTAGCGCGCGGCCTGCAGCGCACTCTGTACCGCAGCAGGGAGCAATGCGACGGCCAGTGCCACCTGTGCCACGACCAGCACGGTCCAGGTGCGGCCGAGCTGCCCGCCCGACGTCCCCGTGCCCAGGTTCTTCAGTCCGCTCTGGATGCGTCGTCCGGTCGCCTTCAGCGCGGGCGCCGCACCCACGATCAATGCTGCGAGTACCGCGAGCCCGGCAACGTACGCGACGAGCCCGGGCGTTACACCCGGATCCAGCCAGAACGGGAGCTCGCCGCCGAACTCGCTGCGCATCATCCCGCCCATCCAGTCGAGCACGAAAGCGCCCAGCGCGAGACCGGCGCCCGCTGCGATGCCGGACAGCACGAGCGCCTCCGCGAAGAGCTGCAGCACGATGCGCCGGCGGCTCGCGCCGAGCGCGGTTCGCACCGTGATCTCGCCCAGGCGCGTGGTCGTGCGCGCGTACATCAGGATCGCGACGTTCACACCGACGACCACCAGCAGCAGCGTGATCAGGAACTGGATCAGGTGCATCGCCCACGCGACCGATGGCTTGTCGATGTCGAAGAACGGATGCGTGTACGGCATCACCTGCGGCTGGATCGTCCGGTAGACGTCCGGATCCGCCGCGAGCAGGCGGCGCCCGAGCGTCTCGACCTGCGCGCGCGCGGCCGCGAGCGTCGCGCCGTTCGCCAGCCGCCCGAAGACCGTGAGCGACGGTCCCGCGCCGTGCGCGTAGTCGTCCGCGTCCAGGCGCAGCGGCGTCCAGTACTGATGGTTGACGGGAAAGCCGTAGCTCGCCGGCATCACACCGACGATCGTGTGCTCGACGGAGCCGAGCCGGATGCCGCGACCGATGATGTGCGGGTCACCGCCGAAGCGGTTGCGCCAGACCGCCTCGCCGATCACCACCACACCCGGAGCACCCGGCTGCTCATCGGACGCGAGCAGGGGGCGGCCGAGCAGCGGCGGCACGCGCGTCACGATAAAGCCCGACGCCGACATCTCCGCGACGCGCACCAGCTCCGCGACATCATCGCCTTCGTGCAGATTGCGCGGCACCGTGCGGAAGCCGCCGAGTTGCACGACCGTCGTCAGCTCCTCGCGCCACACCTCCATCGCATGCACGTGCGTCGCACGGTTCGGATTGCTGAGGCGCGTGTCGTAGTGCTGCACCATCACGACCCGGTCGCCCTCCGGTACCGGCAGCGCCGGATCCAGCATGCTGTAGATCATCCCGAACGACGCCGTCGCAATCGCGATCGCGACCGCCATCCCGAGCCCACCGACGAGTGCCAGGCCGGGATACTTCACGAGCATGCGCAGGCCGAGACGCAGGTCCAGCTCGAGACTCCCCAGCCACGCACCGCCGCGCCCTTCCCGCAGCTCCTCGCCGTATCGTTCCACACCACCGAATGCGACGAGCGCACGCCGCCGCGCTTCCGCAGGAGAGAGACCTTCCGCGCGCGCCAGGCGCGCGGCCTCCATCTCGATATGGAAAGCGAACTCGTCCCGCATGCGCGACTCGGCAGGGCCGCGTGCAAAGAGAAGGCGCAGGCGCGTGCGCGCGGCGTGGAGCAGCCTCACGACGTCGCTCCCAGCACGAGCTCGAGCGCAGCCGAGAATCGACGCCAGCTCTCCAGCTCCGCGCCCAGCATCCGCCGGCCCGCGGCCGTGAGCCGGTAATAGCGCGCCTGCCGGTTGTTGTCCGTCGTGCCCCACGCGCTCGTTACCAGCCCCTGCTTCTCCAGGCGCTGCAAGGCCGGGTACAGCGAACCCTGGTTCACCTCCAGCACGCCCTGCGAGATCTGCTGCACCCGCTGGCTGATGCCCCAACCGTGCATTGGCTCCAGCGACAGCGTCTTCAGCACGAGCAGGTCGAGTGATCCGCGAAGGATGTCGGATTGCGGGCGGGACGG
>CAYSGF010000071.1:0-5403 GCA_964430275.1 uncultured Gemmatimonadaceae bacterium
GTTACGCGCTGCCCCTCGTGCATCGTCGCTGCCGTCGCGTCAGCGGCGATCGTCCTGCCGCGAGGTGCGCTCGAAGCCTTCGCGTACGTACGGACGCATCGTGTCGTAGTCGTGGCGTTCGTGGCGCCAGCCGCGGCGCACATCGGACTCCACTTCATCGAACGAGCGACCCTTATAATCCGGGTTGCGGCCGGCGACGTGGCCGACGCCGTAGCCGATGCGAGCGTCGTCGAACGGGACGTCGCGCGTGCTGCTGGACTGATAGCGCTCGCGGTAGTAGTCCTCGTGCTCGCCCATGTCATCGACCGCGCGGCCCGCCTTCTCACCGGCCCACCAGCCACCAACGGCGCCGGCAATGCCGCCGATCACGGTGCCGATCGGGCCCGCAAGTGAGCCGATCCCGGCGCCTGCCAGCGTGCCGCCAATGCCGCCTACGCCCTCACCGACCTGCTCGCTCGTGCTCGGGTTCTCGTCCCTCGCGTCCTCGGAGCGATGATTGCGATCTGCCATGTGATGCCTCCTGGGGTTGATGCCGTTGACGACTCGTGTGAGTGCATCATCTGCGCCATTGGGACGGAAGCGGAAGCGGTGCGGAAGCGGTGCGGAAAGCGGAAGCGGTGCGGAAAGCGGAAGCGGTGCGGGAAGCGGGAGCCGTGGTTTTTACAGCTGCGTGCCCACCGCGATGGCGTGGCACAGGCTGCCGGTCAGGACGAAGAGGTGCCAGATCGCGTGGCCGTAGCGGATGCGGGCGGCGTGGTAGAAGGGGGTGCCGGCCGTGTAGGCAATGCCGCCGGCGAGCAGCCACGCGAGCGTCGCTGGCGCCATGTGGTGCAGCATCGGGACCGCGGCAATGAGCACGAGCCAGCCCATCAGGATGTAGACGAGGGTCGAGAAGAGCTGGAAGCGGCCGGTGAAGAACATCTTGAAGACGATGCCGGCGATCGCGAGACCCCAGATGACGCCGAAGAGGCTCCAGCCCCACGGGCCGCGCAGGTCATTCAGGAGGAACGGTGTGTAGCTGCCGGCGATCAGCAGGTAGATCGCGCAGTGATCGAGCACCTTCAGGCGGGACTTCACGTGCTCGGCGCGGGCGGCGTGGTACAGTGTGGATGCCCCGTACAGCGTGACGAGGGTGACGCCGAACACGGACACGCCGACGATCTGCCAGGCATCACCGCCGAGCGCCGCGAGCACGATCAGGAACGTGCCGCCGAACAGCCCCGCCAGCACGCCGACCCCGTGGGTCAGCGCGTTCGCGAATTCCTCGTCGGCCCGTTCCGGTGTCGTGTCATCAGTCAGCATCGTGTCCTGAAACCCTGCGCCGGTCTGTGACGTTCCGCGCGGGGCGTCCGGCTCAGGCGAGCGACGCGTCCATTGTGATCTGCGCGTTCAGAACCCGCGAGACGGGGCACCCTTCCTTCGCCTTCTGCGCGAGCTGCTGGAACTGGTCGGCATCGATGCCCGGCACGCGGCCCTTCACGGCGAGGTGGATCGTGCGGATGGACCAGCCGCCCTCCTCCTGCTGCATCTCGAGCTGGGCGGAAGTGCTCAGCTCTTCGGGCGAGTGGCCGGCACCCGCGAGCTGGAACGCGAGTGCCATGGAGAAGCAACCGGCATGTGCGGCGGCGATCAGCTCCTCGGGGTTCGTGCCGGCGCGCCCGTCCTCGTTCTCGAAACGCAGCTTCGCCGAGTACGGAATCTCATCGAGCGCGCCGCTCGCCGTCGTCATCGTTCCCTTGCCATCCTTGCCCGCACCTCGCCAGACCGCCTGCGCCTTCCGCTTCATGCCGCCTCCTCCACTCGTTCAGTTCGATCCGTTCCTGCGAAGCAGTGCGATGCGCTCACCGCGCGCCGAATCCGCAATCAGTGTCTCCATGCGACGCAGCCGCGTCGCTTCCTGCTTCGCGCTCATCACCCACCACGTGGCCGTCTTTCGATAGCCAGGTGGCTGCGCATGAAAGAACCGCGCCGCCGCGCGATCCTGCTTCAGCCGCGCGGCCAGCGCGGGCTCGAATGCGACGCTCTCTCGCTCGAACGAGTACTGCTTCGAGCGGGCCTCGTTGCGCCGCTCGAATGCCGCGAGCCCCGCCGGCCGCATCCGGCCCTCCGCAATCAGCGCATGCGCACGCGCAATGTTCACTGCACTCCACACACTGCGCGGGCGCCGCGGCGTGAACCGGTTCATGTACGACGCCTCGTCCAGCGAGCGGCGCACGCCGTCGATCCAGCCGAAACACAACGCCTCGTCCACTGCCTCCGGCCACGTCATGCTCGCCAGCCCACTGCCCTTCTTGTAGAACCCGACGAACAGCTCGTCCTTCGTGGCATGGTGCTTCATCAGCCACGCCCGGAACTTCGCCGGCGTCGCAAAGAAGAGGGGACCGGCCCGCGCCCGACTCACCAATTCACCAGTTCACCAATTCGACGCCTACCGCACCCCCACCGCCCCCTTCACCGACGCGATCAGCTTCGCCGGGTCATAACCGACGCCGTCCTTGAAGACGAGCGTCGTGTTGCGCAGGGCGGCCGGGTCGGCCGCGGGGTTGCCATCGATGACGGCGATGTCGGCGAGCTTGCCGACCTCGATCGAGCCGAGCTCGTTGTCGACGCCGAGCACCTTCGCGCCGTTCAGCGTCATGATCTGCACGGCCTGCGGCACGGTGAAGCCGGCCTCCACGAGCAGCTCGAGGTTGCGCTGGTCACCGAAGCCGGGGAGTGCGCCGCCGTTGCCGGTCGGATCCACGCCCGCTGCGAGCAGGCCGCCCGCCTCGACGAACGCGCGCTCGAATGCCATTGCCTTCCTGAACACGTCCGGCGCAATGCCGGCCTGCGGATTCTCCGCGATGCGACGTCGTGTCTCGAGGTACTCCGCGCGCGTCTCCTCCGACATCGCCTCGAGCATGCGCTCGTCGAGCTCCTGCGGGCGGTTCGGCACGAACAGCTCGTAGACCGCGAGCGTCGACGTCATCGCGACGTCGTTCTCGACCATGTCGCGGAGCGTCTGCTGGACCTCGTCGCTGTCGACGTCGACGGCGGCGATCGACGCGCCGGCCGTGCGCGGACACTGGTCGCGCTGCTTGTTCTCGTCGTACTCGGAATTCGCGAACAGGCCGTGCTCGAGCGCATCGATGCCGAGCGCAACGGCCTCACGGTAGCCAACCGAGCACAGATGGCCGGTGAGCTTGAGGCCGTGGCGGTGCGCCTCCTCGATCGCGGCCTTCATCTCGTCGTGCGAGATCTGCGTGTAGAACTTGAACCACGTCGCGCCCTCGCCCGCCCAGTAGTCGACGACGCGACGCGCATCCTCGGGCGTGCCCACCGCGTACATCCCGCTGCCCGACCGGTCACCGCTGATGTACGGCCCCGTCACGTGCATGCGCGGGCCCGGCGCCTGACCCTCCTCGATCTGCCGCTTCAGGTTCAGCTCGCTGTACGGCGACATGCTGCCCGTCGTGCGGATCGTCGTCACACCGCTCGCAAGGTAGAGACGCGGCGCGCTGAAATTCGCCTGGATGCTGCGACCGGACGTCGTATAGAACGTGTGGTCGTGCATCCCGACGATGCCCGGGATGACCGTGTGGCCGGGCAGGTCCATGACGTGCGCACCGGCAGGCGGCCGCGTGCTCGCGCTCGGACCGACCGCCGTGATCCGGCCGTTGTCGATGATGACCGTCTGGCCTTCGCTGGGCGGAGCGCCGGTACCATCGATCACGCGCACGTTCGTCAGTGCGACGACCGGCTCCGCGACCGAGACCATCTCGCGCGTGTTCTGACTGAGCTGGTCGGCCGACTGCGCATGCGCGCCGCTGGCGGCCAGCCCGGAAACCAGCAGTGCTGCGGTGAGACGAAGCATGGGTCGAGCTCCTTCGCGGGGGGTCGGACAGGATTCCTGCTGGGTAAAGTGCCAGTAGCCGTCCATCACGGCAAGCTGATAGCCCCTGCCCCTGCACCTGCACCTCAACCTGAACCCGCCCCACGCCCTATGCCCCCGCATGGTACACGTACACCTGAACTCGCCCCAACCGAACGACGGGGCGGGTTGAGGTTCAGGTGTACGAGTTCCGGGGCATGGGGCGTGGGGCGGGTGCAGGTTGAGGGGCGGGTGTAGGTGTAGGGGATCCACCAATTCACCAATTCACCAATTCGCTACGGCTCCACCGCGAACACGGTCTTCATCCCGGCCTCGAGATGCTCCGCGATATGACAGTGGATCATCCACATGCCGGGGTTGGTGACCTCGAGGAGCAGCTCGACGACGCCGCCGACGGGGACGAGGACGGTGTCCTTCCAGACGTGGTTCGTGGTCGGCCGGCCGCTCACGTCGAGCACGAGGAAGCGCTGGCCGTGGATGTGGATCGGGTGCGCCATGGCGTGCAGGGTGTGGCGATCATTGACGAGGCGGATGCGCACGAGGTCGCCGACCTCGAACTGCCACGTGATCTCCTCGTTCTCCAGGCCGGTCGCCTCGTCGCGCAGGGTCCAGGTCACCTGATCGGTCGTCGGCAGCCAGTCCATCATCGGCATCGTGCCGCTCCACTCGACGGGATTGAAGAACAGCGTGTCGAGGCGCATGAGGGAGACGAGCGCGAACGGCAACCCCTCGTCCTTCATCGTGAGCGTGAGTGTGAGGTCCGGCGCGCGCGCGAAGTGCTCGCGGTACTGCGCGACGTCCTCGACCACGTCCTCGTTGCGACGCAGCCGGTCGAACGTGCGCGCGTAGTCCGGGGTCGCCGGGTCGTCCGACACGTTGACGGTGCCGAGCGTGTCCTGTTCCGGGAAGAACACGCCCATCGTGTGGTCGATCGCCTGCACGCGGTTCAACAGCGGTTTCGTGCCTGCACTGTCGAAGGCGACGTCCACGATGTAGCGCTCTGCGGGCGCGATCACGACGCTCTCGACCCACGCCTCCTGCTCGTAGCGGCCGATGTCGGAGCCGACGACCTTCATGCGTGCGCCGGGGAACGACACGTTGAACGTGCGCGTGTTCGCAACGTTCGTGAAGAAGAAGCGCACGACTTCGCCCGCATTCACGTCGAGCGAGTACGACGGTGCGGGCTCGCCGTTCACGAGCAGCACATTGCCGAACCGCCCCATGAGCGCGTGCGTCGCACGCTCGTCGCCGTACGGCACCAGGCCGGCATCGCCGAGCAGCAGATCGTCGAGCATCACGACCTGCTCGCGGTGCACCGGCGCGAACGCTTCATCGCGCGTGTTGCGGACGAGCAGGTTGCCGTACAGGCCGAGGTCCTGCTGGATGTCCTCGCGATGATGCGGGTGGTACCAGTAGATGCCCGCGTCGGGGAAGCGGATCTCGTAGTGGAACGAGTCGCCGGGCATGACCGGCTCCTGCGTGACGTGTGGCACGCCGTCGAACCGGTTCTCGAGGCGGATGCCGTGCCAGTG
>CAYSGF010000072.1:0-11800 GCA_964430275.1 uncultured Gemmatimonadaceae bacterium
TTGCCCACGTGCTCGCGGAGTTCGTCCTTCAGTTCGGGGCCCGGCGTCGAAGTGCCCTTGGGCGTGACGAAGGCGACGACGGCCTGCCCCTTGATCTCGTGTTGGACCCCGACGGCGGCCGACTCGGCCACTTTCGGGTGCGACACCAGGGCGCTCTCCACTTCCATCGTGCCGATGCGATGTCCGGCGACATTGAGTACGTCGTCCACGCGACCGAGGATCCAGAAGTAGCCGTCCTCGTCCCGCTTTGCACCGTCGCCCGGGAAGTAGAAACGACCCTCCCAGCGCGACCAGTACGTGTCGCGATACCGCTCGTCGTCACCCCAGATCGTGCGCAGCATGCCCGGCCAGGGTCGCGTGATCGCCAGGTACCCCGCGCTCGAGGACTCGCCCTCCGCCGTCAGCACCTCCGCATCGATGCCCGGAAACGCGACCGTCGCGCTTCCCGGCTTCGTCGCAGTCAGACCCGGCAGCGGCGTGATCATGATGCCACCGGTCTCCGTCTGCCACCACGTGTCGACGATCGGACAACGCGCACCACCGATGTACTGGTGATACCACATCCACGCTTCCGGATTGATCGGCTCACCCACCGTGCCGAGCAGTCGCAGCGTCGAGAGGTCATACCGGTCCGGCCACTCCGTCCCCCACCGCATGAACGCGCGGATCGCTGTCGGCGCAGTGTACAGGATCGTCACGCCATACTTCTGAACCAGCTGCCAGAAACGGCCGCGGTCCGGCCAGTCCGGTGCACCCTCGTACATGAGCACGCTCGCACCGTTCGCGAGCGGCCCGTAGACGATGTAGCTGTGCCCCGTCACCCAGCCGACGTCCGCGGTGCACCAGTAGAGATCATCCTCCTTCAGATCGAAGACGAGATTCGTCGTCGCCGCTACCTGCGTCATGTAGCCGCCCGTCGTGTGCACCACACCCTTGGGCTTGCCCGTCGTACCGGACGTGTAAAGGATGTAGAGCAGATCCTCCGAATCCATCGGCTCCGCAGGACACTCCGCGGACGCACCTTCCATCAGATCATCGTACCAGTGGTCGCGGCCATCCTTCATATGCACCGGAACATGAAGCCCGGCGCCACGTCGCACGACGACGACGCTCGCAACGCTCGGCGACTCCGCCAATGCCCGATCCGCCGCTTCCTTCAGAGGCACGACCCGACCGCGCCGGTAGCCACCATCCGCCGTGATCAGCAGCTTCGCCTCCGCGTCGTTCAACCGGTCCCGGACACTCTCCGCCGAGAACCCGCCGAATACCACGCTGTGCGCCGCGCCAATCCGCGCACACGCGAGCATGGCGATCGCCGCCTCCGGAATCATCGGCAGGTATATGCCGACCCGGTCTCCCTTGCTCACGCCCAGTGATTTCAGCACGTTCGCGAACTTCGATACTTCCCGGTGCAGGTCCCAGTACGTGTACGTCCGCGTGTCCCCCGCCTCCCCTTCCCATACCAGCGCGGCCTTGTTGCGGCGCGGGCCCGCCAGATGCCGGTCCAGGCAATTGTACGCCGCGTTCAGCTTGCCCCCCACGAACCACTGCGCGTGCGGCGCCTTCCAATCCAGCACGCGATCCCACGGCTCGAACCAGTCGAGCCGGCCGGCCCACTCCGCCCAGAAACCCTCCGGGTCCGCCGCTGCCCGCTCGTAGAGCGCCCCCTCCGATGCATTCGCCGCCGACCGGAAGGCCTCTGCCGGCTCGAACCGACGATGCTCCTGAAGCAGCGCTTCGAGTGCGGTCTCACGGCTCGCCATCGCTCTCTCCTTGCTCCCGGGGACTCGGCTGGAACGCCCCCAATCTATTCCGCCCTTCCGCCCGTCCACAAACGGTGACCCGAGGCTACGGCAGCCACGGCAACCGCATAGCCGGCTTGACGGCGTCGTTTAGGTAAAGCTAAAATTGAGGCAACGAGATGCCTAAAACGAACATGACGACGACGGCCGTACAGGACTACCTGAAGGCGATTCACGAGCTGAGCCGCGGCGGCAGCGCCGCGGCGACGTCGCTGATCGCGGAGCGACTGGGCGTGGCGGCCGGGTCGGTCACGGGCATGCTGAAGCGGCTCTCGGACCGGGGCCTGGTCGAGCACGTGCCGTACTATGGCGCGCGGCTGACGACGGCGGGCGAGGCGGAAGCGATCGGGCTGATCCGGCGGCACAGGGTGCTCGAGCTCTTCCTGGTGCGGGTGCTGGGGTACGGCTGGGACGAGGTTCACGAAGAGGCGGAGCGGCTCGAGCATGCGGTTTCGGAGCAGCTGATCGACCGGATGGCGGATGTTCTTGGCGACCCTGTGGAGGATCCGCACGGTGCGCCGATCCCGGAGGTGGGAGTCGCCTTCGAGGATCGTCAGTATCCGTCGCTGTGGGAGCTGGAGACCGGAGAGAGGGCGGTGCTGCGGCGGGTGCCCGACGAAGATGCGGAGGCGCTCCGACACCTCGCGCGGCTGGAGCTGCTGCCGGGCGTTCCGCTGGAAGTCCTGGAGCGGGCGCCCTTCAATGGGCCCCTGCGCCTGCGGGTGGGTGAACGGGAGCGGATCGTGGGCGCGGAGCTGTCACGCGCGCTGCAGGTGGAGCGATTGAGGCGCCATGAGTAGTGGTCGCATACTGGCTGTTTGCTTTTTTCTGCTCATCGGTTCGGGGTGTGCGCGCACGGTTCCGGAATCGGATGACGGGCGGGTGCGCGTCGTGACGACGATCGGCATGATCGGCGACGTCGCGGCGCGCGTGGGCGGTGATCACGTGCGCGTACAGGGGCTCATGGGTCCCGGTGTGGATCCGCACCTGTACAAGGCGCGGGCGGGGGATGTCCGGAAGCTGTCGGAAGCGCAGGTCATCTTCTACAACGGTCTGCACCTCGAGGCAGCAATGGGCGAGGTGCTCGAGGAGATGGCGGACCGGACGCGGAGCGTGGCGGTCACGGATTCGATCCCGCGCGCCGTGCTGTTGCACCCGCCGGAGTTCGCGGGTGCATACGATCCGCACGTGTGGTTCGACGTGGAACTGTGGATGTCGGTCGTGCGTGTAGTCGAGGCGACGCTGGCCGACCACGACCCGCAGCATGCCTCCTCCTATCATCGCAATGCGGCCGCACTGCTGGGCGAGCTTCGGGCGCTGGACGCGTGGGTGCAGCGGCAGGTGGCGAGTGTGCCCGAGGAGCGGCGCGTGCTGGTGACGGCGCACGACGCGTTCAACTACTTCGGCCGCGCATACGGCTTTCGAGTGCTCGGGCTGCAGGGGATCAGTACGGCTACGGAGGCGGGGACGGCGGACGTGCAGCGGCTGGCGGCGGAGATCGCAGGGCTGCGCATTCCCGCGATCTTCGTGGAGTCCTCGATCCCGCGTCGGACCGTGGAGGCGGTGCAGGCTGCGGTACAGTCGCGCGGCCACGACGTGCGGATCGGCGGGGAGCTGTTCTCGGATGCGCTCGGCACGGCGGGCACACCGGAAGGCACATACATCGGAATGGTGCGACACAACGTGAGCACGATCGTACGTGCTCTGGGAGGCGTGGTAGCGGAATGAGTGACGTTGCAGCAATCGAGATCAACGACCTGACGGTCGCGTACCGAGACCAGCCGGTGCTGTGGGACATCGACCTGGAGGTGCCGCAGGGTGTGCTGATGGCGATCGTGGGACCGAATGGCGCCGGCAAGACCACGCTCATCAAGTCCGTGCTGGGACTCGTGCGGCCGGCGGCGGGGCGTGTGCTCGTGCACGGGCGGCCGTACACGGAGCAGCGTCGGCTGATTGCGTACGTTCCCCAGCGCGGCAGCGTTGACTGGGACTTTCCGACGTCGGTGCTGGACGTGGTGACCATGGGCACGTACGGTCGGCTCGGCTGGCTGCGGCGCGTGGGTCGGCGTGAGCGGGAGGCCGCCATGGCAGCGCTGGCGCAGGTAGGGATGGAGGATCTCGCGAGCCGTCAGATCAGCCAGCTTTCGGGGGGCCAGCAGCAGCGGGTTTTCCTGGCGCGTGCCCTGGTACAGGACGCACAGGTGTATCTGATGGACGAACCGTTCCAGGGTGTCGATGCCAAGACGGAGCGCGCGATCGTCGACGTGCTGCAAGCGCTGCGGGAAGAGGGCAATACCGTCGTTGCCGTGCACCATGCACTGCAGACGGTGCCCGAGTACTTCGACCAGGTCGCGCTCCTGAATGTACGACGGATCGCAGCCGGTGCTGTCGAGGACGTATTCACGGAGGAGAACCTGCGCGAGGCGTACGGTGGACGTGTTCCCTTCCTGAGCACTGTGGAAGGGAACGGGAGTGGAGCGGCGGGCGCTGCCTGATGCTGGAACGGATCCTACACGACCTGCTCTTCGACTACACGCTGCGGACGGTCGCACTCGGTGCAGCGGTGCTGGGTCTCGTGAGCGGGGCCCTCGGTGCGTTTGCGGTGCTGCGCCGGCAGAGCCTGCTGGGCGATGCGATCTCGCACGCTGCGCTGCCCGGCATCGTGCTCGCGTTCATGTTGACCGGCACGAAGGCGCCGCTCGTGCTGATCCTCGGTGCCGCGATAGCCGGCTGGATCGGCACACTGCTGGTCATGACGATCGTCGCGAAGACGCGCGTGCCGGAGGACTCCGCGCTGGGCATCGTGCTGTCCGTGTTCTTCGGCATCGGCCTGGTGCTGCTGACGTTCGTGCAGCAGGAGCCGGACGCGGCGCAGGCGGGACTCGACCGCTTCCTCTTCGGCCAAGCCGCCACACTCGTGGAGAGCGACGTGGTAGTCCTCGCCGCGCTCGGCAGCATTGCGCTCCTGGCGGTCGTTGTGTTCTGGAAGGAGTTCAAGCTGCTCAGCTTCGATCGCGACTTTGGCGCCGCACTCGGCTTCCCGATGGGCGCGGTCGACGTCCTGCTGACGAGCTTCCTCGTGCTGGCGATCGTCATTGGCCTGCAGACCGTCGGCGTCGTGCTCATGAGTGCAATGGTCGTGGCGCCGGCGGCCGCCGCCCGGCAGTGGACGGATTCGCTGCGCACGATGGTGCTCATCTCTGCCGGCTTCGGAGCGCTCGCCGGGATCACCGGTGCGGTCGCGAGTGCGGTTGCGCAGGACCTGCCGACCGGGCCGAGTGTGGTGCTGGCGGCGACCGCAATCGTGATCCTGTCGCTCGCCGTGGCGCCGCGCCGTGGCATGCTGTGGAGCTGGGTGCGCCAGCGTCGCAGCCGCCGCCGGATCCGTACGGATGCCGTGCTCCACGACCTACTGTTGCTGGCGCAGCAACACCCGGACGCAGTCCATGGCCACCGCGCGGAAGTTCTCGAGGCGATGGGCATCGGGCGTGGCGGCGTGCGCGCCACGCTGTCCGTTCTCGAGGAGCGCAGGCTCGTGGAGCAGCTCGCTGACAGTACCTGGACGCTCACGCCGCGCGGACGGCAGGTCGCGGCCGCCTCGGTGCAACGCCGTTCGGAGCAGCAGGCATGAGCTGGGTCGAGCTCGAGATCCAGCTCGTCGCCGTGATCGTGGCGGTCACGTGCGCCCTCCCCGGCGTCTTCCTGGTACTCCGGCGCATGGCGCTCATGAGTGACGCGATCACCCACACGGTCCTGCTGGGCATCGTGATCGCGTTCCTCGCGACCGGTCGCATCGACTCGCCACTCCTCATGCTCGGCGCCGCCCTCACGGGCGTGCTCACCGTCGCGCTCGTCGAAACCCTCGGCCGCACTCGCCTGGTGCGCGAAGACGCCGCGATCGGTCTCGTCTTCCCCGCCCTGTTCAGCATCGCCGTCATCCTCATCAACCGGTATGCCGGCAACGTCCATCTCGATACGGACGCCGTGCTGCTCGGCGAGATCGCCTTCGCGCCGTTTCGGCGGCTGGAGGTCGGCGGCGTCGACCTCGGACCCCGCACCCTCTACGTCATGGGCGGCGTGCTCCTCTGCAATGCCGCATTCATCGCGCTCCTCTATAAGGAGCTCAAGCTCTCGACGTTCGATCCTGCGCTCGCCGCAGCACTCGGCTTCGCACCCGCTGTGCTCCACTACGCCTTCATGAGCCTCGTCTCCATCACCGCGGTCGGCGCATTCGATGCGGTGGGATCGATCCTCGTCGTCGCACTCATGATCACGCCGCCCGCCGCGGCGTACCTGCTTACGGATTCGCTGACCAGGGTGCTCCTGCTCAGCGTCCTGCTCGCCGCGGTCTCCGCCATCGCCGGCTTCTGGCTGGCGTGGCTCGCCGACGCCTCGATCGCCGGCTGCATGGCCGCGGTTGCCGGCGCCGTGTTCGTACTCGCCCTGCTCTTCGCTCCCGAGCGCGGCCTCGCCCCTCTCGCACTCCGCCGTCGGCGCCAGCGAACCGAGTTCGCGGGTGTCATGCTCGCCATCCACCTGCTTCAGCACGAGGGCACGGCCGAGGCGGAGGACGAGAGCCGCGAGGCGCATCTGCACCACCATCTCCGATGGGGCGCCGACTTCGCCCGGCGCGTTGTTCGCCACGCGGCGGGCGAGCACCTCATCGAACGCGGCCCCGACGGCCGCCTGCTGCTAACGCCGGACGGCCGCGAGGCGGCGAGGACTGCGCTGGCCCGCTGAAAATCGCTGGAACGACCGCCGATTCCCGCCGCCCACGCCCCCCTTCGGGCACACCTCACGGTTGTCGGAATGTGCTGCCGGGATTATACTTATAGGCTGCGGCAGCGGCCCTTTTCGAGTCCCAGGGATCCCCATAAGGGCCGCCGTCGGCAGTCCGGTCAGACCGATCCCCGCAGCAGGAGGCGGTACGTCGATGGCGAAGAAGCTGACGAAGAAGCAAGTCGAGCACCTTCAGCAGCGGCTCCTGCGGGAGCGTGACCGCGCACTGCGCTCCCTCGGGCAGTTCGACGAGATGGCGAAGTCCAGCGCGGACCACCAGCAGGACTCGGACATGTACTCGTACTCGGACCACATGGCCGACCTCGGGACGGACGCGATGGAGCGTGAGAAGATGCTCCTCTTCGCGAGCAAGGAAGGTCGCTACCTGTACCGGGTCGAGGATGCGCTGCGTCGCCTGTACAAGGACTCGAGCACGTTCGGGATCTGCCACAGCTGTGGCAACCTGATCGATTTCGAGCGGCTCGACGCACTGCCGCACGCGCGCTACTGCCTCGACTGCAAGTTGAAGGAAGAGGCAGACGCCGCCTGAGCTGTGAGCGCCCCGTAGCCTGCTGGCAGCGGGGCGCTCCGTTTTCAGCCGGGTCGCACCCAGTCCGTCAGCTGCCGCAGGAACGCCCCTCTGGCCAGTACCCGGTCGGCGCCCGCCTCGCGCGCAGCCGCGATCGCATCCTCCCGCACATGAGACACGAACGCAACGACCTCGGCGGACGCCGTTGTCTCGTCCGCCTTGAGTGCCCGAATGAGGGCGGGCGCGTCGTATCCGCGTCCGTCGAGATCGATGAGGATGCGTGTCGGCAGCACGCTACGCGCCCGCGCCAGCAGCGCTGCGCCGTTGCGCGCGAGCTCTACGGACGCGCCGACAGCTTCGGCCGCGCCGCGAATACGGGCGGCGAAGATCATGTCACCAGCGAGTGCGACGACGGGAGCGTTGAGTTCGTTTCCGGACACGGCAGCACGACTCCAGTGAATGCAAGAATTACTATTGACAGGCGCACGCGCCTCCGGGTAATCTTAGCCGGGCAGCGCCACGGGGCGCGAGGAACAGACGTCGCCGTGGCACGGGCGCGAGCATACACCTCCGAATCCGCAGGATGATCGAGTTGGAGCAGCAAGTCACCGCGCGTCAGGGTGGAACTGCCGAGCGCCGGCTGCGTGAGGCGCTGGAAGCGAGCGGGCAGCGATTCACGGAGCAGCGTGCCGCAGTGTACCGCTGTCTGGTCGGGACGGACACGCATCCCACGGCGGACGAGGTGTTCATCTCCGTCCGCACGAGCATCCCTGACATCTCGCTCGCGACCGTCTACAAGGCACTCGAGACGCTGGTCGGCTGCGGTCTGGCGCTGAAGCTGACGTACGGGGACGGGTCGGCGCGGTATGACGGTCGTACGGATCCGCATCACCATGCCCGCTGTCTGGTGTGCGGTGCGGTCATGGATGTGCCCGGCGAGATCGATGCGCGGGCGTTCGCGGCCGTTCAGCCAACGGGCGGCTTTCGTGTCGAAGGGTTCCGGCTGGAGGTGATCGGCCGGTGCGTGGAGTGCGCGCACTGACCGCGCCTTGACGCCTCGATCGCCCGGACTGCGCCGCGGACGATGTCGCGGCGCTTTGTGTATCTCCCTCCTGCAGTCCGGTCTCCGAGCGATTCAGCCGATGACAACGTCCTCCGTGGCATGCCGGATGTGCACCGTGGTGCGCCGTGCGGCGATTGCCATGGATGCCACAAACGTGAGCGGGCCGACGCGGCCGACGAACATCAGAAGAATGATGATGATCCTGCCCGGCGCCGAGAGTGTCGGCGTGATGCCGGTGGAGAGGCCAACCGTGTTGAACGCACTCACGGCTTCGAAGGTGAGTTGCATGAAACCGCCGCCCGTCTGGGTGTACGGGGCCGTCCCGAATTCCGTGAGCAGCAGCGCGAGTATGGCGATGCCGAGCACGCCGAGGACGGCGACCACGAGACCAACGGCACGCTGAAGTGTCGCCTCGGGGATCGTGTGGCGGAACGCGGTCGTGTGATCGCGGCCGCGGATGCGCGACCAGGCGAGCAGCGCGAGCAGCGCGAACGTTGTGGTTTTCAACCCGCCTGCCGTCGATCCCGGCGAGCCGCCGATCATCATCAGGCCGATGGTAAGGAAGAGCGAAGCCGGCGTGAGCAGCGCGTAGTCGGCGCTATTGAATCCGGCCGTGCGCGGTGTGACGGAAAGGAACAGGGCCTCGGCAAGGCGGGCGACGAGGCTGCGCTCCCCGAGAGTGTTGCTCCATTCGAGCAGGAGGAACAGTCCCATGGCAGCGCCCAGGAGGAACGCGGTTGTGACGAGCACGATGCGGGAATGGACGGAAAGGGCGCGTCGTCGTGGCGCGTGTCGCTCCACGTGAAGTGCGAGTTCCGCGAGCACGACCGCACCGATCCCGCCGATGACGATGAGCGCGCTGAGCGCGAGCAGTGTTGGTGCGTGTCCGGAGAACTGGACGACACTGTCCGTAAACACGGAGAATCCCGCGTTGCAGAATGCACTCACGGCGTGAAAAAGAGCGGGCCAGAGCGCGTGCTCGGCGCCGAGCCGCGGCATCCAGGCGGCGTACAGCAGAACCGTGCCGAGCGCCTCGATAGCGAACGTGAAGGCCACGAGCGTCAGGACGAGCTTGCGCGGATCGATGTACGGCAGTGCTGTCGACGCTCCGACGAGCTCCTCCGAGCGCAGGGACAGTCTCCCACCCAGCGCGAGGATCACGAGTGTGGTCAGTGTGAGGAAGCCGAGACCGCCGAGCTGGATGAGCACGAGCAGCACGCCCTGTCCGAACGGCGTGAAGTAGGTCGCGGTATCGACGACGATCAGTCCCGTAACGCAGACGGCGCTCGTTGCCGTGAACAGCGCGTCCAGAAAAGACAGGTGTTCGCCGGTATAGATACCGGGGAGGTACATGAGCAGCAGGGTCCCGATCCCGACGAGCACGGCGAAGCTCGCGACCAGGAGCTGTGCGGCAGTGAGTTGCCGCCAGACCGAGACGGAGCGCGCGGCTTCGCGATCGAGCGCCGAGAGAATGTCAGCGGGAACAGGCATCAGCCGATGACCACGTCTTCCGTGGCGTGCCGGATGTGGACGCTGGTGCGACGCGCCGCAACGACCATCGACGCGACGAGCGTCAGCGGACCGACACGGCCGACGAACATGAGTACGATGACCAGAAACTTGCCGGGGCCGGACAGGCTGGGGGTGATGCCGGTCGAGAGGCCGACCGTATTGAATGCACTCACGGCTTCGAAGGTGAGCTGCATGAAGCCGCCGCTGGTGGCAGTGTACGGCGTGGCACCGAACTCGGTGACGAGCAGGAGTAGGATCGCGACGCCGAGCATGGCCATGACCGCGACGACGAGGCCGACGGCGCGCTGGAACGTGGCGTCCGGTATGGTTCGCCGGAAGGCGCCAGTGTGCTCGTAGCCGCGTATGCGGGAGTACGCGAGCAGCCCGAGCAGCGCGATAGTGGTGGTCTTGAGACCGCCAGCCGTCGATCCGGGCGAGCCGCCAATCATCATCAGGCCAATGGTCAGGAACAGCGAGCCCGGTGTCAGGAGTGCATACTCGGTGGTGTTGAACCCCCCGCTCCTGGGCATGATCGACAGGAAGAGCGCTTCAGCGACACGCGCACCGGGGCCGTGCTCGGCGAGTGCATTGCGCCACTCGAAGGCGAGGAACAGCAGCGTACTCGTTACGAGGAGGAACGCGGTCGTGACGAGCACGAGCCAGGTATGGACGGAGAGCCGGTCGCGCCGTGCGCCGTGACGGCGCAGTCGCAGGCGCAGCTCGGTGAGCACGATGGAGCCAAGCCCACCGATGACGACGAGCGCTCCGACCACGAGGAGAGTCGGGACGTGGCCGGAGAAGCCGATCAGGCTGTCGGAGAAGGTCGAGAAGCCGGCGTTGCAGAAGGCATTAACGGCATGGAAAAGGGCCGGCCAGAGTGCGGCTTCAAAACCGAATCGCGGTGCCCAGGCGACGTAGAGGAGGACTGCGCCGAAGGCTTCCGTTACGAACGTGTAGATGAACAGAGTCCGCAGCAGGCTGCGCGGTGCGATGTAGGGCAGACCGTCGCTCGACCCGGTGAGCTCCTCGGAGCGCAGGGAGAGGCGGCGGCCCATCGCGAGGATGAGCAGGGTTGTCAGGCTCAGGATACCGAGGCCGCCCACCTGAATCAGAAACAGCAGGACACCCTGTCCGAACGGGGTGAAGAACGTTGCGGTATCGACGACGACGAGCCCGTTCACGCACACGGCACTGGTCGCCGTGAAGAGCGCGTCGATAAAGGACAGGCGCTCGCCGGTGTACAGGCCAGGCAGGAAGCAGAGCAGCAACGTGCCGATCAGGACGAAGCCGAGAAAGCTGAACACGAAGATCTGCGGCGCGGTCAGCCGCCGCCAGAAGGACGCGGAGCGCGCGGCCTCGCGCTCGAGAGAGGCAAGGATGTCACCGGGAGTTGGCATCGCGCCGATCGCGCTGGCGGGGCATGCCGCAGCATACCGGAGTGCAGCAGGCGCCGTCAAGCGCGTGCGCTTGACCCTGCGCGTGTGCGCGCGCTAGCCTTGGCGGCCGAACGTCCTTCCAAGGAGTGGCATGAGTCCGAGCAGGCGGCGCAGCCGCACCGACGAGGGCATGGTCAGTCGCGAGCTGGTACCCGCGCACAAGGTCCGCCCGCGCCCCGACGCATCTCGTGGCGGCAGCACACCCGGTGCAGGCCGGGACGACCTGCTGAAGCTGCTGCGTGAGCGGCAGATCCGGTTTCTGCGACTTCAGTTCATCGACATCATGGGCGTGCTGAAGAACGTCGAGGTACCGGCGTCGCAGTTCGAGAAGGCGCTCGATGGCGACATCCTCTTCGACGGCTCTGCGATCGAGGGCTTCGTACGCGTCGAGGAGTCCGACATGGTGTTAAGGCCCGACTACTCGACCTTCGTCGTGCTGCCCTGGGGTGATGCCGACAACGCGGTGGCCCGCCTGATCTGCGACGTGTACACCGCGGACGGCCGCCCTTTTGACGGGGATCCGCGCCACGTACTGAAGCGTCACATCGAGGCGGCCGCAGCTCTCGGGTTCGAGATGATGGCGGGTGTCGAAGCCGAGTTCTTCCTGTTCCATCGCGCACAGGATGGATCCGTTACTCGCCTTACGCACGATGCCGGCGGTTACTTCGACCTCACACCC
>CAYSGF010000073.1:0-9838 GCA_964430275.1 uncultured Gemmatimonadaceae bacterium
CACACGCGCAACCCCGCACTCGGTATGGTGATCGGTCCCCATGCAGGCGGCGCGCGGCTGTCTGCGATCACCGATGTTGCCGCCTTCGTGCTCGAGCTCCTCTGAGCTCACACCTCGCGGCGCAGCAGGCTCGCGCCCGCAAGCAGCAACAGCAACACACTGTACATCGCGACGAACAGTACTGCCGACCACGGCACGGGCAGTGTCTGGGCGAATGCCTGCTCGATCTCGAGGATCGCGCCGTACGGCGGCAGCAGAAACGTGATTGCTTCACGGATGCCGGGCGCGGTGCCGGCGAGGAGATCACCGCGGCGCAGGGAGTGCCACACCATCGCGGAGATGGTGAGCAGCAGCGCGATCCACGCGTCTGCCCGCGTCCAGACGGACAGCAGAAATGTGAGTGATCCGAACGCGAGCACGTACGCGCCGATCAGGACGAACGTCATCGGCCCCGCCCAGCTGCCGAGCATCACCAGATCGAACAGCGGCATGAGCAGCGCCGAGATCACGAACGCGACGACCGCGAACAGTGCGAAGCGCGTGAAGTAGAGGCGGACCGGCGACAGTGGCCGCGCGTACAGCAGCCGTGCAGTGCCGTCGGCGCGGTCACTGCTGAAGACGCCCGCGAGCAGCACGAACGCTGCGATCATGCCGAACCGGCCGAGCAGCCAGCCGAGCAGCAGCATCCCGGAGATCAGCGGATAGCCGCCGATCTGGAAGAGCCGGTCGAACTCGACGTGTCCCTCGTGTCCCGCGGCGACGCGTGCGGTCGCGGCGGCGGCCAGGAACACGAGCGCGAATGCGGCGAGCAGCACGAGGCGACGGCGTCGTGCGCGCAGCGCGAGCAGCAGCAGCCCGGCGTCTCTCACTCGGCCTCCTCGCCGAGCGCTCGCCGCACCCGCTCCTCGAGCGGCTCGTGCCGCGGCTCGACCGCGACGACGCGCGCGCCACCTGCGATCGCGGCGGCCAGCCGTGCACTCAGCTCGTCCGCGTCACGCACCTCGACGTCATAGGTGACAGCGCTGCCGTCTCCCTGATCGGTTGTGACGGCCGTGGCAGCGCCATCATCGGTGATGCCGAACGCCGTGAAAAAGCCGCCACTGGCGCCCGCGAGGCGAATGCGGTAGCGCGTCGGCGTGTCCGGCGCCACGGTCTCGAACACATCGCGCACCTGGCCATCGTCGAGTAGCACGACCCGATCGGTCATGCGTTCGACTTCCGCCAGGTCGTGGCTCGCGATGAGCACTGTGCGCCCCAGTGTGCGCAGCTCGAGCACCGCCTCGCGCAGGCGTACGCGCCAGAGCGGATCGAGGCCTTCGTGCGGCTCGTCCAGCACGACCAGCTCGCGCGGGGCAAGGAGCGCCTGCGCGAGGCCGGTGCGCTGCAAGAGGCCATGGGATAGCTCGCCCAGCTCCTTGTCGGCGTGATCGCCCAGGCCCCATCGTTCGAGTGCTTCATCCGCGCGCGCTGCGGGCTCGCCGTCGGCACGCGCGAACGCGCGCAGCGTATCGCGTACGCGCCAGGCTGCCGGAGGGCCGAAGCGCTCGGGCAGGTAGCATGCGCCACGGGTGCGTACGTAATCTCGTGGTTCGAGCCCGTCGATCGTGACGTCTCCGTCCGACGGCCGGAGATAGCCGAGCGTCAGGGCGAAGAGCGTGCTCTTGCCAGCGCCATTGGGGCCGACGATCGCACACGTTTCGCCGCCCGCCAGCTCCAGGGTGACCGAGCGCAGTGCTGCAGCGGCGCCCGACCGGCGCCCCGTCCCGTAGCGCTTGGTCACATTCTCGAATTGGATCATCTGGGGTGCGGCATGCATCCTGCGCGCCACGCGGCGACACCTATGAGAACCAGGCCACCCGATGCCGAGCGGCGGACGACGCCCCGCGGTCGCCTCAGCGTCCTGCGGGACGCGCTCTATTCTATGCTGCGCTTCATCGCGCGGCACGTGCGCGGCTTCTACGCGGGGCTCGCCGCATTCCTTACCGTCGGCGCCGTCGTCGGACTGATCGCGGTCGGCATCTTCGCTCTCTTTGCGACCGCTGTTGCGCAGGGTATCACGCAGCCGTTCGACGAGGCGATCCTCCGCTGGCTCGGCCGTTTCCGCAACCCGACGCTCGACCGGGTCGGCGTCGAGATCACGTCCCTCGGCAACGGCGCCGTCCTGCTGCTGCTCGTGCTGGTCGCGTCCGTGTTCCTGTGGCTGACGAAGCACCGCTGGTCGGTCTACCTGCTCGTTCTCGCGTATGTCGGCGGCGACGTCCTGAACCGCGTGCTCAAGGAATACTTTGAGCGTCCGCGCCCGAGCCTGCTCGAGCATCTGCACGCGACCAGCTCACCGTCGTTTCCATCCGGCCACGCGATGAATGCATTCATCACCTATGGCGCCGTAGCCTACCTGGTAGCACGACTCGAGCCGACGCCACGGCTGCGCCGTGCCACCTGGACGATCGCCGCGCTGCTCATCCTGGCCATCGGTGTCAGCCGCTCGTACCTCGGCGTGCACTACCCGTCCGACGTCCTCGCCGGTTACCTCGCCGGCCTTGCCTGGCTCACCTTCGTCGCGGCCGCGCTGACGGCCATCCGCTTCTTCGCCACGCGTCGCCCCGAGACCCTCGCCGAAGAGCGCGACTTGCACGTCGAGCAGGAGCGCGCGGCCGGCGTGCGCGAATGACGGCGGCACCCGTGGGGGCGGCCGGACAGGCCATCATGCGTGACCACGCCTGTGTCGCACGCTCCGAGGTGAGCTTCCGCACGGCGCTGAGCAGCGTATCGTGGAAGCAGGTGGTGATCGGCTGGCTGCTCGCGTATGTCGTCGGTGCGCTCATCGCACTGCTCGTGTATGCAGCGGGATGGTGGGATGGAGCACCCTGGGAGCACGCCGCACTCGTGCGCGTGAACGCGACCGTCGGTCCCGCGCTCGATGCGGTCATGCTCACCCTGCCTCTCATCGGTACGAACTACACGCTCGCACCCCTGATCGCGATCACGGCAGTGCTGCTGTGGCGGCGCGGCTATGCGACGGTCGCCGTGCATCTGCTCGTCGTGCAGGCGGGCAGCTGGCTGCTCAATCCTGCGCTCAAGTTCTCGCTTCCGCGCGACCGGCCGGAGCTGTTCGAGGCACGCGGGCAGCACGCGTTCCCCGCGTTCCCGAGCGGTCACATGATCGCAGTCGCCGCGGTGCTCGGCACAGTGGCGTACCTGGTGCACCGCTGCGGGCGCGGCACCTGGGCCTGGTGGGTGGTGGGTGCGTTTTTTCTGCTGGTCGGCTACTCCCGGCTCTATCTCGGTGTGCACTGGCCAATGGACGTGGTCGGCGGAACGGCGGTCGGGCTGGTATGGCTGTGGTGGACGCTGCGCGTGCTCGAGCCGATGCACCGGCTGGCAGTACCGGACGAAGCGGCAACCACCGGTCGAGGGACCGCCTCCTAGCTCTCCAGGCGGGTGCTCCGGGCATTTCCGTGAACGCGCATCGCTCGCTCATCGCGGGCGCCGAACACGTCGAGACCGCGCCGGTCCCTCCCCGCCATTCTTCCGCCCCGCACCACAGCCAATCGTGCCGGCATGACAGAGCTCGTCGTGGAGCGCACCCGTGCACCCGCTCCGGCACTGGAGCGTCGTGGCGCGTCAGGCGCGCCGATCGCACGCGGCGCACTCGGCACCATGCTGGTTGCGGCGGGTGTGATCTCGCCGGAGCTGCTCGCGAGCGCGCTGGAGGAGCAGCGCACGACGCGTGAGCGGATCGGCGAGGTCCTGGTCCGCCGCGGCGTCGACGCGGAGGCGATTGCACGCGTGCTCGCGCTCCAGCTCCGCATGCGCTACCTGCCCGCGCCGGTGCGCGCGGACCCTGCTGCTGCGGCGCTCCTCGATGGCGACCTCGCACGTCGGCTGGGCGCGCTGCCGGTCCGCGCCGACGAGCGCTCCGCCGTCGTCGCACTGGCGGACCCGCTCGATGTCGAGGTGCTGGACGACCTGCGGTTCCGCCTGGGGCGGCGCATCGAGCCGGTCGTCGTGTCCCCGCCCGCACTGGCCGCCGCGGTCGAAGCCGCCTACGACGCCGGCGCCGTGCGCGCCCTCGCCCGTCGCTTCCACAGCGGGCCACGCACGCGTCCGGCGTCAACGGATGCCAGCGACGAGGTCACCGAGCTGCGGCGCGCGTCCGAGGCGGCACCGGTCATCGAGCTGGTGAACCTGCTGATCGAGCGCGCGCTCGCCCGCCGCGCAAGCGACGTCCACATCGAAACCGCGGATAACGGACTGCACGTGCGCGCCCGCATCGACGGCGTGCTGCGGCCGCTCTTCGACATCCCGCCGGAGGCTGCCGGCGCCGTCGTGAGTCGGGTCAAGATCATGGCGGGACTCGACATTGCCGTGCGGCTGCGGCCGCAGGACGGGCGGGCGACCGCTGCGACCGGTGGCGGCGCCGTCGCACTGCGCGTCTCGACGCTTCCGGCAATGGGCGGCGAGAAGGTGGTGATCCGGCTGCTGCGCGGCGGCGCGGAAGCGCCGTCGCTCGACGAGCTCGGCATGGATGCGCACACGCGCGAGCGCATCGACGGGATGCTGGGCCAGGCGCACGGCGTACTGCTCGTGACCGGGCCGACCGGCAGCGGCAAGACGACGACGCTCTATGCCATGCTCGCGGCCCTCGATCGGCAGCGCCGCAACATCGTGACACTCGAGGATCCGATCGAATACCGACTCGACGGTGTGACACAGGTGCAGGTGCACGCGCGCGCCGGTCTGGGCTTCGCGGAAGCACTGCGTGCCGTGCTCCGTCAGGATCCGGACGTGATCATGGTCGGCGAGCTGCGCGACCGGGAGAGCGCCGGCATTGCACTCTCCGCCGCACTCACCGGGCACCTCGTGCTCGCCACCCTGCATACGAACGACGCGCCGACTGCTGCCACGCGCCTGTGCGAACTCGGCATTCCGTCCTATCTCGTCGCCGGCACGCTGCTCGGTGTGCTCGCGCAGCGGCTGGCGCGCCGGCTCTGCAGCCACTGCGCCGGTGCGGGGTGCCAGCGCTGTGACGGCGGCTATCGCGGACGCACGGGTGTCTACGAGGTGCTGGTCGTGGGCGATGCACTGCGTGCGCGCATCCTGCGCCGGGCGCCCGCCCACGTGATTCGTACCGCAGCGCGCGCAGCAGGCATGCGCACGCTGGGCGAGGACGCGCGCCGACTGGTGGATGCGGGTATCACCAGCGCCGACGAGGTCGCGCCGCTGCTCGCGCTGGGATGAGCGCTCAGGTGAGCAGTAGTGTCGCGATGCCGAGCCCGATGATGCCGAACGTGAGCACGAACATGTAGCTCCAGCCCAGCACCCACCATTTCACGGTCGTGCGGAAGAATCCCTGCCGGTAGACCGCGCGCATCGCGAGCCACACGTAGATCACCATCCACAGGAAGAGGACGCCGTCCAGCCAGTCCCATGGTATGAGGAACATCAGTGTGAATGTGACGAACGTGAACGCGTGCACGTGCAGCGCAAACACGAAGTGCTCGGCGTAGTAGCGGTTGCGGCGGATGTACAGAAGCTTCAGGAGGAACGCGAAGACCGGGAGCAGCAGGAAGACCATGTGCGGTGCGTACTCGGTGAAGTCCTCGAGCAGCGCGTTCGCCGCCTCGCGCGGCGGCAGGTGTCCGAGCTCGGCGACCTTGCGGTCGATCGCCTCGCGCATGATCGGCACGGTCGTCTGGTTGTTGAAGTCCCGCGCCCACGGTTGCAGGCCTCCCCGCACCGGCGCTTCGGGTGCATCGGCCGCGGCATCGGTGCTCGCGGTGTCCGGAGGCGCTGCGGTATCGCGCGCGGCGGCTGCGGCATTCATCTCGGCGATCGACTCCCGTACGGCCGCCCGAGCGGCCGCCGGCATCGCGACTGTATCGAGCTCCTCCAGCACCTGCTGGCGCACAGCGGCCGCCTGCGCGGAATCGGCTGCGCCCACGACGCCCGACTCGGTGGTCGTCAGGTCCAGCGCACCGAGCCCGAGGAACGAAAAGATCAGGAAGAACAGGACGCTCGCGACGAGGTAGAGGCGGAAGGGCGGGATGTAGCTGACGATCCGCCCGCGGATGTACTCGTTCGTCAGGCGTCCGGGACGAAAGAGCAGCGCGACAACGGTGCGCGGCAGCGCCCGATTGAGGGCGAGCTGGTCTTCGAGCACCTCGGCGAACATCGTACGCACCGAGACCCGGACCTCCGTCTTGCGCTGGCCGCAGCTCGGGCAGTAGCGCCCCGGCGTCGGGTCACCACAATTGAGGCAGGGTTCCTCGGGAGCGCGCCAGCGCGTTGATTTCCGTTTTTCTGCGGACATTTTGCCAGTACCTGCTCGATCGAGGAGCCGCGCCCGTGCGGCGCCGCTCTCGCGGCGTGGCTCAGTACGTCGTGGAGAACCTTACGGTGTCGCGGCCGGCGCCGCACCCGGCAGCAGCACGCGCTGCGCGCGACGCTCCGCGAACACCGCAGCGAGCACCTGTGCGCCGACGAGGGTCACCAGGAACGCGAGTACGAGTGCGCGCTGCAGCCGCGACAGGCGCTCGCGCACGCGCACCGGCACGGGACTCTGCACCGCTGCGGTCGCACGCAGGCCGCCCGACTCCTGAAGCACGGTGTGCATGTCGGCACCACAGCGCGTGCACAGCCTGTCGGCGTGCGGATTCACGCCCCAGCAGTGCGGGCACACCGCGAGGGCCACCGGCTCCGGAGGGATGGTCGCCATGCCACGCATCGGTGCGCCCGAAGCCAGCGAACTGCGCCGGCTACGCCACGGGCCCGTCATTCTCACGGAACTGATCGGCAACCTGGCGCAGCAGTCGCTCGATGCGTTCGCCGGAGGCAGGGAAGAGGTGTCGGTCGGCGATCCGGTTCAGCGCGGTGCGGAGCACGGGGAACCCGTCCGCACAGTCGCGATAGACCCGGTCGAGGCCGTGATGCTGAGCGATCTGGTAGTCGGCGGCCATGCGGTAGCCGATCGCGCCGAGATGCTCGTAATAGTCGAGACCCGGAGCGCCACGCCGCTGCACGCGGGCGGTGATGTGGTCGGGGAACAGCCCGCTCAGCCACAGCGCGAACTCGCCCAGGTGTGCGCGCAGCAGGAACGCCCGCTCTCCGGTCGCGTCGTCGCCGGCGGCGACGGTGTCGACGAGGTGCGCGAACTCCTGCGCCGCGGCGTCGGGGCGGAACGCGCGGCGCGGGCGACCGAACGCGACGAGCAGCGTCGCCAGGTAGTCGGCCATGATCCGGTCCTCGACGCCGCTCTCGAGCAGCGCGTGGCGGACGAGCAGGTAGAAGACCAGGCCGGGCTGGGCGCTGCTGAACTCGCGCGCAGCCATGAGTGCATTGAAGGTGCGCGGGTCGTCGAGAATCGCGTCCAGCCCCTCTTCCTGCAGCCGGTGCGTCTGACGCTCGCGCTCGCTCTCGTCGCCGCGGGTCAGTAGCCAGACCAGAAACGCGGCGTCGGAGCGGTCGAAAGTGGTGCGCACGTTCGGAACGATCATGGACGGATCCCTCCTTGCGAAGCCGATTGTTTCGCACGGCTCATGCCGCGACACGCGAGTTGACGGTCGTCCGGGTAGTGGCGGGGGGCGCCGCCGCCTTCCATCATGCGGGGAGTCTCTTCCAAATTACGACCGGCCGGTGGAAAAGGTCCACGGTCTTCCCCGCGCGAGGAGCATCGATGCTGCGTCGCCACAGCCTGGAGCGCCGCCTGTTCGGCTGGCTGCTCGCGCTGGCGCTCGTGCCGCCGCTGATCGTGCTCACGGTCGCGCTCACGATCGGTGCGGGCTCGCTCGGCTGGATGGGGACGCTCGGCCCCTGGGACCGCGTCGGTGAGTCCGGCCGCGCCCTCTTCGATGCCGTCGCCCCGATGGCTGCCGAGGACACGATGCTCGCGGGCGCCGTCGAACAGCACCGCCGCGAGCTCGGTGAGTCCCTTGTGCAGGCGCGTCGCTGGAGCTTCCTGGGCGAGCGCGTCGCGACGATGGTGCCGATCGCGGTCGGCGTGTCGGCCCTCCTGCTCGCGCTCCTCGCCCTCTGGATCAGCCGCCGTCTCGCCCGTCAGCTCGCTCGCCCCGTGCGCGACCTCGTGCACATGACCGAGCTGCTCGCAGCCGGCAAGCCGCTGCCCGAGGGCAATCCGCCGCGCCGGCGGGACGTGCGCGAGATGCGCGTGCTGCGCGACGCGCTGCGTACGGCGGCGGCACGGATCGAGGAAGCGCAGCTACGCGCGCTCGAGACGGAGCGCGTGCGTGCGTGGGGCGAGATGGCGCGGCGCGTAGCGCATGAGATGAAGAATCCGCTTACGCCGCTGCGACTCGCCGCGCATCGGCTGCGTCGTGCCGCCGCCTCTCCGCAGCTCGCGGACTCCATCGAAGTGATCGAGCAGGAGTCCGCGCGCCTCGAGGAGCTGGCCCGCAGCTTCGCAGTGCTCGGGCGACCGCCCGAGGGACCGCCGAGCGACGTCGACATCGGCGAGCTGCTGCAATCGCTGGCAGGCAGCGACATCCCCCCGGAAATCACGTCGCGCGTAGAGGTCGAGCTGGGGTTGCCGTCCCTGCAGGGTCACTACGATTCACTGCTGCGCGCCATGCGCAACCTGCTGCGCAATGCAGTGGAAGCCGTGCAGGCGAAGCACGGCGAGAGCGGCGGCGCGATCGAGCTGACCGCACGGCAGCTGGGCGATCACATTGAGATCCTGGTCGCCGACAACGGACGCGGCGTGCCTGCGGACGCGCTCGAGCGCATCTTCGAGGCGGACTACACGCTCAAGGCCGGCGGCACCGGTCTTGGACTTGCCGTCGTTCGACAGGCGGTTGCTGCGCATGGCGGCCACGTACGGGCCCGCGCAAGCGATTCCGGTGGCGCTGTATTCAGTGTGCGCCTGCCAGTGCCCACGCGCGGCGGCTGAGAAGGCCGGCGGACGATGCCGGCGGACGAGACGGACGATGCCGGTGGACGCAAAGCCGTCCGGGCACCGCTGGTGTACCTCTGAGGGGCTGATTCCGGTACGACAATATGATTCCGGCACGCGGTGCGTGCCCACTTCGAGGAGAGCGCATGAGGCACGGGTGGATGACAGTGATCCTGGCGGCGGCGAGCTCGGCATGCGCACTGGGCGCGGGCGGTGGCGACCCGATCGATTACACGATGGTAGCCGTGGACGCGCGCCAGGCAACGGCGACGGAGATCGCAACGCAGATTCAGGGGGCCGGCGGTGATTTCGCTCTCGTGATTGCGGCGCGTGACGAAGCATGGTTCGCGGAGCTCGCGAGTGCTACTCAGCTCGGCCTGAGCGGGCCGGCCCGCGGCGATGACCTGGGTCTCGCATTCCTGTCGCGCCTCGAGCTCCTCGGCGACACGTCCATCACGCTCGGCAATGGTGACGCGCGTGCCTACGTGCAGGACGCGCTCTACCAGATCGCGGACGAACGCTACCTCGATCTCATGCTCGTCCGACTGCCCGCCGACGTCGACGTGTCCGGGGCAGCGCGCGCTCTGCTCGAGTACATCGCCACTGACGTGATGGCGAATGCATCGGTGGTCATGGGTGTGAGTGCTGCGACGGCCGCGGACGCGCAGAGGATGGACCAGCTGCTGCGCGCTGCGTTCACGAATGCCGCGGAGTGCGGTGGCCTCGAGGACGCCAACCGCACGTTCCGGATCTTCTTCGGGCCGCCGGCGCGCACACGCTGCACGGACGCGCGCCCGCTCGAAGGCGCAGGCGCCGCCGTCGCCGCACGCGTCAGCGCGGGCCTGCGGTACTAGCCTGTGTCTGCCGTCCTGATCGTCGACGACGAACCGAACATCCGCAGGATGCTGGGCAGCCTGCTGGAGGCGGAGG
>CAYSGF010000074.1:0-3422 GCA_964430275.1 uncultured Gemmatimonadaceae bacterium
AACGGCCGGTCCTCTCCCAGCGTGCTCCCGTAGCCGGCGAAGAACACCGTTCCCGGGCTCGGCTGATAGGAGAACAGCCAGTCGAAGCGGAGCTCGTTGAACGACTGCGGCCCCAGGGCCACGTACTCGCCGCTCGCCGCATCGAGCCGCAGCAGGGGTCGGTCGGTACGCCCGTCGTCACGCAACGCGTCCTGCTCGCGGGCGACGTACTGGCCCACCGCGCGCAGGAAGACCGAGCGGAAGAGCTGATACTCGACCTTCAGGCGGGGGACGCGCGTCAGCGAGACCACGCAGTGGTCGGTGGGCCGCACGACGCGGGTCTCGTCGTAGAGCCCCTCCACCCGCACCCGCTCCGTCGGCCGCCAGGTCGCGCTCAGGTCCGCCCAGAGCAGGTAGCCCGGCGCCCACTCGGCGAAGTTCTCGTCCCGACCGAACAGCACGAAGCCGTTCGCGGAGAATCGCTGGAACTCGGGCGTCGTGACCGAGAACACGACGTCGTAATTGTTGATGCTGGAGCGGCCGACGAACGGCACGGTGTCGCTGCCCATGTCGATCGCGACGTCCTGGTAGAGCGCTTCCGGGTAGAGAAAGTTCTCGATGAGCACGGACGTGCCGAGGCGCCAGCCGCCGCGCAGCACGAACGTGTTGTTGATGTGCAGCTTGGCCTCGTCGGGGCGCGGGTCGCCGAAGCGGTCGTAGAGCCAGGTGTTCAGGAGTGCCAGGCTCGCGCTCCAGCTCTGCAGCTTTGCGCCCTCCGCGCCGTAGCGCGTGATCCGGGGTGTGAAGTTCAGGAACGCGACGCCCGGCCGGCTGATGAAGCCGCTGCCCGGCACGAACTCCGGGTCGCGGCCGTTCATCGACAAGTGCCAGCCGAACTCGCGCCCGGAGCGCGTCACCTGCAGGTCCCAGAGCGGTGCGGTCGCGAGCAGGTCGCCGGTGCGCGTGCGGCTGCCGGCCAGATGGGCGAACACCGTGTAGTCGCCGAGCACGATGCGGCTGTCGATCCCCGCGACACGGTTGTAGTCGCCGGCCTCGACGCGGTCCGTGTACGTCAGGCCGAGCATCGACTGATCGCCCACGTTGCGACGCAGCCGCAGGATGTTGTAGACCGGATAGTCGTCGCCGCTCAGCGACAGCGTCTCGTCGTCGACCGCCGACAGGAAGCCGATGTCCGTGCCTGCGACGCGGCCGCCCAGCTTCGCGGCGCCGACCGGGTCCGCGATGCGGCGCGTGTAGATGAGCCCGCCGGGCGCGGCGAACTGCTCGCTGCCCTCGAGGAAGAACGGCCGCTTCTCCGGAAACGACAGGGCATTGCGGGGATCGAACTGGATCTGCGCGACGTCCGCTTCGATCTGCGAGAAGTCCGGATTCGCCGTGCCGTTCAGGGTCAGGTCGTTCGTGATGCCCCAGCGCGCATTCAGCCCGAGCTCGGCCGGCTCGCGCTCGTAGCGCCAGTTGCCGCCGTCCGTGCGCGCACCGACGGCGCGGTTCGTGAGCACCGGGTTCACGTCCATGACGAGGCCGCGCCGCAGGTCGTCCAGGTCCTCGAGCGTGCCGCTCTGCGCCAGGAACGACGTCTCGCCCCGTCGTGCCGGCGTCCACGTCTGAAGCTCGCCTGCATGCTGCACGCGACGCAGTACGTTGATGCCCCACGTCTGCGGCTGGTGCGCCGGAAAGCGCAGGCTCTTGAACGGGATACGGATCTCGATCTCGTAGCCGCGCGCAGTGACCCGCCCCTTCGACTCGAAGATGTAGTCGGGACTCAGGTCCGTGCGCGCACTGCTCGCGTCCGCACTGAATGCCGAGCCCGAGCGCTGCTCCTCCGTCTGGTGCCCGTCTGCCTGCACGCCCAGCGGATTCACCGCGAAGAGCAGTGCGCGCCGGCGATCATTGAAGGGATCGAGCAGGATCTGGATGTAGTCATCCGCGAAGATGCGGTCGCGGTCGGCCAGGGTGGCATGCACCGGCTCGTGCGGCTCGAACGCACGCACGCCAATGTGCAGCGCGTGCGGCGAGTACCACACGAGCACGTCCGTGCTGTCCGACGCCGCCAGCCCGTCCAGCGGCTGGTACTGCGAGAACCCCGTGAGCACGGACGCCTGCGCCCACGCCGCCTCGTCCAGCACCCCGTCGATCGTCGGCTCCGCCTCCAGCCGCGGCACGCTCACGGCCGTCGCATTCAGCCGGCCGTGATAGACCTCCGCCGGCGCCGTCGCAGGGGAGACGAGCGCAGCCCCGGTCACGAGCTGCAGTGCAGTCAGGAGCACAATCATGTCGATTCTGTTTCGAGGGAGCGTCCGTGCCCGCGTAGTCTAGCACCCGCAGCCGCGCACAGCGCATCCGCAGGGACGAACGCACCGCCCGCCCTTACGAAATCCCCTGCCCCTGCCCCTACACCTGCCCCTCCACCTGCCCCACGCCCTGTGCCCCTCCCCCTGCACCTACACCTCCACCCGCCCCCTCCGTCGGGGCAGGCGGACGTGTACGTGTACGTGAAGGGGCATGGCGCGTGGGGCAGGTGGAGGGGCAGGGGCAGGGGCAGGTGTAGGGGGGAACGAAAGCGAAGGCACGTGCCTTGCCCCCATCATATGCTCCTTGCACCGCAGCACAAAGGAGTATGCCATGTCCGTGAACCTCTCGATCATCCACTACAGCGCGACCGGCACGACGTACGCACTCGCGCGCGCCATCGAGGAGGGCGCGCAGGAGGCCGGTGCCGAGGTGCGCTTCCGCAAGGTGCAGGAGCTTGCGCCGGAAGAGGCGATCCGCTCGAACAAGGGCTGGGTCGAGCATCGTCGCAATACGCAGGACGTCGAGGAGGCGACGCTCGACGATCTCGAATGGGCGGACGCAATGATCTTCGGCACCCCGACGCGCTACGGTCTGCCGACCGCACAGCTCAAGCAGTTCCTCGATCAGACGGGACCGCTTTGGTCCGAGGGCAAGCTCGTGAACAAGGTCGCGTCGTCGTTCTGCACCTCGTCCACGCCACACGGAGGCCAGGAAACGACGATCACCGCGCTGAACAACACCTTCTATCACTGGGGCTGCATCATCGTCGCGCCCGGCTATGCGGATCCGGTCATGTTCCAGTCGGGCAATCCGTACGGTGCGTCATTCACGAGCGACAACGGGCGCCTTGCTCCGGACGAGGTCGCGCTCGCAGCGGCCCGTTTCCAGGGACGTCGCGTCGTCGAAGTCGCACAGCAGTTCCAGGCCGGGATCGCGGCCGTACACGACTGAGCCAGGAGGGATCATGCCGGACGAAAGCGCCCCGCACGACATCAGCGGGCACGAGCACATCGATCGCGCCCACAATGCGGAGCAGCATGCAGCCGTCCCCGCAGTCACTGGTGACGAGGGGACCCCGCGCGCGAACGAAACACCGGCGGACACGATCGCGCGCGCCGCCGGCGCCATCG
>CAYSGF010000075.1:0-2845 GCA_964430275.1 uncultured Gemmatimonadaceae bacterium
CGCTGGCGCTCCCCTCGTCGCGCTCGATCACGTACCGGGTACCGGCGACCTCGAACTCGAGGTGGACGGTCGCCTTGCGGGTGCTGGGCGCGCGATTCCAGCGAAATGATGCCTTGCTGCCGCGGATCGCCTTCGTGCCGAACAGCGCCCAGGTCAGTGCCTCGAGGACCGTGCTTTTGCCGCTCTCGTTCTCGCCGCAGATGCCGATCACGGCCGCGTCCGGGAACTCGACGCGCGAGTGCGCGTGCTGCCGGACGTTCTGGATGTCCAGGCTCAGGAGCTTCATGCCGCCTCCCCGCGCAGGTATATGAGCGCGGTGTCGCGCACAGGCTCCGGATCCTCGGCGAAGAAGCGCGCCGCCTCCTCGTCCAGGCTGTGGCCAGCGCGCGCGACGGACGTGAGCTCGCGCTCCTGGAATCGGACATCGAGCTGGAAGTGAAAGCACAGTTCGCGGAGCTGCGCGGTCAGCTTGCGATCGATCAGCGAGTACTCGTCGCGCGGCAGGTCCTCGACCACCAGGCGGACGATGGCACCGCGGTGCATCTCGTTCGCCGCCAGCTTCATGAGCGCGGCATTCACGTCCGAGTAGTACGGCAGCGGCGCGATCAGATCGAGGTCGTCGAGCGCGAAGTCCTCCGCCCAGTCATAATCGAACATCGGCCGTGCCTCGATCGGCAGCAGCTCCAGCGTGCACGCGTGCGTGTCGACTAGGACGACGCCCTTCGGCTCAGTCTCCGGCCAGATGTTGGAGCTCGTGCGCTCGATCGAGCCGGAATAGAACGCCAGGAAGGTCGGATCCAGCTCGCGGTACTCGTGGAAATCGCCGCACGCGACGATGTCGAAGTGCTGCGCCAACATGCCGACGTCGACCGCGAGATCGCCCGCGTAGAAGTGCGGCAGCGCGTCTGCGACCGCAGACGTCTTCACCGCGGCGTGAATCACGAGCACCCGGACATCTGCGGGCGGCGCGTCGCTGGGATCGAACGTTGCGGCCGCGCCGAGGTTGTCGTGCGGCACACAGAGCACAGCTGCCCGCTCGCCGCTCGCGAGATCCAGATCCAGCCACTGCGCGGTGAGCACCACGTGCACGCGATGCAGGTCGTCGGGGATCACGACCGGCGACAGCGTCTCGGCCGTCTTCGGCGCGTCGTGATTGCCCGGGATCACGACAACGTGCGCGTTGGTCTCCTCGGAGATCCTGCGCAACGCGTCGCGGTAGGCCTTCACCGCGTGCAGGGAAGGGCGCACAACATGGAAGACGTCGCCGGCAATGGTGACCAGGTCAGGCTGCTGTGCGACGATGATGTCGACGGCGCGCTCGAGAGCTCGCTCGACGTCCTGCTCCCGGGCGTTCCGGCCGCTCTCGATGCGCGAGTACGCCCGGTAGCCCAGGTGCAGGTCGGAAAGTGCGATGGCTCGCATCAGAGGTCCTGCGCAGCGACGGCGTCCAGCCGTTGGTTGCACTCGGAGATCAGCTGCTGGATCTCCTTGAGGATGGTGGCGGGCCGGCCGAACACCTCGAGCGCAAGCGCCTCCGACGTGACGCCGAGGTGCTTGCAGCCTTCCTCGAGCTTCGCCCGGAACGGGCCGATCAGGATATCCATCGCGCGCGCGAACTCCGGCTGCTCCCACTGCTGCGTGGACTCCGGCAGCCCGTTCTTCTTCGCCCAGGCCTTCCGCTGGTCCTCGGCGATGCCCGCATCGCGCAGCGTAGCGAACAGCGCCCGGCGTGCGTCGTTCTTGTCGAACGCCGGCTCGGTCCCCTGTTCCTGGTCCTGCCCCTGGCTGACCTCTCGGCCACTCACGCCCTGCGCTTCGCCGCCGCCTGTGCGCAGCACTTGGTCGTCCGT
This sequence comes from uncultured Gemmatimonadaceae bacterium, assembly GCA_964430275.1. Classification (GTDB taxonomy): domain Bacteria; phylum Gemmatimonadota; class Gemmatimonadetes; order Longimicrobiales; family RSA9; genus DASTYK01. The sequence continues at coordinate 1,851 of CAYSGF010000075.1, forward strand.
GCCGGACGGCAGCTGGCGTGCGACGGTTGCTAGGTCCTCCTGGACGATCTCGTATTCGGCCTCGACGATCTCCTGCTGCCGCGTGATGTCGTCATCGAAGTTCTCGAACCAGATCGAGAACGCGTTGCGGGCACACCGACGGAAGCTGCGCGTGCGTGCCGTCTTCGCCGGCTCAGCGTCCCCGATCGGGTCAGCCTCGCTCTCGTACGTGCCGCCGTCGCGACGCCTGCGGGTGACCACGCCACGACCGCCGGCCCAGTTGCACTCGCGCACGATCCGGATGAACTGCGAGCCGTCGACCTCGCCGAGGCGGATTGCCTCGAGTGGTGCCCCGTCGTGGTAGCGGCGGATCACGGTCTCGATCACGACCTGCGCCCACTCCGGGGCGGAGTATTCGGCCCGCCGGCGATCGATCTCGCGCGCCTTCGCCAGCATTTCCTGGACTTCCGCAGTCGGCTCGGGCAGACCGAGCGTCCGCGCTTCCTCGAGTGCCGCCGTCGCCTGCTCCCGGAGCTGCTCGGAGACGGACGCAGAGATGTTGATCTGCTCGTCGTCGATGAAGTGCGAGTCCGCCGAAACCTTGTCACGGAAATATTGACTGTTGTGATAGAAACGGCCTCCCAGAATGTCGATGTGCAGCTGCGGGTTGGCTCGCGTGACGACGCACAGCTTCGCCAGTGCGAACCTCGCGGCCGGCGAAAAGCCGGATCCGCGCACCACGGAGTTGCCGCTGCCCCACTCGGCACCCTCGATCACTTTGAACATCTCGCGGGTCGCCTTGGACTCGGCCGCCGCCTGCATTCCGCGCTGACGGATCTGCTCGATGGCGCCGTTACCATTCGACGTCCTGGCGACGGTCGTGCTCTCGTTCTGCTCACTCATCAGCTGCCTGCCTTTCGGATCGTCCACGTGCCGCGGGCGTAGCGTCCGACCGCGAACTTTTGCTTGCCTGCGGGCATAGCCCCTCGCTATCGTGGATGTGTTCGCCGGTTCGC
>CAYSGF010000076.1:0-5676 GCA_964430275.1 uncultured Gemmatimonadaceae bacterium
AAGTAGGCGGCCATTCGCTGGTACCGGGGAGAGTCGAGCACGAGCGGCGCCGCGTCGATTCCGTGATTGGGATCGATCCCCGCCGCGATCAGCGTCAGCCCCTGCTCGGCGGCGTGCGCGTACAGTGCGTCGAGCGTCACGACCAGGTCGTCGTGCAGGGCGCCGGGTGAGTCATGCGGACGTGTCGCGTACTCGAGCTGTCCACCCGGCTCCAGCGTGATGCAGCCTCCGGCCGGGGCTGCGATGCGCGGCGCGCCCTTCTCGCTGATCGTGGCAGACCAGCCGTGCTTCGCGGCGAAGCTGTGGAGGAACGGAACGATGGCCGGTCCGCGTCCGTGAAGTGGCGCCGGCAGGCCGCGTGCGGGGTCGTGCACGAGGAGCTCCGCCTCGGCACCGATCCGCAGCATTGGTCGCGCGACGAACGCGTGTCGGCGCAGCCAGCGCGCGGCGATCTCCACAGGCCCGATCATGCCTGCCGCCGCGCGACGAGCAGCGCAAAGAGCGCGTCATCATCGGTGAACCAGTGTTCGAGCACGAGGCCGGCGACGCTCAGCAGGCGCTCGAGCCCCGCCCGGTCGTATTTCGTGCTGATCTCCGTGCGAATCGTTTCTCCTTCGGCAATCATGAACGTTCCTGCACCCGGGATTTGCACGTGCATCGGCGCACGGGCGCGCAAATGCATCTCCATCACGCCGCGCTCTTCCCGGTACACGGCGACGTGATCGAACTGCGCCGGGTCGAAGTCGGCGCCAAGTCGTCGGTTCAGCACGTGCAGGATGTTCTTGTTGAACTCGGCAGTCACTCCCTGTGCGTCGTTGTATGCCATCTCGAGCGTCGCAGTGTCCTTGCGCAGGTCCGCGCCCAGCAGCAGGCGGTCATCCGGCTCGAGCACATCCCGGATGCGTTCGAGCAATTCGGTCGCAGCCGTTGCGTCGAAGTTGCCGATCGTGCTGCCGAGGAATGCCACGACGAGGGGTCGCGGCAGATCGGGCGGCAGGCGCAGCTCGCGGAGGTCCGACTGTACGGGCCGAATGGACGCGGCCGGCACCTGCTCGCGCAGTTCCGCGGCGAAGGAGTCGAGGTAGGCAGCGCTGATGTCTACGGGGACGGCGATCGTTCCGTCAGGTAGCGCGCGCAGCAGGATCGCCGCCTTCTCGCCGCTGCCCGGCCCCAGCTCCACGAGTGTGCGCGCGCCTGTTGCAGCCAGCCATGCGGCCCCCTGATGCTCCAGCAGCGAGCGTTCCACACGCGTGAGGTAGTACTCGGGCAGCCGCGTGATGCGGTCGAAGAGCTCTGCGCCGCGTGCATCGTAGAACCACTTCGACGCCAGCTCCTTCTGGCGGCGCGACAGCAGGCGGCCGACTTCCTCTGCCATGGCGCGGACCTCCGCATCGCGATCGGCCGCGGTGATCGGCGGACTTGCGTTCTCGCCCATCAGGCGCTCACCCGGGTCATGACCTCAGTCATCGCATGCGCAGCGGAAGCCGCTGAAGATCTGGCGGCGTATCGGGTAGTCCCAGTTGCGGAACGTGCCGCGCGCGACGAGCGGTCGCGTCGCCCACGAACCACCCCGCAGGACCCGATACTCTGCGCCGAAGAACGGCTCCGAATACTCCGGGTAGGGAAACGCGTCGAAGCCGGGATACGGCTGAAAGGATGATGCGGTCCACTCCCATACGTCGCCGATCATGCCGTAGCAGCCGATCGGCGAGACGTTGCGACTGAAGGTCCCGACCGGAGTAGTGCCAAACGAAAGCTGGTCGACATTCGCGTGCAGCGGCGATGGTTCCTCATCGCCCCATGGGTAGCGCCGCGGTTCGCCAGCCGCCGGATCCCAGCATGCCGCGGCCTCCCACTCCGCCTCCGTCGGCAGCCGCCTGCCTGCCCAGCGTGCGTAGGCGTCCGCCTCGTGCGCGCACACATGAATGACCGGATGATCGCCGATCTCGCCGAGCGGCTGGATGCGGTCCATGAACCGGACGCACCATTCGTCCGGCCCGCCTGTCCAGTACCGGGGCGCATGCACGCGTGCTTCCTGCAGCCACGTCCAGCCCGCATCCGTCCAGAGCGAGCGCTGCCCGTAGCCGCCTTCGCGCATGAACTCCGCGTAGGCCGCGTTCGTGACGGGCGCGATATCGATTCGGAACGGCGCGACGATCCGCGTGTGCCGCGGCCGCTCGTTGTCGTATGCGACGGTGCGGTCATTCGTGCCGAGCTCCACGTCCGCGCCCGGGAACCGGACCATCCCGCCTGTATCCAGGGCACCGGATGGTGGTGGGACGCCGATCGCGCGCGGCGCCTGGTACGGCACTCCCTGCTTCAGCTGCAGTGTCTGCAGGATCGTCTCGCCATGCTGATGCTCGTGCTGGAGCACGAGGCGGTACACGTAGCCGTCGCGCAGGAGCGGGTTGGAGCCGGCCAGGTCGGCGGCATCGAGCACGGCCAGTACCTTCGCCCGGGTCAGCGCCATGTGTCCGAGCGTGTCGCCGAGCGTGGGCAGCTCGAGCCGCCCGCGGACCGCGCGCGGGTGCTCGAACGGGTTGTACGTACCGGGCATCTCGCCGAAGCGGATCGATCCCTCGAGGTTGGCCAGCAGCCACAGCTCCTCGAAATGCGCGATGTGCCCGAGATCCCACAGGATCGGACCCATGAGCGGGTCGTGCTGTCGTCGCAGGTCCTCCTCCGTTACCCCGGCGACGAGCAGGAGCGTGCGTGCGCGCGCCTCCGCCAGCTGCACGGCGAGTGCATCGTTCAGACGCGCGGTGCGCGCGGACGTGGCAGTCAGCATCGAAGACATCGGAACTCCTCCGGGATCAGCCTGGCAGTCGTGAATGTTGCAAGAGCCGAACCCCTCGAGCCGGCTCGCCGCCCCCGGGGTCGGTGCGTATTCTTGCCGTGCTCGCGTCCTCAACCGAACCGACCCCGATGACATACTGCGACTATGCGCCCGGGCATCCGGTGCACGCGCCGTATCACGACCATGACTACGGCTTCCCACTCGAGACGGACGCCGCGCTGTTCGAGCGGCTCGTGCTCGAGATCAACCAGGCAGGGCTGTCGTGGCTCACGATCCTGAACAAGCGCCGCAACTTTCACACGGCATACGAAGGGTTCGACATCGACACCGTTGCAGCCTACGGCGAGCGCGAGCGGCACCGCCTCCTCGCGGACGCCGGCATCATCCGGAACCGGCTGAAGGTCGATGCGGCGATCGAGAATGCGAGACGCCTTCAGCGCATCCGTGACGAGTTCGGCGGCTTTTCGCTGTGGCTCGGCGCACACCACCCGCTCGACCGGGAGGAATGGCGCACACTCTTCCGGCAAACCTTCGTCTTCACGGGCGGGGAGATCGTGAACGAATTCCTCATGAGCACCGGCTGGCTACCCGGCGCGCATGTGCCTTCGTGCCCCGTGTACACGCTGACGCTGGAAGCGAACCCGCCGTGGACCTGGCCACAACCGTCCCGGACATGAAAAACGGGGCTCCCGAATCGGAAGCCCCGCCTGTTCCGGTCCGGCGTTCGGTCAGTCCGTAGCCGGGTGCGTCTTCGGCGTTATCGCCTCCGAGGCGACCTGGGCTGCGTCCCGCGCTGCCGTCTCCGCCCTGCTCGCCGCATCGATCACACGCTCGCCCGCGCGGGTCGCCGCGTCACTCGCCGTCTTGTAGTACTTCTCGGCGAACTCGCGTGCCGACACGTTGCGCGCGTAAAGGACTTTCGCACCGCGGACCGCCTGCAGCAGCCGGATATACACCCAGCCGATGTCGAACTCGTACCACTTCGCCTTGAACTTGGCGGAGCGCGGGTCCGCATGGTGATTGTTGTGCAGCTCCTCGCCGACGATCCACAGGCCCAGCGGGATGATGTTCTTGCTGTGGTCCTTCGTGTCGAAGTTCCGGTAGCCAATCGCGTGACCGACGCCGTTGATGACATTGCCGAAGATCGGGATCCACACTGCCATCGCCACCCAGGCGATCAGGCCGATGCCGAGCCCGAACAGCAGCAGATCGACGACGAGCATGACGAGCAGGCCGGAAAAGCGGTGCTTCGAGTAGACGTTGCGCTCCATCCAGTCATCCGGCGTGCCGCGACCGTACTTCTCGAGCGTCTCCCGGTCCTTGGCGGCTTCCCGGTAGAAGAAGACGCCGCCGAAACAGATCTCGAGCAGGCCTTCGTTCACTGGCGAATGGGGGTCACCCTCCCGATCGGCGAAGGCGTGGTGCTTCCGGTGGACGGCCACCCATTCCTTCGTGTTCATGCCGGTCGTGAGATAGAGCCACGCGCGCATGAAGTGTTCGACCGGAGCGGCGAACTTCACGCCGTCATGCGTCGCCGACCGGTGCAGGTACAGGGTGACACACAGGTTTGTGATATGGCCCATGAGCACGATGTACAGAACCGGAACCCACCAGGGGTCGGCGAATGCGCCGATTTCGAACATCCTTCCTCCTGCGGAAAGCGGACTTGCCCCGCCTTCGCAAACGCTGGCACGCCGAAGGGGCAGAGCACTCAAGGTCGCGTGATCCGCGCAGCGTCGCAAGAGACGGTCCGCGTTCGGTTTCGCGGATCGCCCTGTCCAGTGCTGCGCATTCCTGCCGTCAGCTTGCGAGTTGCACCCGCACAGGCGATTCTCTGCTGCAGGAGCCGCGCCTCGCACAGGAGACCTGTCGTGCGTCACGTACTAGCAACGCGCCGGACCGTGCCGCTGGACCGCGTCGACGAGTACACGGCAGTGTGGGCCGACGTGCGCGCGAGTGCGCTCGCCGCAGGAATGCGCGCGTGGCTCTTCCGCGGTACCGACCACGAGGACCATTTCATGGAGTTCCTCGAGTGGGCCGATGACGGTGGTCCCGGTCCGATGCCGGAAAGCGAACTGGAGACGCTGCGCGCACAGCTCGAGGAACGGTTCGGCTACGGCCACGAGGACCGCTGGGAGGAGGTCCGCGGGAGTGGTGCCTGAGACCTCACGAGACAGCGGCGACGACGTGGCTCGAGACACCGGCAACCAGCCTGCCGGGTCGGAACGGGACGCACTCGCGCGCCTGCTCTGCGAGCGGTCGCTCCGACGCGGTGACTTCGTACTCGCCAGCGGCGCGCGCTCCGACTACTACATCGATGCCCGCACGACCACCATGTCCGGTCAGGGCCAGCTCCTGATCGGCCGCGTTGCGCTGTGCCTGCTGGACGAGTGCGGCTGGCAACCCGAGGTGGTCGGCGGTCTGACCCTGGGCGCGGATCCGGTGGCCTATGCAGTCGCGCATGCGGCCGCCGCCGCGCACCGCTCCCTCGATGCGTTCACTGTGCGCAAACAGCCCAAGCAGCATGGGGCCGGGCGGCAGATCGAAGGCGGCTTCGAGAGCGGCATGCGTGCAGTCGTGTGCGAGGACACCATCACGACCGGCGGCAGTGCACTCACGGCCATCGAGGCGGTGGACGCTGCCGGTGGTAGCGTGATCGGCGTGCTGGCACTCGTCGACCGCGAGGAAGGCGGGCGCGCGGTGATCGAGGGGCGAGGCTATCCGGTGCGGGCGGTGTTCACTGCGCGGGAGCTGCTGGCGCTGCTCGAGTAACGAGAGTGCGGCGCGACTCGTGCTTCCGGAACCGCAACCACCACACAGCCCTCCGAGCGCGCAGAGGCTTCACGGCGGACGAAGCCCGCGACCCGCGCATCAACCGC
>CAYSGF010000077.1:0-3424 GCA_964430275.1 uncultured Gemmatimonadaceae bacterium
TTGCGAGGTGCACGCTTGCGCGCGCGACTTCCCTTGCGCGGACGCTTGGCAGCCATGGAAGCTCCAGGTGAACGGCCGAACAGGTGCCCGCGCGCGAGGCGCGGGCGGCAGGGCAGGATCTGCAAGGTTGGATGCGCCGCCGTCGTGCGGCAAGGACCACGTCAGGAGAGCGCTTCGAAGACCCCGGCCTCCCGGTTCTTGCGGACATTGTCCCAGCGGAACCAGCGGCCGCTCATGGCCACGTACACGCCAGCCGGCAGCGTCTGTACGAAGGAGAGTGCACTGCCGAGGTTGAACAGCCCGTCCGAGCTGCCGAACGCGTACGGCACCATCGCGCCGGTCAGCACGATCGTCTTGCCGGTGACGCCGTGCGCCAGCGCACGCGCGGTGTCCACCATCGTGTCCGTGCCGTGCGTAACGACGACACGCGTTTCGTCGCAGTCGCGACAGCTCGTGACGATCCGGTCGCGCTCGGCATCGCTCATCTCGAGGCTGTCCATCATCATGAGCGTCTCGATCGCGACATCGAGTCGACAGCGGCCGAGCTGGAGCATCTCGGGCAGGTGCGTCTGCTTGAAGTACAGCGTGCCGCGCAGCTCGTCGTACTCCTTGTCGAACGTGCCGCCGGTCACGAACACACGAATGCCGTCCGTCCCGTCGGCGTCAGGGGTGCGCTTCATGGGAGGTCCGCGCCGTTGTTGTCGCCCCGCCAGGCGATGTCGTCCGCAGCGTTCACGGTGCCCGTCGCGTCCACGGGCTGGGCCGGCTCCTCCACCAGCGACATGCCGACGAGCTCGACATCGCCACCACGCGTGACCTCGTGGGCAACGAGCTGCACGTCCCCCATCCGGATCGTCGCGCCGGGACAGCAGGCCGGTCCCGGCAGACGCTTGTGGAACAGATCGGTGAGCGTCGTGTCCGCAGGAGCATCGAGCTGGACGCCGTAGAACTCCTGCAAATCGGCGACGCGGGTGCTGCCGCGCAGCGGGAACTCGCCCAGTGCCAGCAGCGTGTCGGCGGACTCTGGTTCGGGCGCGAACAGCCGCTCGACGAGCTGGCGCAGCTCGGGTCGGAGCACCACGAAGACGTGGTCGCCCGCGCGCAGGTCAGTGCTGCCCTTCGGTGGGATGATCTTGTTTCCCCGCGCGATCATGGCGACCACGATGCCATCCGGCAGAGCCAGGTCACGGACCGTCTTGCCGATCGAACGTGAGTCCGCGCCGAGCGTGAAATCCACGATGTCGCCATCCACGTGCTTGAGCGACGTGATCTCGAGGCTGACCGGCGGGGCGGGCGCCGCGGGCAGCTCCAGTCCAAGCCGGCGGGCGACATAGGGCAGGCTGACGCCCTGCGTCAGTGCAGACAACAGCACGACGAAGAACACGACGTCGAACAGCAGGTTCGCGCCGGGCACGCCCAGCAGCAGCGGGAACGTCGCGAGCGTGATGGGAACTGCGCCCTTGAGGCCGACCCACGAGATCATCGTGACTTCGCGCCGGTCGAAGCCGAAGGGCAGCACGGTGGCCAGCACGGCGACCGGTCGTGCAACGAAGATCAGCACGAGCGCAACGAGCAGGCCTTCCCAGGCAACGTCGAGGAGCCGGCTCGGGAAGCTGAGCAGACCGAGCACGATGAACATCACGATCTGGCTGAGCCACGCCGAGGCATCGTGGAAGAACAGGATCCCGCGCTGGAAGACGATCCGGCTGTTGCCGATCACGACGCCGGCCAGGAATACCGCCAGGAAGCCGCTGCCGCCGAATGCGGCCGCAATGCCGAAACTGGCGAGGCCGCTCGCGCTCACGAGCAGCGGATACATGCCCGCTGCTTCCAGATTGATGCGATTGACGAGCCCCACCGCGAGCTTGCCGACCGCCAGCCCGACGACGGCGCCGACGACCATCTGCTGCAGGAACAGCATGCCGAGTCCGAGACCCAGCTCCGTGCGCGCGAGCAATACCTCGATCAGACCGACGGTCAGGAAGATCGCCATCGGGTCGTTCGACGCGCTCTCGATCTCGAGCGTCGCGGCCAGCCGCTCGCGCAGCCGCAGCCCGCTCGAACGCAGCACGGAGAACACCGCCGCTGCATCCGTCGAGCCGACGATTCCGCCGAGCAGCAGGCCGAGCAGAAGGGGAATGTCGAGGATCCAGGCCGCGGCCGCGCCCGTGACGAGGGACGTGATCAGGACGCCGACCGTCGCCAGCGCGACGGACGGTTTCCACGCCATCCCGATGGACTTCAGCGATGTGCGCAGTCCGCCGTCGAACAGGATCATCGCAAGGGCGATCGTGCCGATCCCGTGCGCGAGCGTGTAGTTGTCGAACGCGATCCCGCCGATCCCCTCCGAACCGGCGAGCATGCCGACCGCCATAAAAAGCACGAGGACCGGCAGACCGACGCGCGCCGAGAACTTGCTCGACGCGATGCCGATCAGCAGCAGAACGCCGGCGACGAGAATGAGTCGGTCTACTGCAAACATCGGTTGCCCCGGATGGTGTGGTCCGTTGGAAAAGTAGTTGCCGCAAGCACCCGCTGCCAGCGGGGTGCCGCTGTAAGTCCGCCGAGCAAGCGGCACGCTCGCTTGGGTGAACCGTGCAGCGTGCGTATCTTCCCGCCGTGTGCGGGCCGCCGCCCGCCTGATCGACGAAACACGGGAGCAGGTACACGTGCCAGCGGAACAGTGGAACGAGCTCATCGGAACAGGGTGGACCGCCACGGCGATCGGTGTTGCGATCGTCCTGACGTTTGCGGCCGGGCTCTACCTGCTGACACGCGGCTACCTGCTGCATGCAGTGCGCGCGGTCGTGAGCAGGACCCGCATGCGCTGGGACGAGGTCGTATTCGACGACCGGGTACTGCGCCGGGCGGCGCTGCTCGTTCCGCTCATCGCGATGCAGGTCGGTGTCGCCTGGATCCCCGGCGTGCCGCTGCCCATCGAGGACCTCATCCAGCGCATCATCGGCGCGGCACTCGTGCTCGTCGGCGCCCTCATCCTCGACGCGGTGACGACGGTCGCGCACAACCTCTACCAGCGCCTCCCGCTCGCCGAACGCCGGCCGATCAAGAGCTACGTACAGCTCGCAAAGATCTTCATCTACGCGATCGCCGCGATCTTCATCATCGCCCAGCTCGCCGGTCGTACGCCGTGGTTCTTCGTGAGCGGCATCGGCGCGATGATGGCCGTGATCCTGCTGGTCTTTCGGGATACACTGCTCTCGCTCGTCGCGAGCGTTCAGCTCACGAACAATGACCTGGTCCGCGTCGGCGACTGGATCGAGATGCCACAGTTCAATGCCGACGGCGCTGTCATCGACATTGCATTGAACACCGTGAAGGTGCAGAACTGGGACAAGACGATCACCGTGATCCCCACGCACAAGTTCCTGGAGCACAGCTTCAAGAACTGGCGCAGCATGTTCGA
>CAYSGF010000078.1:0-7429 GCA_964430275.1 uncultured Gemmatimonadaceae bacterium
CGAAGCTCGGGTGACCGGTAGCACAGCCGAGGTTGAGCAGACGGCCCTCGGCCAGGATCAGCACGCCATGGCCATCGGGGAAGATCCACTCGTCGAACTGCGGCTTGATGTTGCGCTTCTCGATGCCGCGGATCTTCTTCAACCCGGCCATGTCGATCTCGTTGTCGAAGTGGCCGATGTTGCCGACGATCGCCTTGTCCTTCATCCGCGACATGTGGTCGGCGGTGATGATGTCGAAGTTGCCGGTCGTCGTGATGAACACGTCCGCCGTCTCGAGCACGTTCTCCAGCGTGTTCACCTCGAAGCCTTCCATCGCCGCCTGCAGCGCGCAGATCGGATCGATCTCGGTCACGATCACGCGTGCGCCCTGGCCGCGCAGCGCCTGCGCGCAGCCCTTGCCGACTTCGCCGTAGCCGCAGACGACCGCGACCTTGCCCGAGAGCATCACGTCCGTCGCGCGGTTCAGACCGTCGATCACCGAGTGACGGCAGCCGTAGATGTTGTCGAACTTCGACTTCGTCACACTGTCGTTCACGTTGATCGCAGGGAACAGCAGCGTTCCGTTCCGCGCCATCTCGTAGAGCCGGTGCACGCCCGTCGTCGTCTCCTCGGACACGCCACGGATGCCCGCCGCGACCCGCGTCCAGCGCTGCGGGTCCTGCTGCAGCGAGCGACGCAGCACGTCCAGGATCACACCCCATTCCTCGGGATCACTGTCCGGGTCGAAGTCCGGAACGACGCCCGTCTTCTCGAACTCCGCGCCCTTGTGCACGAGCAGCGTCGCATCGCCACCATCGTCCACGATCAGATCCGGACCGGTACCGTCCGGCCACAGCAGCGCCTGCTCCGTACACCACCAGTACTCCTCGAGCGACTCGCCCTTCCACGCGAACACCGGCACGCCACGCGGCGCCTCCACCGTGCCCTCTCCTACCACGACCGCAGCGGCAGCATGGTCCTGCGTCGAGAAGATGTTGCACGACACCCAGCGCACATCCGCACCGAGATGCTTCAACGTCTCGATCAGCACCGCCGTCTGCACCGTCATGTGCAGCGAGCCCATGACCTTCGCGCCCGCCAGCGGCTGCGACGCCCCGAACTCCTCGCGCAATGCCATCAGCCCCGGCATCTCGTGCTCGGCCAGGCGGATCTCCTCGCGACCCCATGACGCCAGCGACAGGTCCTTCACCTTGTAGGCCGGCCGGTCGGCAGTCACGCCGCGCTCCACCGTCTCACGCTCGATCACCGTGCTCATCTGTCAGTCCCTTTCTGTGTAATGCGTCCGAGCCGTCGCCCGGACGCGCACTGTATACGCCTGTGGCCGCCTGCAGCAGCGGCCCCTTCGCATCCGGGTCCGAACGCAGCCGACGAACCCGCACATTACCGAAACCGGCGTCCGCCAACCACCGCTCCAGCTGCTCCGCCGGAAAGCCCAGCCAGACGTGACCCATTCGCTCCCGGTACTCCTCACGCGCATGCGCAGCCATGTCCACGACCAGCAACCGACCCCCAGGCTTCAGCACGCGCGCGGCCTCGCCCAACGCACGCAGCGGCTCCGACAGATGATGCAGCACCAGCATCATCACCGCAGCGTCCAGTGTGCCATCCGCAATCGGCAGCGCCTCCAGCGAACCCGCGCGCACATCCACATTGCCCGCATCCGCCAGACGACGACGCGCCGCATCCAGCATCTCGCGCGACTCGTCCACCGCAATCACTCGCCCAACCACCGGCGCGAGCGTCGCCGTCAGCTGACCCGTGCCGCAACCCAGGTCGCCCACCACCCACGTCGGGTCCAGCAGATCGACCAGCGCGCCCAGCTCGACGTGCGCACCGAACAGCTCGCGCCGCACACTGTCCCACTGCCCCGCCGCTGACGCAAAGAACTCCTGCGATCGCGTCCGTCGGGACGCCAGCACCTCCTGCGCCCGCAATGCGTCCTCCGCACTCTCCACCGCCGTGGCCACCTGCGGCCGAACCGCCTCCCACAGCTGCCGCGCCGACTCGTCCAGAACCGGGAGCAACCGGTAGTAGCGACTCGCCCCGTCCGCCCGCACCGCCAGCCACCCCTCGTCCGCCAGAACCTTCAGATGCCGGCTCACCGTCGACTGCGGCAACTGCATTGCCATACACAGCTCACTGACCGTCAGCTCGTGTCGGTCAAGCAGGAGCAGCAATCGGCTCCGCGTCGGGTCCGCCACTGCGGACAGGCTCGAGAAGATCGACATATTCGTGTATCCGGATGGAAAGATATATAGCCGGCGCCCGGCTGTAAATGCTCTTCCTAGGGCGGCGCCTCGGCTGCCGGCAGCGAGCGCCCCGCCAGGCGCCCGGCCGGCCTTGGCGTCGGTCTCCAGCGGCGGCTCCGATTCTGCACGTCCTGCGTAGCAGAACCCGAGGGCATGGTGGTGCATGGAGGCGGACGTAGTCGTGGTCGGTGCGGGCGTGGCCGGGCTGGCCGCAGCGGGCGAGTTGATCGCCGGAGGGGCAAGGACGGTAGTGCTGGAGGCGCGGGCACGGGCGGGCGGGCGGATCTGCACGCTGGCGCCGGCGGAGCTCGACGCCCCGGTCGAGCTGGGTGCGGAGTTCGTTCATGATCTGACGGCCGGCATGCGCGACCTGATCGATCGCTCCGGGATGGAGCTGCTGGAAATCACCGGTGAGCACTGGCGCGCGGAGGCGGGCCGGCTCGTCAGGGATGAGCGCCTGTTCGACCGGATCGGTGCCGTTTTGGCGGCGATGGGTCGGACGGTCCCGCCGGACCGGAGCGTCGTGTCTGCACTCGGCGCTGTGGCGGGGCTGAGCGATGAGGAGTGGCGGCAGGCGTGGCAGTACGTGGAGGGCTTTCACGCGGCGGATGCTTCGGTGGCGAGTTCGGAAGCCATCGTGGCGGCGGAGGGGGGTGGTGAGGAGCCGGGACCTGCGGGTCGCCAGTACCGCCTGGCCAGTGGGTACGGCGGCCTGGTCCGCGCGCTTGCGGCGGATCTGCCGGCGGGAAGCGTGGTGTTCGAGACGCAGGTTGAGCGTGTGTCATGGAGGCAGGGCGCGGTGCAGGTGGTATCGCGAGGGGCTGACGGCGTGCGTCGTGAGGACGCTGCCGCCGCCGCAATCATCACGCTGCCCGCGGGCGTGCTCTTCGCACCTGCAGGCGCAGAAGGGGCAGTGCGGATCGATCCGCAGCCGGCCGCCCTGCCGGCTGCGGCAAACGGGATCGGTGTCGGCTCGGCGGTCCGGGTGGCGCTTGCCTTTCGGGAGCCGTTCTGGACGACCCTGCGCGGAGAGGGCGGGGTGTGTGCACGGAACGTAGCGTTCTTCCATACCGCGTCGACGCGGATTCCGGTCTGGTGGACGCAGCATCCGCGCTCGACGCCCCTGCTGATCGGCTGGGCGGGCGGTCCGGCGGCGCGCCGCCTGAGCGGTCTGGACGACGACAGGCTGTGCGCAACTGCGCTGTCGGTCCTGGCGGAGCAGCTTGGCACGCCGCGCGAGCATCTGGAGTCGTTGCACTGCGGATTCTGGCGCTCGCGCTGGGACGATGACCCGTTCGCGCGCGGCGCGTACAGCTACGTGTTGTGCGGCGGCCTCGCATCGAGCCGGCAGTTGCAGCAGCCGATCCAGCAGACGCTGTACTTCGCCGGCGAAGCGTGCGCGGAAGGACCTGCACGCGGGACCGTGCATGGCGCACTCGCATCCGGGCGCGGCGCCGCCCGCGCATTGCTGGAGCATCGCGCGTGAGCTCCACTACTCGATCGCGATGTACCTGGGGGTGCAGCGCTGCGCGCCTGACGCCGCAGCGCCCTGCGAAGACGACCGAGGAGTCGCAGTGATGAACGTGTCAGATACACAGACCCGCCGCTCTCACGTGGAACGGCCGCTCGTGCTGGAGCCGGGCGCGGGACCGGAGCCGCTGCTGGAGCGGGAGTGGCTCGTCACGAACGGTCTCGGCGGATATGCCTCGACGACCATCGCTGGTGCGCTCACGCGCCGCTATCACGGACTGCTCGTCGCCGCGCTGCCCGCACCGCTCGGTCGGTCCGTCATGCTCAACCATCTCTGGGAGGAAGCGGAGCTGGACGACCGCACGATCCTGCCATTCGGCGCGACGGAGTCCGCGAGCGCCGTGGATGCGCCATCGGAGAAGTATCTCACGAGCTTCCGCCTCGAGGCGGGGCTGCCCGTCTGGGAGTACGACCTGAACGGCTACCGGCTGGAGAAGCGTGTCGTGATGCCGCACGGGCAGAACACGACGTGCATCATCTATCGCCTCTTCGATGGTCCCGGTGCGCTCACGCTACGACTGCATCCGTACGCGCATTTCCGGTCCTATGAAAGCGCCGTGAGCGAGCAGCTCACGGCACCGCAGACCCTGCTGTCTGCGGGCGATCATCGCTTCCAGCTCCGCGGACCCGGAGACCATCCGACGCTGCAGCTCGCATGCGCTGATGCATTGTTCGTGGAATCCGAGCGGCGCGCCCTGGAGCTGCTCTACCGGGTCGAAGCGAATCGCGGCTACCGTGACCAGGGACAGCTCTGGAGTCCCGGGTACTTCCGCGCGCGGCTCACAGCCGGTGAGAGCACGATGCTCGTCGCATCCACGGAGCCTTGGGAGGCGCTGGAAGGCATCGAGCCGGACAGCGTGATCGATGATGAGCTCGAGCGGCGAAATCGATTGATCGAGCTCGCGGCGGTTCCCGAGGACGACGCCATCGCCGCGCACCTGGTGCTCGCCGCGGACCAGTTCATCGTGGTGCCCGCTGCGCGTGCTGCCGAGCTCGCCCGTGCTCGCGCTGCCGGTGACGAAGCCCGCACGATCATCGCCGGCTATCACTGGTTCACGGACTGGGGACGCGACACGATGATCGCGCTCGACGGGCTGACGCTCGCGACGGGCCGGAGGCGCGAGGCCGGCTACATCCTGCGCACGTTCGCGCACTACGTCCGCAACGGCCTGATCCCGAACATGTTCCCCGACCAGAGCACGGAAGGCCTCTATCACACCGCGGACGCGACGCTCTGGTTCTTCCATGCCGTCGACCGTTACGTGCAGGCGAGCGGCGACCGCGCCACACTCGAGCGCCTGCTGCCCATTCTGCAGGACATCGTACGCCACCATCTGCGCGGCACGCACTTCGGCATCGGCGTCGACCCGGAGGACGGCCTGCTCCGCCAGGGCGCACCCGGATACCAGCTCACGTGGATGGACGCGAAGGTCGACGACTGGGTCGTCACGCCGCGCCGCGGCAAGGCGGTCGAGATCAATGCACTGTGGTACAACGCACTCCGCCTGCTCGAAGGATGGCTGCGCGAAGCCGATGACGCTTCTGCGGCCGGCGCGATCGCAGATGCCGCCGACCGCTGCTACGCGTCCTTCAACGAGCGGTTCTGGTACGCTGACGGCGGGCACCTCTTCGACATCGTCGACGGTGAGGATGGCGATGACCCGGCGCTACGGCCGAACCAGGTGTTCAGCATCTCGCTCACGCACCCGGTCCTTGCGCCCGCGCGCTGGCCGGAGGTGCTCGATGTCGTCCAGCGCGAGCTCCTCACCCCCTGCGGCCTGCGCTCCCTCGCCCGCGGACATCCGGACTACAAGGAACGCTACTGGGGTGACCTGCGCGCGCGCGACGCGGCGTATCATCAGGGCACTGTATGGGGCTGGCTGATCGGTCCGTTCATCGATGCATGGCTGCGCGTGCATCCCGACCGGCCGGAGCAGGCGCGCGCGTTCCTCGACGGTCTGATCGAGCGCCTCGACGATTTCGGCGTCGGCAGTATCGCGGAGATCTTCGATGCGGAGCCGCCGTTCGCGCCCCGCGGCTGCATCGCGCAGGCCTGGAGTGTCGCCGAAGTGCTGCGCTGCTGGCTGCGGACTGCGCCGCCTCAGGCGGTGCGGTAGAGGCGCACCACGGCCCAGCCACACGCAGCGATACCGAGGGCGATCCAGAACGAGCCCCATGCCGCTGCCGGGACGCCGGTGAGCTCGGCCAGCCGGTAGGCATCCGAGGGGAGGTGCGGCCGGTCGAGAACGTCGCTGCGGATGTCGAGCAGCGCGTAGAGTGCGCTGGTCATGCCGAGCAGGGCGAGCACGGCTGCCTGCCCGGCCGCGCGCAGCCGCAGGGCGGCAAGGATGAGCGCGAGTGCGAACAGGATGCCGAACCCGAACCCGAACGGATTGCGGACGAACTGCACGGTCACGGCGAGCACCAGCACGCCGAGCGCAATGAGGCTCCAGCGGAGCGCACGAGGCCGCGCACGCGAGGCTGCCACGAGCAGCAGCCCCCAGAGCAGCGAGCCGAGATAGCCGGCGGACAGGATCACGAATGCGCTGCCCCCGCGCGTCCAGGTGGCGCCTCCCTCTTCGGCGTACAACACGATCCGCTCAACGCTTCCGCCAGTCATGACCGCTGCGAGCGCATGACTGATTTCGTGCAGGAGCACGACGAACAGCTTGAGCGGGTAGATCAGGGGCGAGGGCCAGAGCAGCCAGATCACAGCGAAATAGAGGGCGAAGCCGGCGACGAAGCGAAGCCGCCGATGGCGGCGTGGCGACAACGAGTGCAGTCTTGCGGGCATGCAGGTGTCCCTCTAGGCTGCCGTAATGAGCGCAGAAACCACGTCGACGGAATCTCTGGCCGGCGCCGCGCAGCGACTCCTGACCCTGGCCGCCCTGGTCGGATTCATGTTCGTGCTGCGCGACGGGATGGGCCTGGTCGGGACCCGTCCGGCTCCCATACTCGCGACGCTCGCACTCGGTTTCCTGCTCGTCACATCGTTCATTGCCGGCAAGATCGTGTATGCGGTCCGGCTGCCGCGCATTACCGGCTACATCCTGTTTGGCATGATCGCGGGCCCGAGCATCCTGGGCCTGATGACGCGCAGCGATCTGGCGCAGCTCCGGCTCATCGACGACATCGCCATCAGCCTCATTGCGCTCTCCGCCGGCGCCGAGCTGCGACTGCGCGAGCTCAGAGAGCGGATGCGCTCGATCGTCACGATCATGACCGCCGAGATGCTCGCAGTCTTCGTGACGATTGCCGGCGCGGTCCTCCTGCTGAGCGACATCCTGCCGTTCACGCAGGGACGCCCCTTCGTCGCCGTCGCCGCAGTCGCCGTGATCTTCGCATCCATTGCCATTGCGAACTCGCCGTCCGTCGCGATCGCGATCATCAACGATACACGCTCGAAGGGCCCGGTCTCGCAGACGATCCTGAGCGTCACGGTGTTCAAGGACGTCGCCGTCGTCGTGCTGTTCGCGCTGGCACTCTCGATCGCCCGCACCATGCTCTCGCCGGAGGGCGGGTTCGACACCGAGTTCTTCCGTGACATCTCCTGGGAGATCGGAGGTTCCATCCTCGTCGGCGCCATCGTCGGCTGGCTGGTCGCGATTTACCTCCGTCATGTCGGCGCGAACATGGTGCTGTTCGCGTTC
>CAYSGF010000079.1:0-10482 GCA_964430275.1 uncultured Gemmatimonadaceae bacterium
GACGATCGCGGCCTGCTGCGGTGCCGCGAGCGGCACGCGGATCACCTCGATGCGGAACAGCGCCGAGTTCGGATCCTCGTCCGGCGACAGGCCGGAACAGCCGGGCAGCTCGCTGGGCGAGCGCACGCGCGATGAGCCGGACACGTAGATGTAGACGTTGTTGCTGTCACGCGGGTCGCTTGCGACGGTGTGTGTATGTGAGCCTCTGCACGTCTGCACGTTCGCGATATACCTGGGGTTCGCGATGTCAGTCGCGTCGAAGATCCGGATTCCGCGCAGCCGCTCATGGCTCACCGAATCCGGCACGCCCTGCGCGCCGCAGTCCAGCCGGCCCGTCATACCCTCGCCTGACACGAATATCAGATTGCGGTAGACAGACACATCGCTCTGCGATGCCGGACACAGATACGCAGTCTTCAGGGTCGGACGGGTCGGGCTCGAGATATCCCAGACCTGATAGCCGTTGTAATTGCCCTGGATCACATAGTTGCCGGTGAACGCGAGGTCGGAGTTCGTGACCCCGATGAAGTCCTCCGGCGGTGGCGTCGCGGAGACCAGGCGCAGGTTCCAGATCGCTTCTTCCGCGTCGAAGAGACCGGCGTCCAGCCCGACGCGCGGGTCCGGCGTGGGCGGCCCGCCCGTGCGACCGCCCGGCGTGCCGGCTGGCGTGGTCGCCGAAGGCGCACATCCGATCGCACCGATCAGGCCGAAGGCGAGCGCGAGCGGCCCGATCCGGCCGGCCGCTGCGCCGACACCGGTGTGGCGCGTTCTTGCAGAGTTCATGACGGCATCCTTTGCTGGGTGTGGGGCGTGGAGATAGTCTGCATCCCTGTCGATCATCGCGGCGTCCTGTTACCGGCCATGCGGGCGAGCATCTGTTCCATTCGTGCGACTTCCGTGATCTGGTCCACCTGCACGTCGGACGCGAACCGGAACACGTCTTCGTCCTGGGCAGCCCCATCGGTGGCGAAGAGCTCATGCACCATTTCGACGGCGCCCTGGTGATGATAGATCATGCGCGTCAGAAACAGCGAGTCGAAGGCCGCTCCTCTCGCTGCCTCGAGTTCGCGGATCTGTTCCGCCGAGAGCATTCCCGGCATGTGCATGCGTGCGTGATCGCCGTGATCCATGGCCTGGCCACCGCCCCCCGCCATGGCGGGCACGGGCTGATCGCGCGACCGCAGCCAGCGCTCCATCGTGGCGATCTCGTCGCGCTGCGAGTTGATGATGCGCGCTGCGAGCGTGCGCATCTCCGGCCTGTCCGTCCGGTCGGGCACGAGCTCGGAGATGGTGATTGCCTGGCTGTGGTGGTGGATCATGCCGGTCATGAATGTCACGTCGGCTTCCGTGAAGCCCCTGCGTGCGCTGTCGGTGCGTGCGTGGTAGATCGCCTCGAGCTCGGCTTGCCGGGCCGAAACCGGCGCGCCCGGACTCGGTGGTCCGGCCGCGGTGGCCTGGCTGCAGGCGGCGACGACGACGGGAAACAGGACGGCGGTGAGCCAGGTTTTCGCTGCTGCTCTCATGACTCCTGCGGTTCGGAAACGGGGCGGCCGCCCGAAGGACGGACCCGTAATGCTACGGCATACGGTGCGCCCTGTATAGTGTTTCACCGGCCGGCGTGGTTCCGCACAGGCGCACCCATCGCCGCGCGATGGCCGGTCATGACAACCGGGGAGCTCTGATGGACGCACCTTCCGCACCGGCGCCGCACGCGCGCCCCTTCGCGCGCCTGGCCACAGCTCTGCTCGCGCTCGCCTGGGTCGGCTGTGCACGACCTGCTCTCGAGCGGCCTCGGGCCGGCGACGCACCCGTACCCGACACGCAGGGTGAAGCGCTTCGGACGGAGCCGCTGCGCGTGATGTCCTTCAACATCCGGTACGGCACGGCGTCCGACAGCGGCCATACCTGGCCCGAGCGCCGGGCACTGCTGCTGCGCGTGATTCGGGAGTTCGACCCCGCGGTGCTCGGCGTGCAGGAGGCGCTGCGATTCCAGCTCGACGAGATCGGTGCCGCGATGGGCGACCTCGGGGAGACCGGCGTGGGACGCGACGACGGCGCGGAGGCGGGTGAGTACTCCGCGATCCTGTACGACCGTGAACGGCTCGTGCTGCTCGAGGGGGGTTCCTTCTGGCTCTCCGGGACGCCATCCGTGCCGGGGTCGATGACATGGGGCAATCGCTACCCGCGGCTCGTGACATGGGCGCGCTTTCGGGACCGCGGTGCGGACCGAGCGTTCCTCGTCCTGAACACGCACTGGGACCACGAATCCCAGCACGCGCGCGAGCGCAGCTCGCGCCAGATCGTCACGTGGCTTGCAACCCACGCGACGGACATCCCCGTGCTGCTCACGGGCGACTTCAATGCCGGGGAATCGAATTCTGCCTTCCGCACACTCCTCGCCGCGGCCGATCGGGGCATCGTGCTTCGCGATACGTACCGGGCGGTGCACCCGGATGTCGCCTCTGCAGGCACCTACCACGCTTTCACGGGAGATCGCACGGGCGAGAAAATCGATGCCGTGCTCGCGTCGCCGGACTGGCATGTGCTGGATGCGGCGATCGTGACGACCCGGTCCGATGGACGCTTCCCGTCCGATCACTTCCCCGTTACGGCGACCCTGGTCTGGCGCAGCGATGCGCCGCCGGGTCGGTGAGCCGGCCGCTGCGCAAGACCGGGGCATGGCTGCCCCACTGGCGGCGCCCCGCTGCCGCACGATATAGGTTGGGGGCGCCCCCCCGGCCCGAGCGGGCCTCGCGTACTCACGGAACCCCGGAGGACCCCATGCGTCTCAACCATGCCACTGCCATGGCGGCTGCTGCGTTTCTGCTGGCCGCCACGACGAGCGTTGCGCTCGCGCAGGACACGGATCGCTCCGTAGAGAACGGCGGTATTTCCGCCGCTGGCTGGAGCGGCACGATCGACGCCCGCGCCGCGGAGTCCGGTCAGACGATCGAGGATGCGAGTCTCACGCAGGAGGGCGATGCGCTGCACGTGAAGACGGGCCCTGCCACCACGTACTGGAACCCGGCGAATACGGCGAGCGGCGACTACACGGTCTCGGCTACGTTCACCGAGCATGCGTACATGGCGTTGAACGACCATCCGCATCCCTACGGCATCGTCATCGCCGGGAACGACCTGGGCACGGACCAGCAGAGCTACCTGTACTGCGCCGCGAATGGCGCGGGACGCTTCATCGTCCGCGGTTTCGGGCCGGCGCCGTTCCAGGTGAACGGGCGCGGTGAGGCACACGATGCGGTCAACAAGGCGGCGGGCCCGGGCGAGCCCGTTACCCAGGAGATCGCCGTGTCGGTGCGCGGCGACAAGGTGGAGTGTGCGATCAACGGCACTGTCGTGGGCAGCTACGACAAAGGCGCGCTCGTGACCGCCGGCAGGCTGAAGGCCACGGACGGCGTGTACGGGATCCGCTTCGCCCACAACACGGAAGGCACCGTCGAGAATCTGCGCGTCGAGCAGCACTGAGCGGCGCCTGGCAGCGGGATCGGGCCGGCGCGCAGCCTCGCGCCGGCCTGGTCGTCTTCCAGCACGGGCGCAGCGCGCAGCTCGGGTCTTTCGTATCCCTGTTCCACCAGCGCCGGCAGGTCGAAGCCGAGGTCGACGCGAGCGGCGAGTGACCGTGCCGCCTGCACGAGTGCGGCGCGCTCGAGCTGCCCTTCGGCCGGTGCGACGAGGATGCGCTGGTCGCGCCCCGGTACCTTCACCAGGTGTACGTCCTCGAACACCGCACCATAGGTCGCCACCATCGACGGATACACCGGATTCCCGCTCCACAGGTTGCTGACGACGACGCCACCGGGCGTGAGGCGCGAGCGTACCGTCTCGAGAAACTGCCTCGTCGTCAGCGCACGAGGGACCTCGTCGTCGGAGAATGCATCGAGTACGATCAGATCGTAGGTCGCCGGCGCCGTGTCCTCCAGGAATGCGCGGCCGTCGTCGGTATGCACCCGCATCCGCACATCCTGCCGGAATCCGAAGTAGCGCTGCGCCACGTCCACGATCAGCGGATCGATCTCGACCACCTCGATGTCCGCTTGCGGCAGCATGTGACGGGCATACATCGGCATTGCGCCGCCGCCCAACCCGACGAACAGAATGCGGGCGTCTGCGGGAACGAGTGCGAGACCGATCATGCCGACGCGTGAGTACGCGAGCTGCAGGTGGTCCGGTCGTCCGGGGTAGACTGCGCTCTGGCGGGCGCGGCCGTCCCCTGTGTAGAGCGTGCGCAGGCCGTCGGCGGCTTCCACGACCCGCACGCGGCCGAAGTCGCCGGTACGTTCGAAGATCGCCTGCGGGCGCTGCGTGTAGAGCGCCACGGCGAGCGCGAGAACGACGCTCGCGACAACAATCGGCCAGGCTCGCTTCATCGGGCGCTGCCGGCGCATTCGTGCGCGTGCGTACGCCGGCGGTTCCGTCTCATCCGGCATTCCCCGTCCCAGGCGCAGCGCGGCAGCGGTCGGCCAGGCGCGCATCGCCGAGGCGCTCCGGCCACGACGCGAACGCCTCTGTCGCGCCCTGCCAGCGCAGTGTTTCGACGTCGTCGAACAGGGGTGCGTCAGCGCGCAGCGTGGCGAGATCCTTGAACAGGAGTGCGAGCTCCCGGTCCGCTTTCAGCAGCTCGGGCGGAAACCGCTCGATCGGTCCATGCCGGTTCAGCAGGCGCGCCGCGGTCGCCGGACCGATGCCGGCGATCCCCGGATAGCCGTCCGCGCTGTCGCCGACCAGTGCCAGGTAGTCCGGGATCAGGAGCGGTGCGACGCCGAACTTCGCCTGTACGGCCGCTTCGTCGCGGATCTGTTTGCTGCGACGGTCGATCTGCACGACCCGCCCGCCGCGAACGCACTGCGCGAGATCCTTGTCCGGCGTCCAGATGCACACCTTCTCGACGCGTGCATCCGCGTCGGCGATGCGCGCCGCGGAGGCGAGCGCGTCGTCCGCTTCCAGCTCGACCATCGGCCAGACCGCCACGCCCATGGCGTCCAGCGCTTCCTCCAGCGGATGAAACTGCGCGCGCAGGGTACGCTCGACGCCCGCACCGGTCTTGTAGCCCGGCCACAGCTCGTTGCGGAAGGACTCGATCACATGGTCGGTCGCCACACCGATGTGCGTCGCTCCCGTCTCCACCATCTGAAGCACGGTGCGCAGCACACCGAGCACGGCACCGAGCGGCGGATCCGCAGTCTTGTGAAAGCGCCGCAGGCCATAGAAATGGCGGAACAGCTCGTAGGTGCCGTCGAGCAGATGAACGATCATGCGCGGGAATATACGTGAGTCAGACGCGATCGCCGCACCGTCATCACGCCTGCTCGCCCTGCGTGCTGATGATGAATGTTGACCCCGGAGAGCGATGGATACATCGTAGCCGTCGTTTGCACCGGAATGTCCGGCCGCAGCGCTGGCTGCAGCGCCGGCGAGGGCCGTGGCAGAGATCGCACATCGTGTGAAGTTCGTTGCATGTCAGCGGATTTCTTTCAATCGCAGGATCGAGCGCGCCGGCGGTCCACCGCAGTGGCACAGCTCTCGCGCGCCGCGCGCAGGTCGCCGCTGTGAAGGCAGACAGCCCGACCCACCACCACCCGCGGAGGGACACATGAAGCGAAGCTGGAGGATGGTCACAATCCCGTTGGCGAGCATCGTCCTCGTCAATGCCTGTGCGACGCGCGGCCAGATGCGCGAGGTCGAAGAGGCCATGGCCGCGCATCAGGCCGAGTTGCAGGCCGAGCGGTCCGAGCGGATGTCGGCCGACGAGCGGCTGGCTGCGGACCTGCAGGCGCTGCGCACGGACCTCGAGGACCTGCGCAGTGAGTTCGACGCGCGCATCGTCGCCGTCGAGAACGGGCTGCAGTTCGCGCTGCCCGTCCACTTTGCCTACGACGACGACGCCGTGCAGCCCGACGCACACGCGGCGCTCGACCGCTTCGTCGACGTGATTGGTCGCCACTACACGGGCGCGGTCGTCACGGTAGAGGGCTTCGCCGATCCGGCCGGCTCGCGCTCCTACAACGAGGCACTCTCGGAGCGCCGCGCCGAGGCAGTGCGCGCGTATCTGTTGGCGCGCGGCATCGCGGCGGACGTACGCAGTGTCGGCTACGGCGAGGACCGCCTGGTCGTGCCCGCTGCGGAGAAGGACGATGTCGGTGCCGAGCTGAACCGGCGTGTGGTGTTCGTGGTCGAGAGCCCGGCGCGGGGGCGCGACATCACGCTGATCGATTCGTAGTCGCACGCAGTAGTATGCCTGGGTGAGGTCGCTCCGGCGGGTCTGCGGGCAAGGGTGCATGCGTTGCCGGTCCCTGCCAGGACGGTGCGCACGCATCCTTGCCCGAACTGCGTCTCACTGCCCCGCGAATTCCCGCGCTCTGTCGGGCCTGCCCCACGCCGTGTACAGCTCGTGGAGATGCTTGCGCGCCGCGCGCGTCATGTAGTTGTCCGGACCGCGGTCGGCGCTCAGTGTCTCGTAGCTGGCCAGCAGCAGTGGTTCCGCCGTTTCGTAGTCACCGCGCGCCGTGTAGTAGGCACCCAGGTCGCGGCGGCTGACGACGACGAGGTGATGGTCCGCCGGGACCTGTTCCTCGAGCGCTGCGATGGCCCGCGTGATGTGGCCGAACGCCTCATCGAGCCTGCCGGTCGCGGTGAGAATGCGACCCAGCGCGGCGGCCGTCACCGCCGTGTACAGATTCTTCGCTCCGAGCTGCTCGCTCATCGTGGCGAGTGCCTCGCGCAGCAGCGTCTCCGCTTCCGCCACTTCCCCTGCCTCATACCGGTTCAGCGCGAAGTTCCGCAGCAGCAGCGCGGTGTTGACACTGCCGCGTCCGAGTGACGCCTCGTGAGCGCGCAGCGCCTGCCGGTACACGACTTCCGCTTCGGCGTAGCGGCGCTGATCGTCGTAGAGGATCGCGAGGTTCTGCAGATGGGCGCCGGTTTCGGAATGCTCGGCGCCGAGCGCGGCGCGCGAGATGGCGACGGCCTCGAGGTAGAGCGGCTCGGATTCCGCGAGCCTGCCGTCGTAGTGCAGGCTGGAGGCGAGGTTGTTGAGGGTCGTCGCGAGGCGTGCATGGCCGTCGGGCAGGTAGGCTCGCTCCAGCGCAAGCGTTTCCCGGAAGAGCGCTTCGGCGCGCGCGTACTCCGCGTTGTTGTAGTGCAGCAGCCCGAGGTTGTTCAGGACCCTCGCGTGGAGCGGCCGCCCGCCGTGGCCGATGCTGCTGACGAGGGCGAGTGCCCGCTCGTGCGCATCCTGTGCGGCCACGCCGTCGCCGAGATACATGAGTGCGACACCGCGCTCGCTCACACTCGCGACGTAGAGTGAGTCCGGTGCGTGTCCCGTCTCGTCGTAGAGCGCGATGGCGGTTGCGAGCAGGGAATCGGCGCGAGCGAAGTCACCCTGCTGCGTCGCGGTGCCGGCGAGCAGGGTGAGGGGCACCACTCGCGCGCGCGGGCTCTGATCCGGTCCGAGGTCCAGCGAGAGTGCATCCTCGAGCAGTTCTTCGGCGCTGTCGAACACGCCGAGGCCCGCGTACACGCGCCCCAGCATCGTGAGCATCTCCGCCTGGAGCCGCGGCTGTCCCGCGAGCTCCTCTCGTACGCGGCCGGCGCCGCGATCGACGATCTCCCGGACGCGCAGCGTGTCGGTCCGCTCCATCCGCACACCGAGCGGGTCGGCGCTGTCGAACATGTTCAGGAGAAATGCCGCGACCTGCTCAGAGCTGGCGCGTGCGCGCTCCGCTGCGTCGCGCTCGGCCGCGGCCCTGCGCGCCTGCCAGAGGGTCGCGCCCATGCCGGTGAGCAGGGTCAGCAGAATGAGCGCGGCTGCCGCCAGAGCGGGGCGGTGGCGGCGCATGAACTTGCGAGCCCGGTAGGCGAGCGTCGGTGCGCGCGCGAGCACGGGCAGGCCCGCACGGTGGCGTTCGAGGTCGTCGAGCAGCTGCTGCGCAGAGCCATAGCGATGAGCAGGGTCGGGATCGAGCGCGCGCAGTACGACGGTATCCAGGTCGCCTTCCAGCCGTCGCCGCAACCGGTCGGGCGTCGTGCTGCGTGCATCGGCGACGGCATGGGCGGTGGGGCGTAACGCATCGTCGGGTGCAACGCCGGGCACCGACCGCGAAACGGCACTGCTCGGCCGGTCCGCGATCCGGTCCGGATCGACGGCCCGGGCATCCTGCGCTGCGCGCGCGAACGGGCGCAGACCCGTGAGCAGCTCGTAGAGGACAGCGCCCAGGGCATAGACGTCGCTCGCCGTCGTGACCGGCTCTCCGCGGATCTGCTCCGGCGCGGCGTACTCCGGCGTGAGAATACGCACCCCCGTGCGCGTGCGCGGCGCCGTGTCGTCGTCGTCAGCGAGCAGCTTGGCGATGCCGAAGTCGAGGAGCTTGGGCGTGCCGCCCGCAGTGACGAGAATGTTTGACGGCTTCAGATCGCGGTGCACGACGAGCTTCTGGTGGGCGTGCTGCACGGCGGCGCAGATCGTGCCGAACAGGGCAAGACGCTCGTCGATCGGAAGACGCAGGCGATCGGCATAGGTCGTGATCGGCTCTCCGTCGACCAGTTCCATGACGAGGTACGGCCGGCCGTCCTCGCTCGCGCCGCCGTCATACAGACGCGCGATGTTCTCGTGCTCGAGGGAGGCGAGGATGCGACGCTCGTGGCGGAAGCGCGCCAGGATCTCGTCCGTGTCCATGCCGCGCTTCACCAGCTTGAGCGCGACCTGCTTCTCGAACTCGCCGTCCGCGCGCTCGGCCATGTAGACCGCGCCCATGCCGCCGCGCCCCAGCTCGCGCACGATGCGGTACGGTCCGACGTTGTCGGCCACGTCCTCCTCGTCCAGCAGCACGGACAGGAGCTGCGTGGCATCGGTATCCAGCGGCGTCGCGTCCGCACGGTCGCTTGCGAGCAGGGCATCGACGCGAGCGCGCAGTGCGGGCCTGTCGCGGCACGCCTCGTCGAGCACCTTCACGCGCGCGGCGTCGTCCAGGTCCAGCACGCGCTCGAACAGCGCATGCACGTCCGCTGCGGTCGGTTCGCGCCCGCTCATGCCGATGCCGTCGGTGGCGTCGCATCGAGTGCCTGGGCCAGCCAGGCCCGGGCAACGCGCCACTCCCGCTTGACGGTCGGTGTGCTCACGCCGAGTGCGGCCGCGGTCTCCTCGACCGACAGGCCCGCGAAGAAGCGGCATTCGACGACTTCCGCCTGGCGCGGGCTGAGCGACTCGAGTTCGACGAGCGCGTTCTCCAGGTCCAGCACCTCCGCCGTCACCCGATCCGACGACGAGAGCATCGCCTCGACGCCGAGCACGACCTTGCCGCGCTCGCGGGTCGCGCGCCGGCGCGCGGCATCAACCAGGACCTGCCGCATTGCGCGCGCGGCAATGCGGAAGAAGTGCACGCGGTCCCGTGCGAGCAGGCCGGCACCGGGCACGAGCTTCAGGTAGGCCTCGTGGACGAGCGCCGTCGTGTTGAGCGTCTGGTTCGCCGGCCCGCCACGTACGCGATGCGCGAGGCGGCGCAGCTCGTCGTAGGTGCGGGCATAGAGCTGCTGGAACGCGGCGCGGTCGCCGGAGTCAGCAGCCTGCAGCAGCTGGGTGACGGTGTGATCGTTCTGCATGATCCCTCAGGTGGGCCGGACATGCCGGGAAGCAGAGCATACGCCCCGTGCGCGCCGGCGCGCAAGCCGGCCACGCCCTACACGATCCCCATCGTCACGAGCGTCGCGGCGGCCGCACCCAGTGCCGCGGCGATCAGCGCGAGTGGCAGCTGCGTCGTCACGTGGTCCATGAGGTCGCCGCCGCAGGCGAGTGCGGAGAGGATCGTCGTGTCGGAGATCGGCGAGCACTGGTCGCCGAACACGGCGCCGCCGAGCACGGCACCGAAGCACACGGAGATGTAGGCCGGATCCGGCAGCACCGCCCAGGCGAGCGGCATGGCCAGCGGGAACACCACCGCGTAGGTGCCCCACGATGAGCCGATCGAGAATGCGACGGCCATGCAGATCGCCATGAGGATGGCCGGCAGCAGCACGGGCTGGATGATGGCGCTCGTGGCCTCGACGATGTAGGCCGCCGTACCGAGGGCGCCGGATGCATAGCCGAGCGTCACGGCAAGCCCGAGAATGACCGCGCCTATGGTGACGCCCTTGCAGCCGTCGATGAAACCGTCCATGGCGTCGGCGAGGGACATGCCCTTTGCCAGTGCGACGATGAAGGCGACCAGCACGGCGCTGCCAAAGGCCTCGGCGATGTACACGGTGCCCGCCTCACCCTGCAACCGTGCGATCAGGTAGGGAATGATCGCGACACCGAGCAGCGTGCCCATCGGCAGCATGAAGGAGATGATGCCGCTGCGGTAGTCGGCGGGTACGCGCAGTGCCGTCAGCTCGTCTGCAGCCAGCGGCTTGGCGCCGGGCGCATTGAGCTGGCCGGTTTCGCGCGCGCGCTGCGTCGCACGCCGCATCTTGCCACCGACCCAGGGCAGCAGC
>CAYSGF010000080.1:0-11095 GCA_964430275.1 uncultured Gemmatimonadaceae bacterium
CGCACGGCACTGGCGAACGAGGAGGAGCGCGGCGCCGTGGACCGGCGCGAGCGCATCGACCAGGAACTGGCGGAGCTGCGCGAGCGCAGCGGGGGCATGAAGGCGCGCTGGCATGCGGAGAAGGACCAGATCCAGCGCATCCGTGCACTCAAGGAGCAGATCGACGCACTGAAGATCGAAGCCGAGCGTGCGCAGCGCAGTGCCGACCTCGCGCGTGCTGCGGAGATCCAGTACGGCGAGATCCCGCAGACCGAGCAGGCGCTGGAGCTGGCCGAATCCCGCCTCGCGGAGCAGCAGCAGCAGGGCAAGTTCCTGAAGGAGGAAGTCGACGCGGAGGATATCGCGGACGTCGTCTCCCGCTGGACGGGTGTGCCGGTGACACGCATGCTCGAATCGGAGAGGGAACGGCTGCTCCACCTCGACGAGGTGCTCGCCTCGCGCGTCGTCGGGCAGACGGAAGCGGTGCGCGCCGTCGCGGACGCCGTGCGCCGCAGTCGCGCCGGACTCCAGGACCCGAACCGGCCGATCGGCAGCTTCATCTTTCTCGGGCCTACGGGCGTCGGCAAGACGGAAACGGCACGCGCGCTCGCGGAGTACCTCTTCGACGACGAGGATGCGATGGTGCGCATCGACATGTCGGAGTACATGGAGAAACACGCAGTCGCCCGCTTGATCGGCGCGCCGCCGGGATACGTCGGCTACGAGGAGGGCGGCCAGCTCACAGAGAAGGTGCGCCGGCGTCCATACAGTGTGCTCCTCTTCGACGAGGTCGAGAAGGCGCACGCGGACGTGTTCAACGTCTTCCTGCAGATCCTCGACGACGGGCGGCTGACGGACTCGCAGGGACGCACCGTCGACTTCCGCAACACGGTCGTCATCATGACGTCGAACATCGGGAGTCACGCGATCCTGGAGCGGAGCAGCGGCGGCGACTGGAACGAGACGGAGCGCATGGTACTGAGCGAGCTGCGTCGCCACTTCCGGCCGGAGTTCCTGAACCGTGTCGACGACGTCATCGTCTTCCGACCTCTCGATCGGGAACAGTTGCGTGCGATCGTGGGGCTACAGCTCGAACGCGTGCGTGCGATGCTGACGGAGCGCGGGATCGGCGTGCAGTTCACGGACCAGGCGATGGATCTGGTCGCGCAGGAAGGATACGATCCCGCATTCGGGGCGCGTCCACTCAAGCGCGCGATTCAACGGCTCGTGCAGAACCCCCTCGCGATGCGGCTCCTCGAGGGGGAGTTCGAGGCGGGCGACACGGTGCTGGTGGACGCGGAAGGCGAGCATCTCGTCTTCCGAGAGGGCGTGGCCGCCGACGTCGCTGCACAGGTGTGAGGAACGGCCGCATCGGCGGACCGGCTGGGCCGGCGCGTGCTTGACACGGCCGGCCGCCGCTCAGACTTTCCCGCGTGTCCTTCTATCCAGGCGATTCGATGCTTCGACGCACGTTCCTTCTCGCGGCGCTGACGGCCGCTGCGGCCGCGTGCACGACGACGCGCACCGTTCTGCCCGGACCGGCAGCCAGCGTCGCGCCCACGCTCGTCATCGAACAGTTCCTGCGCGCAGTAAACGCGAACGACCTGGATACGATGGGCCGTCTGTTCGGCACGATCGAGGGGCCCATCGATGAGCGCGACTCCCGCGAGCAGGTCGACAACCGGATGTTCGCGCTCGCCTCGGTGCTGCGCCACGTCGATTACCGCGTCGACGGCGAGCAGCTCGTGCCCGGACGCAGGGACGTCGCCACACAGCTCCTCGTCCGCATGTTCTTCGAGGATGGGCGCGAGGCCGTGGTGCCGTTCACGATGGTCTACAGCGGCGGCCGGCAGTGGCTGATCGAGCAGATCGGCATCGAGGCGATCACGAACCTGCGCTGAGTCTCAGCCCGTCGTCGCTGCCTCGACGAGCTCGATGAGCACACCGGACGTGCTGCGCGGATGCAGGAACGCCACACGGCGCCCGTGGGCACCGATGCGTGGCGTCGCGTCGATCGGCTCGAGGCCCTCGGCCGTGCATTCGACCAGTGCGGCGGCGAGGTCCGGCACGCGGTAGGCAATGTGATGGAGACCCGCGCCACGCTTGGCGAGAAAGCGGGCGACCGGCGAATCGGGCCCGAGCGGCTCGAGCAGCTCGATGCGGCCGGCGCCACTGCCGAGGAAGACGACGCTCACGCCCTGCTCCTCGACCCGCTCGGGTACGGAACCGGTGGCGCCGAGAAGGGTTTCGTAGACAGGCAGTGCGGTGACGATCGAGGGGACGGCGATCGCCACATGATCGAGAGTTCGTTCCACGGTGTGCTCCGGCCGGTTTTTTGCAACCCGTTGCGGAGCGCCAAGCTAACACGCGTGCAGGTACGCAGCCACACACGCGGCAGCGAAGGGAGAATGCAGGCATGGCGGAGAACGGCGGTCCGATCACCGTCTCGGACAGCGATTTCGGCAACGAGGTCGAGCAGGGTCAGGGGCTTACGGTCGTGGATTTCTGGGCGGCGTGGTGCGGTCCGTGTCGGATGGTCGCACCGATCGTCGAGCAGCTCGCAAGCGAGTACAGCGGCAAGCTGAAGGTCGCCAAGCTCGATGTGGATGCGAACCAGCAGACGGCGATGAAATACAACATCCGCTCGATTCCGAGTATTCTGTTCTTCAAGGACGGCAAGCACGTCGACACGGTGGTCGGTGCGGTGCCGAAGCAGTACCTCGAGCGGAAGGTCCAGGAGCACCTGTAGGGGCTCTATTGCACCCGCGCTGGGCGGGGCGGCGGCGTCTGCCGCCGCCCCGCTTTTCGTGTCCAGCCGCACCGTGCCCATGACGGGAGGCCTACCGTAAGTCCATGTCCATCCTGTATATTGTGAGCACACCGATCGGCAATCTGGGGGATATCACGCACCGTGCCCTGGCCGTGCTCGGAGAGGCGGACCGGGTACTGGCGGAGGACACGCGGCGCACTGCCGTCCTGCTGCGACACTACGATATTCAGACGCCGCTCATCTCGGCGCACGAGCACAACGAAGCGGCGCGCGGCGCGCAGGTCGTGGCCTGGCTCGAGGCCGGCGAGACACTGGCCCTCGTGTCGGACGCGGGGACACCGCTGCTCTCCGATCCGGGCGAGCGGATCGTCGCCCAGGTGCTCGAGGCCGGCCATGGCGTGGTGCCGGTCCCCGGTGCCTCCGCACTGCTCGGCGCGCTCGTCGCAGCCGGGATGCCGGTGGTGCCGTTCACGTTCTTCGGTTTTGTGCCGCGCTCCGGGGGCGAGAGAGATGCGCTGCTCGCGCGGCTGAGCGGGCTCGATCACACGGCCGTGCTGTACGAGAGCCCGGCACGCCTGCGGCGCCTGCTCGCGGACCTGGCCGAGCGGTGTGGTGCCGAACGCGGCGTGGTCGTCGCGCGCGAGCTCACGAAGCTCCATGAGACGTTCGTGCGCGGAACCCTTGCGGACGCCGTCCGCTATTACGACGGGCGGCAGACCGTGAAGGGTGAGGTCGTCGTGGTGCTGGCCGGCGCGGTCGCGCAAGCACCCGACGCACTGGACGTCGCCGCCCTCGCCCGCACGCTGCTCGCGGACGGTGCCAGGCCGAGCGCCGTCGCCCGCGAGCTGGCGCGACGCACTGGCCTCTCACGCAATGACGCCTACACGATCGCTCTCGCCCAGGCCGCTGAACACGAGGGAGACACCGAGTGAACCGACTGCTGCCCGCCCTTGCTCTCGTCCTGATCGCTGCGACGCCGCGCCCCGCGGCTGCGCCGCCGGAGATGACGATTGCACAGCTCCAGTACGGCGGCGGTGGTGACTGGTACGCAAACCCCTCGGGCCTGCCGAATCTGCTGGCGGAGATCCGGCAGCGGACGGGGCTGCCGGTCGCGGGTCGACCGGCGCAGACACAGCTCACCGATCCCGACCTCTGGACCTACCCGTACCTCTACCTGACCGGACACGGCAACATCCGCTTCACGGTGGAGGAAGTGCAGCTGCTGCGGCGCTACCTCACGGGCGGCGGCTTTCTGCACGCGGACGACAACTACGGTCTGGACGAGAGCTTCCGGCGCGAGATGAAGCGTGTGTTCCCGGAGTATGACCTCGTCGAGATCCCGCACGACCATGCGGTCTACCACTCGTTCTACGAGTTCCCGGACGGGCTGCCGAAGATCCACCTGCATGACGGTCGGCCGCCGCAGGGTCTGGGCATTTTTCATGACGGCCGGCTCCTTGTCTTCTACAGCTACGAATCGGATCTCGGCAATGGCTGGGAGGACCCGGATCGCCACAACGACCCGCCGGAAGTGCGCGAGAAGGCGTTCCGGATGGGCGTGAACCTGTTCGTCTACGCGCTTGCGCAGGTGGCAGCATGACACCAGCTCCGAACCTCCGCACGATTGTCGATGCGATGCGGCGCCGCATTCGCACGACGATGCTCATTGCCATCGTCGCTGCAGTCGGTGCCGCGATTCCCGCTGCGCTGCTCGTGGCGTGGCTGCTCGGCAGCTGGCAGGGATGGAATGCACCGAGTCCCGGGCCGCTCGTGCTCGAGGCGCTGGCCGCGACCGCCGCCGGAGCGTTCGCGTTCGTCGGCATCCGCCGCTGGCTGGATCCGATCGACAGCGCGCGGGTCGCAGCGAATGCGGAGTCACACCTCGGCCTGCCGTCTGGCGAACTGCGCAGCCTGCTCGAGCTCGAGGACCGGGTTCCGCCGGGCACGTCCGCTGCGCTCGCGCAGCGCGCCGGCGCCCTGCTCGCCCCCCGGCTGACAGGCCGAAGCACGCGCGATCTCGACGGCGCGCTGGGTGCGCGCGCTGCGCGTCGGCGCACCTTCGCCCTCAGTACGCTCGGCGTCCTTGCGCTGCTCGTCATCGTGCTCGGGTTCGGTGCGCCGGAGCGCTCGCGCGCGAGCTGGGCACCCATGCTTCGACCGGTCGCGCACCTGACACCGCCGCCGCTGCCTGCGCTCCTGGTCGAGCCGGGCGATACCGAGATTGCGCGCGGCAGTGACCTGCGCGTACGCGTCCGCGCCGCCGGTCGCGACGCGGTCTCCGTCGCGTGGCGCGCCCAGGGCGACGTACCGCGCCAGAGCACGGTGGAAGTGATGGGTGATAGTGCGGTCGCCATCATCGCGGCGATCGAGACGGAGACGATCTACTGGGTGAGCGCACCGGATGGCGCACGCTCGACGCGCTATACGATCACGCCCGTCGACCCGATGCTGGTCGCGGACCTGGTCGTCGAGGTGCGGCCACCCTCGTATGTGGGACGGGCACCGGAGCGCTACCAGGCCGACATCCCGCCGCTCGAGATCGAGGAAGGCACCGTAATCATTGTCAGCGGTCGCGCCACGCGTCCGCTCGGCGCTGGCCAGCTGGAAACCGGGGAGGCATCACTTCCGCTCACGCTGGACGGAGATCGGTTCAGCGCGCGTCTCGTGCCACGAACGAGCGGTCTGTACGAGTGGATGTTGCGCGATGCGGACGGGAATGGTCCCGCACTCGCACCCGCGCCGCTCGAGATTACGGTGCTCGCTGACGCTGCACCGCGTGCGATCGTGACGTTCCCCGGCACGGACACCGTGATCGCGCCCGACCTGCGACAGCTCATCGCCGGCGACGCGCGCGACGACTACGGTCTGGCAGGCGCGACGCTCGTGAGCTGGCGTGTGAGTGCGCAGGGACAGCGTGACCCCGCCATCGAGCAGCCGGTCGAGCTGGCGGGCGGCGATCGTGCGCTGCTCCGCAGTGTGCTGGACGCGACCGCCCGCAACCTGCTTCCGGGCGACACGCTGAAGTACTTCCTGCGCGTGGTCGACAACTCGCCGCGACGACAGGTCGGTGAGAGCCCGACGTACGCGCTGTGGTTGCCGTCACAGGATCAGTTGCGTGCCGAGGCGGCGCGGCGCGCCCACGAGACGCTGGAAGACGCTTCCGAGCTGGCGGACGCCGCGCAGTCGCTGCAGGAGGCGACGCGCGAGCTCGAGCGGCGGGCCGAGGCGGCCAACGCACGGCGTGGCAGCAGCAGTGGCGGCTCATCCAGCGGCGGACCACAGGAACGGCTCGGCTTCCAGGAGGCGGAAGAAGCGCGTCGCGTGCTCTCGGAGCAGGAGGCCATGGTCGAGCAGGCGGAAGCGCTGCGCGAGCGCATCGAGTCCATGGTCAACGCGATGCGTGCCGCGGGACTCGAGGACGCCGAGCTGCAGCAGCGGCTGCAGGAGCTGCGCGACCTGTACGACAAGCTCCTGACGCCGGAGATGCGCGCGCAGATGGAGCAGATGCGCGAGGCCCTCGAGAACCTCGATCCGGAAGAGGTGGAGCGCGCGCTTGAGCAGCTCGCTGAGCAGCAGGAAGAGATGCGTGCGCAGC
This sequence comes from uncultured Gemmatimonadaceae bacterium, assembly GCA_964430275.1. Classification (GTDB taxonomy): domain Bacteria; phylum Gemmatimonadota; class Gemmatimonadetes; order Longimicrobiales; family RSA9; genus DASTYK01. The sequence goes on from CAYSGF010000080.1 coordinate 6,345, forward strand.
TGGAGCGCAGCACGGAGCTGCTGCGTCGCGCAGCGGCCGAACAGGAGATGAACGCGCTCTCGCAGGAGGCACGTGAGCTGGCAACACAGCAGCGCGCGCTGGCCGAGCAGATGAAGGATGGCGATCCGCACGACGAGGCCGAGGCGCAGCAGGAGCTGGCTGAGGAGACCAGCCGGCTCGCCGAGGCGCTGCAGAAGCTGCGCGAGCAGCTCGCATCGCAGGGCGAGCGGGAAGCCGCGGACGGCACGAAGCAGGCGTCGGAGCAGACACAGCAGGCCGGCGAGAAGCAGCAGGAATCCGCGCAGCAGGCGCAGAGCGGGCAGGCGCAACAGGCGCAGCAGAGCGGCGAGCAGGCGGCCGCGCAGCTCGAGCAGGCGGCCGAGTCGCTCGATCAGACGCGCTCGCAGATGACGGAATCCTGGAAGAACGAAGTCCAGGAGGAAGTGCAGCAGGCCACGCAGGAGGCGCTCGCACTCGCGGAGCGGCAGCAGGCGCTGCTCGAGGAGATGCAGCGGGCGGAGCAGGGCGGCGAGCAGGGGCCCGAAACGCTCGGCATGCCGCAGGCCCCGCAGCTGCCGCGGCCGCAGGTGCAGATCGGCGTCGAGAGCCAGCAGCAGCAGCAGGGTGGCCAGCAGCAGCAGCAGGGTGGCCAGCAGCAGCAGGGTGGTCAGCAGCAGCAGGGTGGTCAGCAGCAGCAGGGCGGCCAGCAGCAGGGCGGTCAACAGCAGGGCGGCCAGCAGCAGGAAGGTGGACAGCAGGGCGGGCAGGGCGCGCCCCAGGCAGGCGGCAACAACCCGGGTCAGCAGCAGGGTGGCCAGCAGCCGGGCGGCCAGCAGGCCGGTGGCCAGCAGCCGGGTGCGGGTGGCCTGCCGTCGATGCGCTCGGAGCAGGCGGCGCTGCAGCAGGGGCTGCAGCAGCTCGGCCGAAACCTGAGCGAGACGGGGGAGCGGTCGGCGATGCTGAGCCGCGAGGTCGGCAGTGCGCTCGGGCGTGCGAACCTCAGCATGCAGCAGACGCTCGAGGGGTTGGAGCAGGCAGGCGTGCAGCAGCGCATGCCGACGCAGGAGGCGAGTGAGACGGTCGACGCACTGAACCGTCTCGCGCTCGCCCTGCTGAACAACGCGCAGCAGATTCAGCAGCAGGAGTCGGGCACCGGGCTGCAGCAGGCGATGCAGCAGCTCGCGGAACTCGCAAAGCAGCAGGGCTCGCTGAACGGTCAGGCGAACTCGCTGCTGCCCATGAACCTGAGTCCGAGCGCGATGGCGAGCGAGCTCCAGCGGCTCGGTGCACAGCAGCGCAGCATCGCACAGCAGCTCGATGCGGCGAGTCAGAATCTGGGCGGGCGGGAGGACATACTCGGCAACCTCGACGCGCTGGCCGCCGAGGCGGCGCGAATCGCGCGCGAGATGGAGGCGGGTCGGCTGCCGCCCGAGACGCGCGCCCGCCAGGAGCGGCTCTTCCACCGCCTGCTCGATGCGGGCCGCTCACTGGAGCGCGACGAGCAGACCGATGAGCGCGTCGCCGATCGCCCGGGCCAGTTCGATCCATCACGGGCAGCGCCGCTCGACGCGGACCTGCTCGATGACGGCACGCGCTTCCGCGTACCGACGCCGGAAGAGCTCCGGACGCTGCCGCCCGCATACCGGCGGCTCATCCTCGAATACTTCGAGCGACTGAACCGTGTGCCGGCAGCGGCCTCACCCGGCCAGCGCTGAGATGGTGCGTGTGGTCCGCTTCGTCGTCGTTGCGCTCTGCACACTCGTGCTCGGCGCGAGCAGTGCAGCGGATGCAATCGCGCAGCGCACGTCACGCGGCAGTCGTGGACCGCAGCAGGCAGCGCCGGTCAGTGACGAGTTGGCCGCCCTGCGCGCGGCCATGGAGATCGAGCGCAGCGGCGACATGGCCGGCGCGGCGAAGGCACTGCGCGCGATCCTGGACGAGCACGTCGAGTCGCTGAGCGCGCTCATCTCGCTCGAGCGGATTCTCGCCATGCAGGGCCGCACCGCTGACCTTCTGCCGTACGTCGATCGGCTGATCGGGGCGGATCCGGAATCGCCGATCGGCCATCAGATGCGCGTGCGCGCGTACTCGATGCTCGAGCAGGTGCCGGACATCGAGCGGGCGGCGGACGCGTGGATTCGCGCGTCGCCGGACGTCGAGACACCGTACCGCGAGATCGCCCGGATCTGGCGCCAGCGCGGCGAGTACGAGCGCGCACTCGGCGTGCTCGAGCGGGGCCGGGAGCGCGTACAGCGCGAGGACGCGCTCGCCCTCGAGCTCGGCGACCTGTACGCGGATCTCGACCAGCCGGAGCGCGCAGTGCGCGAGTGGGAACGCGCAATCGCCGACGACGGCCAGGGATTCCTGCTCGTGCAGCGGCGTCTCGCGCAGATGCCCGACGGCGGCGCTGCCGTGGTGCGCCATCTGATCGGCTCGCTGCTCGCAGAACCGCAGACGCTCGCTCGCAGTCGGGCGGCCACGGAAGTCGCGATCGATGCCGGACTGGGGGAGGATGCGACCATGATTGCGCGCAAGGTCGCGGCCTCGCTCGAGCGAGATGCGCGGCGCGGCTACCTCATCGAGGTGGCGCGGCGCGCGGACGGGGCGGCCCTTGCTCCACTCGCTTACTGGGCATACCAGGAGCTGCTGCAGGCGCAACCGGCAGAGGAACAGCTGCTCGCGCTGCGAACCCGCGTTGCGGAGCTCGCGCTCATCGTCGGCGACACGGCACGCGCAGTGCACGAGTACGACGCACTCGAGGGCGCGCTCGCCGCCGGCTCGCCGCAGCGGCGCCAGTCACTCGCGGTGCGGGTCGAGCTCGCCGCGCGCGGCACCGACCTGGACGCAGCGCTCACGCAGCTTGCCGCGTTCCGGGCCGAGTACCCGGAGGCGACGGAGCTGGACGCACTCGTGGGCGTCGTCGGTGGCGCCCTCCTCGATCACGGACGGATCGAAGACGCCGAGCGACTGGCCTCGAGTGTGCGCGGGCCGCATGCCAGTCTCGTGCGCGGACGGGCCCTGTTGCTGCGCGGTGACGTGGGGCGTGCACGCACGGAGCTGCTCAATGCCGCGCCCGCGCTGAGCGGCGCGGCGGCAACGGAGACGATCACGCTCGCAACACTGCTCGGACGCCTCTCGTCGCAGGGTGGCGCACTCGTTTCGAACACGCTCGCCCGGCTCGCCGACGACGAGCAGGGCGAGGCCGTCGAACTGCTGCTGCGGGAAGCGGGCAGCCTGCCGGATCGCGAGCATGCCGCGCTGCTGGACTTCGCGGCGAGCACAGCCGAGCGGTCCGGGATGCCGATTCTGGCGGAGCAGGCAAGGCGCACGATCGTGACGGAACTGCCACACACGCACGAGGCGCCTGGCGCCCTGCTTGCGCTCGCGCGAGCGCTCGCGCAGCGACCAGGCGACGCCGCCGAGGCGCAGGTCCTCGTGGAGAGGCTGATTCTGGAGTATCCGCGCAGTGCGCTCGTGCCACAGGCCCGACAGATGCTGGATCGCGCAGGCGGTCGAATGCCTCGTTCGTAGTTCAGGCAGGAAGGGAATGATGAAGCGAACACTGATGATCGTCTGGCTCGCGCTGGCCGGGGCCGTCGCGCCCGCCACCGGCCAGCACCTGCTCGTGCCGATGGACCGCGAGCAGACGAACCACCTCAAGGCGTACGGCCTGACCTACTGGGCACTCGAGCAGGGCCTGACAGCGGAATGGATGCTGAACTACCGCGCCGGGTCTTTCCTCCTGCCCGATCGGGCGGATGTGCGACGGGAGGCAGCACTGCGCGGCGTGACAGCGGTGCCGATCGGTGCCGCCGACGAATCGACGATCAAGAACGAGATTGCGGACGCGAACATGGAGGTCGTGATCCTCGAGAAGGCGCCCAAGATCGCGGTCTACACGCCGAGCAATGTCAGCCCCTGGGACGATGCGGTGACGCTGGCGCTGACGTACGCGGACATCGCATATGACAGACTGTGGGACCCGGAGGTCGTGCAGGGCCGTCTCAGCGAATACGACTGGCTTCACCTGCACCACGAGGATTTCACCGGGCAGTATTCGAAGTTCTACATCAATTCCGCAGGTGCGCCGTGGCTCCAGGAAGCCGTGCGCATCAATGAGGCGAATGCGCGCGAGGCCGGCGAGCCGCATGTGCCAGCAATGAAGAAGCGGGTCGCCGAAGAGATCCGCCGCTACGTCGCCGAGGGCGGCTTCCTCTTCGCGATGTGCACTGCGACCGAGACGATCGAGCTCGCGCTCGCTGCAGTCGGGGTGGACATTGCAGCCCCCTTCGCGGACGGCACACCGGTGGACCCGGACGCCACGGCGAAGATGCAGTGGGACCGGACCATGGCGTTCCGTGACGCCGAGGTGCAGACGAATGCAGGCGTGAACTCTTTCAGCGACATTGACGGTCATCAGGTGAACACGCCATGGCGCCAGCCGCTCGGCGTGTTCCAGCTTTTCGACTTCAGCGCCAAGTTCGATCCCGTACCGTCCATGCTCGTGCAGAATCACGAGAGCGTGATTGCCGACTACTACGGGTTGACGACGAGCTTCCGTCGCGATCGGGTCAAGCCCGGCATCGTCGTGCTTGCCGAGGAGGAAGGCGCACCATGGGTGAAATACCTGCACGGCAACTTCGGTGAAGGCACCTGGACATTCCTGGGCGGGCACGACCCCGAGGATCCGCAGCACCAGATCGGCGATGCACCGACGGATCTCAACCTGCACCCGCACTCGCCCGGGTATC
>CAYSGF010000081.1:0-28856 GCA_964430275.1 uncultured Gemmatimonadaceae bacterium
ATCGCCGACTTCGATTTCGTGCGCCACTGCCTGCGCCTGTGCTGCCGGCGGCAGCGCAGGATCGAGGTCGATCCGTGTGCAGGCGAGATCCGGATGCTCGAGGTCGATGACCTTGCTGAAGCCGAGCAATGTCGCCTGCAGCGGCTGCAGCATGGATTCTCCGCCCACCGCCTGCGCGCCCGATGTCACCACCCACAGGCGCGGCGCGGCGCCAGGCCGTGTCGCGCCGAGCGCCTGCACGAGATGCAGCAATCCGCCGCATGCGCTGCGCTCTGCGGGCTCGAGCGAGCTCACCGGATCGAGCGCAGGGTCCAGCGCGTCGAGTGCGCTCAGATAGACGACGTCGCGAAAGGCTCCGGCATCGCGAACGGCCCTCGCCACGGCAGCGGGATCTTCCAGATCGACGATCCCCGCCGCACCATTGTCGCTCGCGCGCGTCCGCAGCACACGACAGGTGCGGCCGCGCGCGGCCAGTGCGGCTTCGAGTGACGCGGTGACACCCTGACCGTCCGCCACGATCAGGCACGCGGTCGAATCGGCCGATGCCTCCGCTGGCGAGTTCGCGGCAACGACGACCGCCTGCCGCGACAGCTCGGTCGGTTGCGGCAGGACATCCACGGCTGCGAAGCCGACATCATCGAGCACGCGACGCCACATGTCACGCGTCAGCAGCGGGTAGTCGGCGCGCAGCTCGCTGTCCGTGAACGCCCACCAGCCATCAGTCAGACCGAAGGTGATATCGATCCACCGTTCCGGTCCCGTGCCCTCCAGCAGCACGAGTGCGCCATGCGGCGCGAGCAGGCGCCGCGCGTTCGACATCGTCCGATGCATGTCGCGCGTCGCGTGCAGCGCGTTCGCGGCGATCACGATGTCGAAGCCGCCCGCCTCATGGCCCTGCTCGTCGCAGGGCTTCTCGGCGTCGCACAGGCCGTACTGCACGAACGGGTACTGCTCGAACTTCCTGCGCGCGCGGGACAGAAATGCGGGCGACACGTCGGTGAATGTGTACTCGGTACGGTCAGCGGGCAGGTGTGGCAGCACGTACGACGTGAGCCCGCCCGTTCCTGCCCCCAGCTCGATGACGCGGACGGGCCGGTCAGCCGGCAACTGCTGCACCGCCTCGGCGACGGCGCTGGCGGCGAGCTCGTTGAACACTCTGGCCTCGGGCAGCTCGCGATAGAGCCGTTCGGCGACATCGAGTGAGCCGCCCGGGAACAGCAGTGCCAGCGGATCCGCCTTGCCCGTGATCGCCTCACCGAACTGCTCGCCGCATCGGGCGGTCAGCTCGAGCTGGGCCTGCGCACCCGGATGCTCCGCTTGCAGACGTTCGAGCAATGCCCTCGTGTCGACGGCAGCAGGTGCGCGCCGCACGACCCACTCGGTGCCCGCCCGCTCCAGCACGCCGTCCTCCTCGAACATGGCGAGCAGCCGCCGCAGCAAACGGCCGTACTTCGGCAGAATGCCGTGCTCGCGCACGAGATCGTCCGGGATGAGGCGCGCCCCGACGTCCATTGTGATGCCGATGCGCGCGAATCCCTGTGCAACGTAGCCGATGCTCAGGCGTTCGAGCTCACGGATCAGCCGGTTGTGATGTGCGAGGCCATGCTCCTCGGCGAGTGGTGCGAGCCGCCCTTCGACGAACTCGCCGACCGCGCCGAGCGACAGCTCGCGCGTCGGCGCGTCGGCGGCGACCGGCGACAACTCGGGCAGCGGCGCTTCCTGCCACTGGAGTTCGTACAGCCATTCGTCGATTGGCCGCCCGGACTGCCCGAGATCGGTGCGCGCGCGCTGGAAGAGGATCCCTGAAAGCTCGGCGACGACCCTTCCGTCGTCATCGGCCACGCGCACGTCCGCTGTGAACGTGCCCTGCTCCGGCCGCCCGGCGCGAATCTTCGCATGACTCCACACCCGTGCGGGTGGAGTCTCCAGCACGCGGATGGAGTTCACACTCAACGGCAGGTACGTCTCTGCGGCGGCGTCGTCCGACAGCAGTGCCCAGCAGAACTGCAGGCAGGCGTCGAGCAGGGCCGGCGGCATGATGAACTCGCCCGCGTCGCTGCGCGCTGCAGACGGCAGCTCGACGCGCGCGAGAGCTTCTCCATTCCCGCGCCAGACCTGCTGTACGCCCTGCAGCGAAGGTCCGAATGCATAGCCGCGGCGCCGGAGCTGAGCGTAATGCTGATCCCGCTCGAACGTGCCGGAGCAGCGCGCGCGAACGGCGTCGATGTCGAGCGGCGCGATACCTTCCTCGGCAGCGGCAGCATAGGTGCCCTGCGCGTGCAGCGTCCACGCCGTTGGCTGTGAACCCGGCGAGCCGCTGTGGCTGTAAATGCTGAAGCTGACCGGCGCGTCGGCCGCCACGAACACATGAACGTCACGCGTTTCGCCGTCGGGGAACGGCATCGGTTCGCGGATCGCCAGCCCCTCGAGCGACGGAGCGCGCCCGTCCGGTGAGCCGTGCCGGCCCGCCGCGAGTGCGATCTCCACGAACGCCGTTGCTGGCAGGATCGACTGGCCTGCCACGACGTGGTCCCGGATGACCACAGCACTGTCCCGATCGAGCTCCGACGCGTACTGGCGCATTTCGAGTGGCGACTCGATCCGCCGATGCAGGAGCGGGTGGAGCAGCCGGGCGCCTGCCTGTGCGGGCGCGTGGCGCGCCCCGGCGGCCGGCAGCTGGACCCAGTGCCGCGAGCGCTGGAACGGCGTGGTGGGCAGTGCCAGGCGGCGGCGGCGATAGCAGTCGTCGAAACCCTCCCAGTCGATCGTAACGCCTTCGCAGTAGAGTCGGCCGAGCGCATCGAGCGTCTGCCGCCAGTCGTCCGTGTCGCGCGCCATCGTCGATACGAACTCGGCATCGTGCGCCGTCTGACGACCGAGTGTACTGAGCACGCCTGCCGGTCCCAGCTCCAGGAACAGGCGGAAGCCCTGCCGGCGAAGCTCGGCAACGCCTGCCGCGAATTTCACGGTGCTGCGCATGTGCTCACGCCAGTACCGCGGCGTCGTCGCGACGCCCGCCTCGGCCACCTTGCCGGTGACGTTGGACACGAGGCGGATGCGCGGCGGGGCATACTCGATCGTGCCCGCAATCCGCTCGAACTCGTCCAGAACGGAATCGAGGAGCGGCGAATGGAACGCATGCGACACCGTGAGCGGACGCGCCGTAGTGCCCGCGCTCGCCAGACTGTCGATCACGGCATCGATCGCACTGCCGGCACCCGAGATCACCGTACTGCTCGGCCCGTTGACCGCGGCAACCGACAGCTCGTGCTCATGTCCGGCGATTGCACGTGCTGCCGCGTCTGCATCGAGCGGCAGCGCAGCCATGCGTCCGCCAGCGGGCAGCGACTGGAGCAGCCGCGCACGCGCAGCGATCAGGCGCAGACCGTCCTCCAGCGAGAACACGCCCGCGACGTACGCTGCGACGTACTCGCCGACGCTGTGACCGAGAACGGCTGCCGGCGTGATGCCCCATGAGCGCCACATCTCGGCGAGCGCACACTCCAGCGCATACAGTGCCGGCTGCGTGTTGATCGTCTGATCGAGGCGCCCATCGTGGCTGTGGATGACTTCCAGCAGCGATGTTCCCGCTTCGGCACGCAGCACCGCGTCGCAGCGGTCGATGACCTGACGGAAGACCGGCTGTGTCTCGTAGAAGGCCCGCCCCATCTCGGGGTACTGAGCCCCCTGTCCCGTGAACAGCCAGGCGAGCGGTGACGGCGCACCTCTCACGTGTGCGCGGGCCACCTCAGGCACGTCCTGACCGGCTGCCAGCTGTCGGATCATCGGCAGCGCATCGGTCCGATCCCGCGCCACGATCAATGCGCGATGCGGCTGCTGAACGCGGCCTGCGTTGGCCGTGAAGCAGACGTCCTCCCAGCGCACGTCCGCGGCCGTTTTCAGGTATTGCTCGTAGCGACCAGCCGTGAGCCGCAGGGCGTCCTCGTTCACGGCCGACAGCGTCAGTACGTGCAGCGGCCGCTCCACGAGGACGTCCTCCGCAGCCGCTTCGTCCGCCGCCTCGAGAAGCACATGCGCGTTCGTGCCGCTGAAGCCGAACGAGCTCACACCGGCGATCAGCGGCCTGCCGGCCGGCCATGGCGTAAGGCTGCGCGGAATCGCAACCGGCAGCCGGTTCCACGCAATGAACGGGTTCGGCTCCTCGAAGTGCAGGTTGGGCGGGATCTCGCGATGCTGCAGCGCGAGGATCGCCTTGACCACACCGGCCAGACCCGCTGCCGATTCGGTGTGACCGATGTTCGTCTTGACGGTACCGACGAGCAGCGGATGGTCCGACCCGCGGCCCTGCCCGAGGGTGTGCGCCAGCGCCTGGATCTCGATGGGATCGCCCAGCGACGTGCCGGTGCCGTGCGCTTCGATATACGTCACTTGCTCCGGGCGCAGTGACGCATCCTTCAGCGCGTCCCGGATGACGTCCTCCTGCGCGGGCCCGTTCGGCGCGGTCAGGCCGCTGCTCGCGCCATCCTGGTTCACCGCCGTGCCCCGTACGACTGCGAGCACGCGATCACCGTCTCTGCGGGCAGCGGACAGCGTCTTCAGGATCAGCGCCGCACAGCCCTCGCCGCGCACGTACCCGTCCGCCCTCCGGTCGAATGCCTTGCAGCGCCCGTCCGCCGCCATCATCCGATAGCGTGACAACGCGATCGTCGGCTCCGGCATCAGCATCAGGTTCACACCCGCGGCGATCGCCATGTCGGTTTCGCCCCTGCGCAGGCTCGCGCACGCGAGGTGCAGCGCGACGAGCGAGGACGAGCACGCCGTGTCGATCGACAGGCTGGGACCGCGCAGGCCGAGAACGTACGACAGGCGCCCGGATGCGATGCTGCGGGCCGTACCCGATCCGAAGTATGCGTCCAGGCGTTCGACGCCATCACCGGTGAGCTGCAGGTCGCCGTAGTCGCCGCTCAGGATGCCGACGAACACCCCCGTGCGCGAGCCCGCCAGGCTGTCGGGTGCACGCGCCGCATTCTCGAGCGCCTCCCATGTCACTTCCAGGAGGAGGCGCTGCTGCGGGTCGAGACTTGCGGCCTCGCGCGGCGTGATCCCGAAGAATTCGGGGTCGAACTGATCGATGTCACTCAGGAATCCACCCCAGCGCGTGTACATCTTCCCCGGTGCGTCGGGGTCGTCGCTGTAGTACGCATCGATGTCCCAGCGGTCGGCGGGCACTTCACCGATCGCGTCCACCCCGGAGCGCAGCAGATTCCAGAACGATGCGGGGTCGTGCGCCGCACCCGGAAAGCGGCAGCCCATGCCGATGACGGCGATCGGCTCGCGCCGCGCCTTCTCTGCAGCATCGAGCCTGGCCTGCATCTGATCCATGGCGAGCAGTGCGCGCTTCAGCGGCGACAGCTCCCCTTCATTTCTCGTAGCCGAGCTCATGGTCATGTTCCGAACTGTTCGAGGCGACGCAGCAGGAGCGCCTCGGCTTCCTGGTCCGACAGTGCGGTCACCGCACCTTCATCGAGCATCCCCGCCGCGCTGTCCTCGAGTTCCGCGACCGTCAGTGGTGCGGCTTCGATCAGCTCGTCGTACAGGTAGCGGGCGATGGCTGCGATGGTCGGATAGTCGAACACGAGTGTCGTGGGCAATGGCCGCGGCAGGAGCGTCGAGGCCTCCAGGCGCGAGCGTAGCTCGACCGCCATGAGGGAATCCAGGCCGATGTCGAGAAGGCCCTTGCCGTAGTCGAGCGGGTCGGATGCATCCAGGCGCAGCACGCCCCGTACGCACGCCGCCACGTGCTCCTCGAGGAGTGTGCGACGCTCGTCGGGAAACGCGTCGCGAATCCGCGCGGCGAGCTCGGCAGCAGGATCCGAAGCCGCTTCCGCCGCCGCGTCTGACGTCGCGACTTCGCGCTCCACCTGGACCGGCGTCGCATCCGCCGCAATGACCTGCGCAGGCGCAGGCTCCCGCCGCGTGGCCGCGTCCTCGAACCAGTAGCGCTTGCGCTCGAACGGATAGGTGGGCAGCTCCGCCTTCTGAAGGCCGCGCTCGCGGTCGCCTGCACTCCAGTCCACGTCGATCCCCTGGACGAACAGGGCGGCAGCCCCGTCCAGCATCTGCTCGCGGTCGTCACGTCCCTCGCGCAGCGACGGTACCCACACGAGCCCCGCGCTCGGCTCGATCTGGCGACCCAGCGAGCAGAGCGTCGGATGCGGCCCGAGTTCCACGAACACGCGGTAGCCCGCGCCCAGGAGCGTGCGCATGCCCTGCTCGAAGCGGACGGGCTGACGGATGTGCCGCGTCCAGTATGCGGCGTCGGGCATGTCCTCCAGGAACGTACCGGTCACGTTCGAGACGAGTGGCACCGTACCCAGCTCCGCTGGAATCGCCTGCGCCGCACGCCCGAAGTCGTCGAGCACGGGTTCCATGAGGTGGGAGTGGAAGGCGTGCGACACGTTCAGCCGCTGATGACGGATGCCACGCGCTGTCGCCTCCGTCAGGACGCGCTCGAGCGCATCAGTCTCGCCCGAGACGACGGTGTTCTCCGGCGCATTCGCCGCGGCGATGCCGAGCGCACGCCCCTCCGTCAGCACCATCTCCCGCACGGCGTGCTCAGGCGCGAAGACGGCGGCCATTGCGCCGCGACCGGGTGCGTTCTGCATCAGGCGCGCGCGCTCGACGAGCAGTCGCAGCGCGTCCTCCATCGGCACCATTCCCGCGATGCAGGCCGCTGCATACTCGCCGGCACTGTGGCCGATCACCGCGGACGGGACGATGCCCCACGAGCGCCACAGTGCCGCGAGCGCGTATTGCACGGCGAACAGCGCTGGCTGCGTCCAGGCGGTTTCATGCAGCCGCTGGTCCGCGGGATCCGCAGGATACAGCACGGGCAGCAGCGGGCGACCGATCGTGGCGAGGAGCGCGTCGCAGCGCTCGAGCGCGGTACGGAATACCGGTTCCGTCTCGAACAGGCGGCGCCCCATGCCGATGTACTGCGCACCCTGCCCCGTGAAGAGGAAGGCCACACGTTCATCGCCGGACCCCTCCGCCCGCCCGAGCCGCGTGCCTTCCTGCGGCGCGGCGGCTGCGATCTGGTCCGCGGCGGCCGCTGCGCCGGCGACGGACGTCACCACGGCCGCCGCGCGATGGTTGAGACGCGCCCTGCCTACCGCCGCGGCATGACAGACCGCAGCCAGATTCGTCGCAGGGTCCCGCAGGCGGGCCGCCCACTGCCGCCCCATTTCACGCAACGCGGTGGGCGTGCGTGCGGACAGGCACAACAGCTCCGCGCGCTCGCCGTGCGGCTGGGTGCCGACTGCCTGCAGCGGCGCCTCCTCGACGATCACGTGCGCATTCGTGCCGCTGAAGCCGAAGGAGCTCACACCGCCGATCCGCCTGCCGTCCAGTGCCAGCCACTCTGTAGTGTCCACGGCAACGCGCACCGGCAGATTGCCCCAGTCGATATGCGGATTCGGCGTGGCAAAGTGCAGATGCGGCGGGATCGCCTTGTGCTGCAGGGCCAGCACGAGCTTGATGAAGCCGGTCACGCCCGCGGCGGTTTCCAGATGACCGACGTTCGTTTTCGCCGAGCCGACGAGCAGCGGTGAGTCCGCGCTCCGCTGCTCGCCCATGACCGCACCGAGCGCCTGCAGCTCGATCGGGTCACCCAGCTCGGTGCCGGTGCCGTGCGTCTCGACGTATCCAATCTGCGCGGCAGCCACACCGGCATTCACGAGCGCATCGCGCAACACTGCTTCCTGTGACGGTCCGTTCGGTGCCGTCAGTCCGTTGCTGCGTCCGTCCTGGTTGATCGCCGAGCCACGGATCACCGCCAGAATGCGGTCATGGTCCGCGATCGCGTCCGAAAGCCGCTTGAGCACAACGAGTCCGCAACCCTCGCCACGTACGAAGCCGTCCGCGCGCGCGTCGAACGTCTTGCAGCGGCCGTCGGCGGCCATCATCCGCGCCTTCGAGAGACTGATCGAGTTCTCTGGCGACAGGATCGCGTTGACGCCGCCTGCCAGCGCAAGACTGCATTCCCCGGCGCGCAGACTCTGACATGCGAGATGAATCGACACCAGCGACGAGGAGCATGCCGTGTCGATCGAGATCGCCGGCCCCTGAAAGCCGAAGTAGTACGCCAGCCGGCCCGAGGCGACGCTGTGCGAGATGCTGCCCGTCGCCAGATATGCGTCGATACTCGATGCGCTCGAGCGCGCGAGCTGCATCTGCGCGTAGTCGCTCGTGCCGATACCGACGAACACACCCGTGCGCGTGCCGCGCATGCGGTCCGGCGCACAACCGGCATGCTCGAGAGCCTCCCATCCGACCTCGAGCAGGAGCCGCTGCTGGGGATCCATCGTTTCCGCTTCCCGCGGCGAGACACCGAACAGCTGCGCCTCGAACTGATCGACGCCGTCAAGGAAGCCGCCCCAGCGCGTCGCGATGCGTCCCGGCACATCCGGATCGGGGTCGTAGTACGCATCGACGTCCCAACGGTCGCGCGGAACCTCGCGCACCGCATCGGTCCCCTGCATGAGCATCTCGAAGAAGGCGTCCGGCCCGTTCGCGCCCGGCAGGCGACAGCCGATGCCAACGACGGCAACGGGCTCGCGGCGCTCGGCCTCGAGCTCGCGCAGCCGCGTGCGCAGCTCACGTATCTCGAGCAGCGCCCGCTTCGCGGGAGAGAGGTCGTCGTTCACAGCAACGTCATTCATGTGATTCGCCTATTGCATCTCTGAGAGCTCTGCCAGCAACTGCGCTTCGGCTTCTTCCTCGCTCAGTTCCGCCACTGCTGCGCGCGTCGCTGCGTGCACACCATTGCCCGTTGCCGCAACGGCCGTCTGCGCCGCCTCCGGCATGAGCCGGCGCAGCAGGTAGTCCGTCAGGGTCTCGATCGTCGGGTAGTCGAACAGCAGCGTGGCCGGCAGCGATCCGGAGACGCCGGCGCCTTCCGCAATGCGGGTGCGGAGCTCGACGGCCATGAGCGAATCCAGGCCCAGCTCGCTCAACGGCTGTCGCAGGTCGAGGGAGCCGCGCGTGTCGAGACCCAGGCTGCGCACGACGCGCTCGCGCAGGTACGAGGTTACGAGCTCGCGCCGACCCGCGGGCCGGGCAGCCGTGAGCCGCTCGAGGAGCGTTCCCGCTTCCTTCGTTGCAGGACTCGCAACGGACGGCGCACTCACAGCACGCACCATTGAGCGGCGACTCATGAGTCCCGCCAGGAATGGCGGAACCCGGCCACCGAGCGATTCCGCCACATACGTCGGCCAGTCGACCGGCAGCACCGCCGCCGAGGCCTTCGCGAAATCGCCCTGTCCGACGCTCCGTTCCAGCAGTTGCTCGAATAGACGCAGCCCGTCCGACGGCGCGATGGCACCGATACCCATCCGCTGCAGTCGAGCGAGCACGGCGCCTTCCGCCGCCGCGCCGATCTCGGACCATGCGCCCCAGTTGATGCTCAATGCAGGCAGGCCGCGGGCGCGCCGGCTGACCGCGAGTGCGTCCATGTAGGCATTTGCAGCGGCGTGGTTCGCCTGCCCGCGCGAGCCCAGCACGGCCGCAAGTGTCGAGAACAGCACGAACCAGTCGAGCGGAAGCTCCGCCGTCTGCCGGTCGAGGTTCCACGCGCCGTACACCTTCGCGGCCATCACCCGCTCGAACCGATCCCACCGCTGCTGCGACAGCGCACCGTCGTCGAGCGTACCCGCGGCGTGGATCACGCCGCGCAGGGCGGGCATGGACTCCGCGATGTGACTCAGCACGCGTGCCACGTCGGTCGGGTCCGAAACGTCGCCCGTGAGCAGTGCGACGTTCGCTCCTGCGGCTTCCAGCTCGGCAGCCAGGGCGCGCGCATCCGCACCGGGCTCACGCCGGCCCATGAGCGCGATACCGCCCGCGCCGCGTTCGACGAGCCAGCGCGCCATCAGCAGGCCGAGAGCACCGAAGCCACCAGTGATCAGGTACGTCGCATCTGTGCGGACGAGGGGTAGCGCTGCCGTCACCGGTGGCAGCTCGAGGACGATCTTGCCGACGTGCTTCGCCTGCGCCATGAACCGGAATGCATCCGCCGCGGCTGCGAGCGGAAACGTGCGCACGGGCAGTGGATCGAGCTGTCCGGTCGCGACCATCTCGACGACCGCGCGTAGCGCCTGTCCCATGCGCACCGGCTCCGCTGCGGCCAGCGCCTGCACGTCCACGACGTGATAGGCATGGCCCCTGCCGAGCGCGGCGACGGTCGTGTCGTCCCAGATGCCCGCCTTGCCGAGCTCGACGAACCTGCCGCCCGGCGCGAGCACTGCGAAGCTGCGCTCGATGAAATCGCCCGCCAGCGAGTTCACCACGACGTCGACACCCTTGCCGGCCGTGATCCGCAGGATTTCATCGGCGAACGAGATCGATCGTGAATCGAACGCGTGCGTCACACCGAGATGCGTCAGCAGCTCGCGCTTCGCCGCCGTACCCGCCGTGCCGAACACTTCGGCGCCGGCGTGCAGCGCGATCCGCACTGCTGCCATACCGACGCCGCCTGCTGCAGCATGGATCAACACACGATCGCCAGCCTTCACGTGTGCCAGGTCGTGCAGCGCGTGATACGCGGTGAGGAACGCAGCCGGTACGGCAGCAGCGTCCGCTGCGCTCAACACGTCGGGCCTGCGCACGACGAGATCGGCGTGTGCAATTGCGTACGTGCCGAAACAGCCGGGCGCGATCGCCAGCACCTCGTCGCCGGGCACCAGGCCGCGAACGTCGGCACCCACCGCCGTGATCCGCCCCGCGCACTCGAGCCCGAGGGGCCCGGGATCCCCGGGATACGTGCCGAGCGCGTTCAGGACGTCCTTGAAGTTCAGGCCCGCGGCGCTCACCGCGATCTCCACCTCCGAGCGTCCCGGCGAACGTCGGTTTGCAGGCTGCACCTTGATCCGATCCAGGACGCCGCGTTCCGCGATCTCCAGGTGCACGCCGGACTCGCGAGCGGCACCTGCCGTCAGCTCTGCTGCGTCCACGAGGCGAGAGACCCGGCGCTCACCATTCCGCCATACGACTTCGTCATCACCTTCGCCGTGCAGCAGCTCCGCCACGACCTGTGCGGCAGCCGCCTTCGCTTCACTCTGCGGGTCAAGGTCGATTCGCGCGCAGCTCAGTTCCGGATGTTCGAGAGCGATCACCCGTGCAAAACCCCACGCCGTGGCCGGTACCGGATCCGCCGGCGCGTCCGCGTCGCTCAGCGTATGCACACCGCGGGTGACAATGGCCAGCTTCGGCGGTATGCCGGTGCGGCTCGCCACCGCCTGAACCAGGTGGAGCAGACTGCCGCAGTGGCGCGTCAGGCGCCTCTCGAGGTCGGCGTCGCTCGAAACTGCGGTGGCGTCATCCAGACCGACACAATGCACGATCGCACTGCACGTCGCGTCCGGCGGCAGCAGCACGTCGATCGCCGCACGCATCTGCTCCGGCGCCATGAAATCCGCCGACACCGAGCCGTCCGCGTCTACGCTGAGCCCGTCGCCCGGCTCGATGATGCGAACCCGGCCTGCCGACGCCAGCTCAGCGATCACGGCACCGGCGATCCCCGTGCGCTCACCGACCACGACATAGTCGCCAGCATCCGCCGGGGGATCATTGCCGGCAGCACTCGCACCGAGCGGATTGCGCGCGAGCATCACGGCCTGTTCACAGATCGGCGGGCGATCCTCCGCCGGTACGCTTGCGATCCCCTCGAAACCGACATCCGCGAGCACATCGCTCCACTGACTCCGCGAGATCAGCGGATAGCTGCCGCGCAGCTCCGTGTCCGTCGCCTTCCACCAGCCGTCGGTCAGCCCGAAGATCAGGTCGACCCATCGCTGGCGCGATATACCTTCCACCATCGCCAGCAGGCCGCCGGGCGCGAGCACATCCTTCACGTATCGCAGCGTCTGATGAACGTCCGGCGCTGCGTGCAGCACGTTCGTCGCGAGAACGAGGTCGAAGTCGCCGGACCGGTAGCCCTGCGCGCGCGGGTCCTGCTCGATGTCGAGGACACGGTACTCGACGAAGGAGTGCTCGGCGAAACGCCGCTTCGCACGGGCCATGAACAGCTGTGATGCGTCCGTAAACGTGTAGTCCACGCGTCCGACCGGTAGCGTGGGCAGGACGTAGGTGCTCGTGCCGCCCGTACCGGCACCGATCTCGAGAATGCGGACCTTGCGATCCGCGGGCACCTTCGCGAGCGCTGCCGAAACCGCTTCGCTGACAACCATGTTGTAGGCGCGCGTGAACGGCGCATCCCGGTAGAGTCGCTCGAGGTCCTCCGTGGACCCGCCCGGGAAGAGGAGCTGCAATGGATCGACCCGTCCCGACAGCACGTCCGCCAGGTGCTCGCCGCACCGTTGCGTGAGCGTCAGCTCTGCGACGCACGCGGGATACGATGCAAGGAGCTCCTGCATTGCAGACGCACTGGCGCTCGCCGCAGCGAGATCCTGCTCCACACGCCAGCCGGTCTCGACCGCGCACAGGACACCGTCCTCGACGAGCATCTCGAGGCAACGCTCGAGCATTCGCTCGTAACGCGACTCGATGCCGAGCCGGCTCATGAGCGCAGCGGTCGAGCACGTCTCGCCCGGGGACGGCGACCACCCGAGCTCGCGCAGGCTTGCAGCCACATAGCCCGCGCAGATCCGGTCGAGTGCCGGGAGCACCCGATCGTAAACGCTCAGACCGTACCGTTCGCCCGCCAGTGCCACGACGGGCTCGAGCGCACGCTCGATCGTGTCGATCGACGGGACGAAATCGGCAACCGCTCCCGCCACGCGCACGGGCGGCAGCGACTTCTCCTGCCAGTCGACTCGGTAGACCGGATCCGGCGCTGCACCACCGGCGAGCCGGCGGAGTGCGTCGCGGCGGATGCGCGTGAGGCGCACACCATCGACCGTCGCGATCACCCGACCGCTTGCATCCGCGACCACGATGTCCGCCACTGGCGTCGCATCCGGACCGCTCCGCATGCGCGCATGGGTCCATGCGATATTCGCGAGCGAGCCCCGCACGACGATCCGCTCGAAGGATGTCGGCACGTACAACCGGTCGTCACTGCTTTCGAGCTGGCCCGCGGCCGCAAGCACTGCCTGCAGAGCAGCATCGAGCACGGCGGGGTGCGCGCGGTATCCGCGCAGTTCGTCGGCGGGCACCGACAGATCGATGGACGCGACGGCCTCGCCGTGGCGCCACCAGATCTCCGCGATGCCGCGGAACGCCGGACCGTAGGAAAAATCGCGGCGCTGCAACTGCTCGTAGTACTCTCCACCGGCAAGGTGCGAAGGGCACTGGGCGCGAGTCGCGTCACCGGTGAAGCCGGGCTCATCGGCCGCCGCGACCGAGTTGACGAGATCGCCGCTGGCGTGCTGCACCCAGGCATCCGGACCGACACCGTCGTCGGATCGCGAGTAGATGCGGAACGATGTGCGCCCGTCGTCGCCGGTCGACAGCACGGTATGGACAACGCGCTCCGCGTCCGGACACGCGAGCGCCTGGTCGATGCTCAGGTTCTCGACCACTGCGTCCGCGAGCCCGACCGGGGGCGCGGCTGCGAGTGCGAGCTCGATGAAGCCGGTCGCCGGGAAGACCACGACCCCTGCAACGGTGTGATCGACGACATACGGAACCGTGCGCGCGCCGACGACGGTCTCGAATACGGGGTCGCTCAGGACCGGCGAGCTGATGCGCCGCCCGAGCAGGCCGTTCCCCGACCGGTGCGGTGCTGCTGCGCCACGTCGCGCAGTGATCGGCTCGATCCAGTGTCGCTCCCGCTGGAACGGATACGTCGGGAGTGCGATGCGGCGCCGCGGGCGATCCCGGTGGTAGCCGTCCCAGGACGGCTCGATGCCGGCCGTGTACGCGGCGCCGAGCGTTTCCAGGATCTGGTCGAGATCGGTGCGTCCCCTGCGCAGGGAAGGCAGCCAGTTCGGCTGCGTCCCGGACACGCACTCCCGGCCGAGCGTCAGCAGGGTCGGACTGGGGCCGATCTCGATGACGACATCGGAGCCGGCAAGGTCGAGAGCCGCGATCGACTCCGCGAAGCGCACGGGCTCGCGGATGTGGCGACGCCAGTACGCCGGGTCTCGCAGCAGAGCGTCATCCGCGGGAGCGGCAGTGACATTCGAGATCAGTGGAATGCGCGCCGGCATGAACCGGATCTCGCGCGCAGCCGCCTCGAACGCCGTGAGCATCGGGTCCATCAGCGGCGAGTGGAACGCATGCGATACGAGGAGCGGCCGGCATTCGATGCCGCGCCCGGCGAGGGCGGCCGCAATGGACTCGACCGCGGCCCGCTCCCCGGAGACGACGGTCTTGTCCGGCGCATTCAACGCCGCGATCGAGACGCGGTCGGCAAACGGCGCAATCGCCTCGGCGACGAGGTCGCGCGCTGCGAACACCGCTGCCATGGCACCGTCCTGCGGGAGCGCCTGCATCATACGCGCACGGGTGGATACGAGCCTCAGCCCGTCCTCGAGCGAGTAGACGCCGGCAATACAGGCAGCGATCTCTTCACCGAGACTGTGGCCGAGTACCACGTCCGGCACGATTCCCCACTCCTGCCACACCTGTACGAGGGCATACTCGAGCGCGAACAGGGCCGGCTGGGTATATCGCGTCTGGCTCAACAGGGAGGCGCTGGCCTCTTCGTGCAACACCGCGCGCAGATCCATCTCCGGTGCCAGAACGCTCGCGCACCGGTCAATCGCCTCCCGGAACACCGGTTCGGACCGGTACAGACCGGCACCCATGCCCGTGTACTGCGAGCCCTGGCCGGTGAAGAGGAACACCGTGCGCGGCCGCGTGCCGGAACCCTGCCCGACAGACACATCGGGCACCATCGCGCGCCGCTCGACGGCGCCCAGCGCCTCCGCCGCCTGTGCGCGATCCCGCACCACGACCGCCGCGCGGTGGGCGAAATGAGAGCGCCCGGTATTCGTGGTGAAACACGCCGCCGGAATCACATCGTCGGCCTGCTCGCGCAGCCATTCGGCGGTACTCGCCGCGAGCTGTGACAGTGCCGTGGGCGTCCTGGCCGAGAGCGTCAGCAGGTGGACGGGTCGATCCGGCAGCGACGCACGCGGCTGGGTCGGCGGCGCTTCCTCCAGCACGACGTGCGCGTTCGTGCCGCCCATGCCGAACGAGCTCACACCCGCGCGCCGCGGACCGGCTGCCACCGGATCCCAGGCGCGCGCCCGATCGTTCACGAAGAACGGGCTACGCTCGAAGTCGATCTGCGGATTCGAGCTCGCGTAGTGCAGGCTCGCGACCAGCTCCCGGTGACGAAGCATCAGCACGGTCTTGATGAGCCCGGCTATGCCGGCCGCAACATCGAGGTGCCCGATGTTGCCCTTTACCGAGCTGATCGCGCAGTACTGCGAGCGCGCGCTCGTCGCCCGAAACGCACGCGTCAGCGCCTCGATCTCGATGGGGTCGCCCTGCGCCGTACCCGTACCGTGTGCTTCGACATGACTGATTGATGCCGCGTCCACGTCCGCATTCGCCAGGGCCTCCGCGATCACCCGGGCCTGCCCCTCCACACCGGGCGCCGTGTAGCCCACCTTGCCGGCACCATCATTGTTGACCGCCGAGCCCTTGATGACGGCGTACACCTCGTCACCGTCGCGCACGGCGTCGGACAGGAGCTTCAACACGACCACACCTGCGCCACGACCGAAGATCGTACCCTGTGCCGATGCATCGAACGGCCGACAGTGTCCGTCCGGCGACAGGATCATGCCCTCCTGATACGTATAGCCGGCGTCCTGCGGCAGGTAGATCGACACGCCGCCCGCGAGTGCCATGTCGCACTCGCCGGCCAGCAGCGCCTGACGTGCGAGGTGCACCGCAACGAGGGACGACGAGCACGCGCTCTGAACGTTTACGCTGGGTCCCGACAGGTTCAGCTTGTACGAGACCCGGGTAGGCAGGAAATCGCTGCCATTGCCGATGATCGCCTGGATGTTGCCCCCAGCCAGCGCGAACTCGCCGAGCGCCAGCTGATCGTGCACGTGCCCCAGCAGGTACGTGCTCATCGATTGCGCAGCGTACACGCCGACGGATGCCTCGGTGCGCTGCGGATTGTAACCCGCCGTCTCCAGCGCCTCCCATGCACACTCCAGGAACACGCGCGCCTGGGGATCCAGCACGCTCGCTTCGCGCGGGCTGTAGCCGAAGAACGAGGCGTCGAAGAGCTCGATGCCATCGAGGCGTGACGCTGCGCGGACGTACGACGGATCCGCGCTCGCCGCCTCGGCGACCCCCGCTCGCGCGAGCTCCTCCTCACTCAGCGGCCGGCACGAATCGACGCCCGCCTTCAGGTTGCGCCAGAACTCAGCGACGTTGCGCGCGCCCGGAAACCGGCCGGACATGCCGATCACGGCAATGTCGAGATCGTTGATCATCGAGGTCATGGCACCCGCCGGCGGGACTCCGCACTACGCTGCATCCGCTGCAGCCGTCGGCGACGCTCCTCGCCGCGCTCCTGGTCCGCACCAACGCTCAGTGGCCGGTCGCCATCCAGATGCGCGGCGAGTGAGCTGATCGTCGGCGAAGCGAACAGGTCGGTCATCGACAGCTCGGCTGTGACTTCGTCGCGAAGTCGGCGGTACACCTGCGCCATCAGCAGCGACGTGCCGCCTACATCGAAGAAGTTGCTGAACACGTCGATGTCGTCGAGCCGGAGTACGTCCTGCCACACCCGGGAGATACGACGCTCCAGGTCATTGCGAGGGGCAACAGCAGGTGCGCCGCCACCGCTCGGAACCGTCGAGCCGGACACCTCCGCGTCGGGGGATACGAACTGAACCGTGAACGGCAGTGGCCGGCCGAACCGATCCTGCAGCTGCACTCCTTCGAACCGCGGCAGCGGCTCGCTCGGAGTGGCGGCGATCGTCATGACGGTCTCGAGCAGAGGCTCGCATGGCACTTCGAAGTGCCTGCGAATCGCCGCCGCTCCATCCGCCAGTCCGACCATGCACACCGCATCCGGGCGAGCGAGCACCGCCCGCACTGCGTTGATGCCCTGCGCGCCGGTGATCGGTTCGTGCCCGCGTGCCCTCGCATGGTCCTTCATGGCATAGGAGCGGCTCATGCCGATGTCCTGCCACTGGCTCCATGCGATCGAGTAGCTGTGCGGCCAGCCTGCACTCCGTCGCCAGCGCGCGAAACCGTCCAGAAACGCGTTGGCTGCCGCATAGGCGCCCACCGCGAACCCGCCGAAGAACCCGGTCACGGACGAGAACGCGATGAACAGCGCATCACGCCTGTCGGCAAGAATATCGTGGAGCGCCTGCGCACCACGTACTTTGGCATCCAATGCGGCGTCGATGCTCTCTCGCGTCTCCTCCGAGAGCAGCTTCTCATGGAAACCGCCAGCGAGATGCAGCACGCCGTCGACGGGCCGCTGCGCGTTCTGTTCTGCCGTCGCAATGACGCGCCGCAGCCGGTCTCCATCCGTCACGTCACAGGCTTCGTAACGCACAGTGCCGCCCCCGGCCGCGAGTTGGCGGAGCGCTTCGCCGGGACCGCCGTCGGTGCCCGTCACGTCCCGGCGTCCAAGGATCAACACGTGTGCGTCGTACTCGGCAAGGAGCAGCCGCGCGACCTCCATGCCTACGCCGCCGAGGCCACCGGTCACGACGTACAGACCGCCGCGTATGAACGCAGGGGGCGTGTCACCCGAGCGCGGAGAGGGGCGCCGCAGCCTCACGACGTGGCGAGCGCCGGAGCGGTATGCAACGTCTTCCTCCAGAGCCCGCGACTCCAGCTCCGCGATCAGCTGATCCGCGGACGCCGAAGCATCGTCATCGACATCGACCTGCGCCGCGCTCACGCCCTCGAGCTCCTGTGCAATCGTCTTGAGGAGCGCGGCTGAAACCGGTGCGACAGGGTCCGCCACCTCGCCCGCCTCGATTTCCTGCGCCCGTGTCGTCACCGCCAGGATCCGCGTAGCCGGCAGGTCCTGGCCCGCACCCGACAGCGCCTGCGCGAGCGCCGTGAGATCGTGGGCGCGCTGCGCTGCGGCAGCTGCCGGTGCGTCGGGCGTCGTGTGCGCGAGGTACACGATCCCGAGCGAGGCGGCACGACTCGCCGCCGCCAGCGGCGCGACCAGATCCGCCGCGAGGGCAGGGCGGACCCTGTAGCGTCCATCGCCGCAGGACTCGAATCGCTCACCCGCCTCGAGCATGATTACATCGACGCCGCGCGCGCACAGGCGCTCCTTCAACGCAACGGCAAGCGACGACCGGTCGTCGAACAGCAGGACAGCAGCCGGCAGCCGAGCCAGCTCGGACGGGCGCAGACGACGACGCCTCCAGGCCGGTGTGAACAACCAGTCCGGAATCGTGTTCGCGCCGCCCATCAGTATGTCGACCTGCCTGAGCTCCGCAGCGAACCCGCCGGATTCGAATCGACGGCGCAGGTCCGCGCGCTGGATCTTCCCGAGCGATGTCTTCGGAATGTCCGACATTGCGACGGGCACCACGTATTCCGGTGACACACCGGCAGCGCGCGCGATGTTGCGCCGGATCGTGCGAATCGTCGCAATGAGATCCGCGGAATCAGAGGGAACGAAGAAGACCGCCAGCGACTCCGTGTCTGCGCCCGTCGTCCGAACGGCACATGCAGCCGTGAACGACGTGATCACGTCCGGTAGCTCGTTGACGATACCCTCGATCTCGTGGCAGTAGTACTTCGCGCCCGCAATGACAATGTCGTCCTTCTCGCGCCCGGTCACTGTCAGCCGACCGTTGCGAATGAGCCCCAGATCTCCGGTATCGAACCAGCCGTCCGCCGTGAAGGCTTCCGCGTTGAGGTCCGGACGCTCGTAATAGCCGCGCAGGACCGTGCGTCCCCGGATCTGCAGCCGCCCGATCACGCCTTCTGCGACCGGCCTGACTGCATCATCGACAATGCGGATCGCCACCCCCGGGATCGGCCTGCCCACCTCCACGAACGGATCCTCATCCGTTGTGGACTCCATTGTGAAGGCATCGGAGTAAATCACACCCGACGAAGTCTCCGACATCCCCCATGCCGGGCGCATCGCATCCATCCGCAGGCCGTGCGGCTGCAGGAGTGTGAGGAACCGCCGTGCCGTGCGTGCGACGATCGCCTCGGCGCCGTTCAGGACGTAGCGGAGCGAAGAGAGATCCCACGTTCGCCGTGCGATCTCGGCCGCACAGTCGTTCACCAGACCGAACGCGAAGTTCGGTGCAAACGTGACCGTCACACGATACCGATCGATCCAGTCCAGCCAGTGCAACGGGTCCTGGAGCACCAGGTCGGTCGCCGCATGAATCTGATTCGCGCCGAGATACACGTCGCGCAGGTGGAAATAGATGATGCCCGCAACGTGATCCAGCGCCATCCAGTTCAGCGAAACGTCCCGTTCGTCGAACTGGTTCACCTGCCGGGATGCGCACGCACGCCAGACCAGGTTCTGATGGCTCAACACGACCGCCTTCGGCGCGCCCGTGCTGCCGGACGTCAGCATGATGAGAGCGGGCTCCTCGGCCTGCGCGGTGCACACCTCCGCATCCGGGTCACCGGCGAGACTGTCGATGTCCGCGACCTGCGCACCGTCGAGAGCCAGCAACCGCACCGCGGACTCGATGCCCGGGCGCAGGGTAGCGCTCGTCAGGAGCAGCGGTCCGCGGAACATCTCCCATGCGTGCTTGACCTTCGTCAGGGCGGCATTCGCCTCGCGATACGACGGTGCCACCGCGAGCGGGACGGGCACGAAGCCGCCGAGCACGCACGCCCAGAAAGCGATGACGAAATCACGATTCCGCTCGAACTGAAAAAGGACCTTGTCCTGCGGTTGCAGCCCTGCGCGGCGCAGCCCCGACAGCACTCCCCGCGCAGCAAGCAGCAGCTCCGGATACGTCAGCGCATTCTCGCCTTCCGCCGTCAGAAACCGCAGACCGTGTCGAGGGAAGCGCTCTGCTGTACGCAGCAGCGTCGCCGCCAGCGTATCAGCCGGGTCGAACTCGCCGGTGAAGGAATCCCCCTCCGTGATGGCGAGCCGCTCGCTCACGGACCCGGCCACCGCCGCGACGCTGGAGGGCGACGCGCGGTCCGGCACCGGGGCGCGCGCCGGCAGCAGGTCGCCCACGTGCAGCGCTTCCCGCGGACGCGGGCGCTCCCGGACACCCACCGTGACCGCCGCGCCGGTCGCCGTCGCCAGCGTCACCCGGAGCGCTTCGGCAGCCTCGCCCTCGAGGATCGGCACCTCCCGCAGCCGGGCTTCGTCGACCCCACCCTCGGGCGTCAGCGGGATCGACGTCACCAGGACCAGCGAGACGGAACCCGCATCAGGCACGAGCTCCCGTGCATGGGCCGCCAGCTCAACCGCACTGGCGCCCCCACGCGGGACGACGTACGCACCGATCCCGTCGCACGCACCGCTCGGTACGCCCGCAAGGACGGCACAATCCGCTACGGCCGGATGCCGCAGTAGCGCCGTCTCGACCTCGGAGACGTACGCCTCAGGACTGGACGAAACGTGGTGCATGAATGCTCCCCTTGTCTGCCGGCCTGCCGTGCCTGGTGCGACCGCAGACCCGCAACCGCCGCCTGCGCGCGACGTTCTCCGTCATGACGCCGAAGCCGTCGGGTTCGCCCCGGCCGCCGCCACCCCCGCCCCGACGAGCGGGCGCAGGACCTCCATCAGCGCACTCGGGTCCGGCTGAAAGTAGAAATGCCCGCCGGGCATCGATCGGATCTCGAATCCGCCCGAGGTTTCCTGCCGCCACGGCGCTAGATCGGCCATCGCCACCACCCGGTCGGCGGCACCGGCCAGCGCATGGATCGGCGTGCGCACCGGGTACGGCGGGTGATGCTCATAGGTCTCCAGCAACTCGAAGTCGGCTCGCAGACCCGGAAGCAGCAGCTGCAGCAACTCTCGCTCGCGCAACAGTTCCTCGGGAATGCCGCCGTAACGCGATTGCACCGCGGCGACGAACGCCTCATCGTCCAGGTGCAAGGTGCGCGGTTGCGTGCAGCCCAGGCTCGGCGCCTGCCTCCCGCTCGCCATCAACCACTGCGGCCTCAACCCCATCGCCTCCAGCCGCCGGACCACCTCCAGCCCCACCCAGGCACCCATCGAATGCCCGAAAATCGCAAAAGGCAGCTCCGCCTCGGGCGCGATCGCCGCCGCCAACTCATCCGCCAGCAGCGCGAGATCCGTCAGCGGCGATTCCCGCAGCCGCCAACCTCGACCGGGCAGCTGCGCAGCAAACAGCTCCACACCCGCCGGAAGCAAACCCGCCCAGGTGCGGAATACCGCAGCACTTCCCCCAGCATACGGCAGGCAGAAGAGCCGCATCGTCGGCGCACGTGGCCGCACAGGAACCAGAAACCAGTTGGGCATCTCGGAACTGAAAAGGCACGACAGGATGACCGCCCACGAGGGCGATCCGCGGCCGGGATTGAGCAAGTCCCATTCCGAGCATCAACACCCGCGAACGCCGCCACAAACGCTGTCATGGTGTGGCGCTTGTGAAGCAGTCACCGCCCGGCCTCCCAACCGGATTGTTGCACACATGCCACAATGGCTTCGCCCACGCCGCAGCCCGCGCTCGGCAGGCTACAGCGTTGCGCCTGGCTCTGGCGCGCCACATATCTGGGAGGGAGCGGCTTACGCGCTTTATGCGACGGGACTTCAGGTTGGCCTGCCCCATGCGACTGGCGCGTTGCGGCTGGATTGTGACTACCCGCCGGAGGCACGGAACGGAGGCGTCACGCCGGGCGCGTCAGAGCAGGGCCCAGGAGGTGATGCGTCCTCAATTGCAGACACGATGATCGCGATGAGTGCGGTTGATCCTCGGACGGCTGCGCCCGAGCCCGGATCGGCGTGCCGTATCCGGGCATTGCGCGTCCGCCGGGTGTCATCGGCCGAGCGCTGTACGCGTTGGCGTCCGAGGAGTGGTCAGGCGCCTGGGGATCGACGAATGGAGGCGCAGGACATGGAGCCACGCCATCGTGAGTGGCGGCTGCGGCCATGCCGGGGCGGGATGCGCACCGCGTGATTGACGCGTCGGTGGCGAGCCGGACATCCCAGGCACATGCTGCTCGCGGAGGAGGCCAGGCGACGGGGCGACTCCGGGTCGTGGTGTTTACGTGCGGCGACCTGGGTGCGGCTGCCGCCGAGCAGATCGCACCGCTGCATGGCGTGGAGCGCGTGACGGTCATCCGTACGCCGTATCGGACGGTGTCGAGGAATGGTCTGCGCAAGGTGCGGCACGTCCTGCGGTACGGGGGCCTGCGGCACCTCCTTCGCAGAAATGCAGCGAGTCGGCGCGCTGATGGCGCTGAGGCGGCTTCCCCGCGCAGCAGCACAGTCGATGTTCTCACGTTCGACGATTTTCACGAGCCTGCATGCATCCGTGCGTTGCAGTCGCTTGCGCCGGATCTCGGTGTCATTGCGGGCACGTACATTCTTCAACCGGCGGTGTTTGCTCTTCCGCGGCTTGGGTGCATCAACCTGCACACGGGCAAGGCACCCGAGTACCGCGGCTCGGCCCCGGGGTTCTGGGAGATGTACAATGGTGAGAGGCGGGTCGGAATCACGGTGCACTGGGTGGTCGCGGGTGTGGATGCGGGCGCGATCATCCGCCAGGAGCTGTTCGCGTTCGATCCGGCCCCACCCGGCGACCCGCTCGAGTACATCGAGTCCTATCGCCTGCGCGTACTCGTTCCGAACGGATTGAGAATGCTTGCTGCCGCAGTGGAAGACATCGCGTCGGGCGCTGCGCGTGCCGTGCCGCAGGACGCATCTGCTGCGCATACGTACCGGATCCCGACGAGCCGGCAGAAGGCGGAGCTACGCAGTCGCGTGGCACGCCGTCGCCGGCCGGGCCTGCGGCGACACCTGAAACGGCTGCTGGGCTGGGCGGTCTTCCGGTCGGGCTTGTATCGCAGGTTCCTGCGCGGGAAGGCGTTCATCGTGCTCTTCCACCGCGTGGACGACCGGTACACGGGGAATCCGATCTCCTGCACGACCCGGGAGTTCGAGCGCTACTGTGCATTCTTCGCGCGCTACTTCGACGTCGTCAGTGCCGCCGACCTGATCGATCGCATCGAACGTGCGGACGATCTGTCCGGCAGACTCGTCATCACGTTCGATGACGGCTACGCGGACAACGTTGCGGCGGCGGAAGTGATGCGGCGCCACGAACTGCCCGGCTGCTTCTTCATTGCCACGGACTTCATTGGAACGGAGCGGGACGGGTGGTGGGACGTGGAGCAGGGCCATCGCTCACACTGGATGAGCTGGGACGATGTTCGTGGACTCGACGCCCGCGGCTTCGAGATCGGCGCCCATACGCGGCAGCACGTCGATCTGGGCACGGTTTCAGGCGCAGCGGCGCGTGACGAGATCGTCGGCTCGAAGCAGACGGCGGAGGCGAAGCTGGGTCACGAAGTCGATCTCTTCTGCTACCCGTTCGGCGGCAAGACCAATATGACGGACGAGAATCTGGAGATCATCCGGGCAGCCGGGTTCCGCTGCTGTATGTCGGCATACGGCGGGTACGTGAGCCACGACAGCGATCTGTTCGACCTGCAGCGCGTCGCCGTATCGCCGTGGCACCGCTCCCCCTGGCAGCTCGGCCTGGAACTGCTGATCGAGCCGATGCAGTCGCGCCTGCTCAAGCCGCTACGCATGCGCGCACCCGCCACGGAGACCGCGAGGCTGACGCCGTGACGCCGCAAGCCGTGCTACCAGTGAGCTGCATCCCCTTGCCGAAAGTACGATGAAGCTTCTGCACCCGCGCTCGGTCGCGTTCTTCAAGCATTTCGCCGGCGCGTATCCGGGGCGCACGCTCGCGATGGTAGTGCTGCAGGTCGTGAGCGGCATCCTCGAGGGGATCAGCGTCATCGCGCTCGTGCCACTGCTCGAAGTTGCGGCAGCGCCCGAGGACGGATCCACGTCGGCAATCGGGAACGCCGTCGAGTCCGCTCTCCGTGCGGTCGGTCTCGAGCCGACCATGGGCGTGCTCGTCGGGACCATCGTCCTCGGCATCACGCTGAAATCGGTGTTCCTCTGGCTGGCCATGCGACAGGTCGGCTTCACGGTCTCGCGCGTGACGCTCGACCTGCGCATCGATCTGGTCCGCGCGCTGCTGCGCGCGCGTTGGGGATACTTCGGCCGCCAGCCGCTCGGCAGCTTTGCAAACAGCATTGCCGGCGAAGCCGTCCGCTCCGCCGCTGCGTACCGCGAGGCGTGCGTGGTGCTGGGCGGTGCGCTGCAGATCATCATCTACCTCGTGATTTCGGCCCTCATCTCCTGGCAGGTCACGGTGGTGGCGCTCGTCACCGGGCTCGTGCTGAGCCGCGCCCTGCAACGGCTCGTTGCGATCGGCCGCTTCGCCGGTGAGCAGCAGACACGCCTCACGCGCAATCTGGCCTCCAGCCTGGTCGACGCATTGCAGGGTATCAAGCCGATGAAGGCGATGGCCCGGGAAGAGCTGTTCGCACCCCTTCTAGAGGGCGAAGCGGAGGGCGTGAACCAGGCGCAGCGGCGGACTGTCGTCGCCTCCGAATCGCTTCGGCTGTTTCAGGAGCCGATCGTCACGCTCGTGCTCGGACTCGGCCTGGTTGCGCTCCTCTCCATGGCGGATCGGTCCTTCTCGGCGATCATCGTCCTGGCATTCGTGTTCTACCGGTTGATGACGAACATCAACACGCTGCAGAAGCGGTATCAGGTCATGGCAGTCGGCGAGAGCGCGTTCTGGTCGATGCAGGAGCAGATCGACGAAGCGCGCGCAGCCGAAGAACACCATCCGGGCACCGTGCGTCCGAGCGGATTGCGCGAGGGAATCGAGCTGCGCAGCATCAGCTTCTCGTACGGCGACCTGCAGGTGCTCGACGAGCTCTCCGTCACCATCCCCGCCCGCGCGATTACTGCGCTCATCGGTCGTTCCGGCAGCGGCAAGACGACGATCGTCGACCTCGTCACCGGTCTCCACCGGCCGGCCAGCGGCGAGGTGTACATCGACGGCGTACCGCTGGCCGAGCTCGATCTGCGCGAATGGCGCAACCTCATTGGCTACGTGCCGCAGGATACGTTTCTCTTCCATGACACTGTGCGGCGGAACGTGACGCTCGGTGATGACGCGATCTCGGACGAGCGCGTGGAGCGTGCACTGCAGGAGGCGGGCGCGTGGGATTTCGTCGTGCGCGATGCGCAGGGCATCCACGCCGTGATCGCGCCCCAGGCGTCGAACCTGTCCGGCGGTCAGCGGCAGCGCCTTGCGATCGCACGCGCACTCGTCCGCAATCCGGCGCTCATTGTGCTCGATGAAGCAACGACCGGACTCGATACGCGCACGGAGGCGGCGATTCTGGAGACACTCGTGTCGCTGCGAGGCCGGGTCACGATCCTCGCGATCTCGCATCAGCCGGCGCTGCGCCGCATCGCGGATGTGACGATCGAACTGGACGGCGGAAAGATCCTGCAGACGGAATCGGCCTCGCTCGAGCCCGCCGAACAGGGCAGGTGATCCCGCCTACTGCCTGGCGAGCCAGCGAAGGGCGCGCTCGTACTGGTCGGCCATATCCGCGTAAAGCGCCGGGTAGGTGAACGCCCGCGTGATGTACCTGCAGACGGCTGCACCGAACAACGCACGCGCTCCCGTCACGGACCCTCCCGCCCGCAACAGCTCGTCCCGTACCGGCCCGCGCTTCCATGCGCGTTCGACCGCCCGCCGGAAGGACAGACGCGACACGCTCCGCAGGGTCTGTATCTCCAGATTCACCCGGTCGATGCCGGGTAGATCGACTACCCGCGCCGTGTCCCAGTCGATCACACCCGTGAGCACACCGGACTGCGGATCGACAAGAATGTTGCCCGGCCCGAAGTCGCCGTGACTCGCACAGGTACACAGCGTACGTCCGGCGAATGCCTCGACGGTGCGCCGTAGCTCCTGGTCGATCCTGTCGCGCACAGCAGCGCTGACGAAATCCGCACGACCCAGGCGCTCGAGATCCTCTGCCACGAGAGCGACGGGCCCGTCCGGTCCGTCGAGCCGTTGTTCCGTCTCGGCTCGCAGCACGTCGAGATAGTGCAACGCGTTTTCGTGTATCGATGGACCGAGCGGACCGCGAGCGACCATCCATGCCAGCGTACCGGGCAGGAACGTCTCGGCCAGGACCGCATGGCCGGCGAACACATCTGCCATGACCGGCTCCGGCATCAGGCGAAGCAGACCATGGCTATCCAGTGCACCGCGCAGCTGTCCCAGCACGGTGTGGTTCCGCTGTACCACGGCCTGCAGGGGTCCGGCGGGAACGACACGAACGACGAACGTACCTTCCCCGGTTCGGACCAGTACAACAGCCGCCCCCCGATCACGCAGCTGGACATCGATGACCTGCAGCTTCGATGACGGCGCTGCCTGCGCCTCCCGAACGCTGCTCCGCCCCTTCGCCAGCCGGCCGCCGACGAATGTCCACAATGGTCCCTGAAACGGTTCGCCAGGCGTGAGCAGGAATGCGATCCCTGTCGGCGCACCCCTCGCCACGTCCGTGAGCCGGAATCCCGTGGGGACGCCACGCCAGCCGTCGAACGCCATTTCGAGGACGTATGGACTTCCCCCTGACTCCTCGATCTGCGCGCGCACCTCCGTCGCGGGCAGACGGGGGCCGCCGCGGCCACGAAGGCCCCGCACCGCAGCGCGGAGTCGTGACGGGGGCGGGCCCCACGACGCCAGGACGAGCGCTGCGTCCGCAGATCCACTCAGCGCCTGCCGGAGGAGGGGGCCGCTGCGCGCGGCACTGTCACGCGTGTCGATGAGCCAGACACCGCCGCGAGAGGTCGCCGGAGCGTCTGCGAGCGGCGCCGACGGACCCGCGCCGAGCCAGCTGCTGAAACCGGCCGTCATCCGGACCGGCGTGCGTCTGTCGATGTCGAGGATGATCTTGAGCAGATCCGCGAGCGATGCCTGCTGCGCTGCATCCGCCTGCACGGCGGCGTGAGCGCCTGCTGCGGCGCTGGCGCCGGTCATTCGATCGCCGGTTGCATGGGCACCGTACGGCGCGCCGCTATTCCGATGCCTGCACAGCGAGCGGTGCGTCCGGCTGAGCCGGAATGGCGTCGCTGTCCGGCGTCCGGCCGCCCCGATAGCCGATCACCCGCGCCGGGTTGCCGGCGAGAATCGAGTACGGCCGATAGACCTTGCCGCCGACCACCGCGCCGGCAGACACGACGCAACCGCGCGACAGCACCGTGCCAGGCAGCACGAATGCATTCGAGGCAATGAACACGTCGTCTTCGATGTGCACGGCCTTGAAGGTGTGGCCCTGCCGGCTCACCGGTACGTCCGGATCATCGTAGTTGTGATTCGTACTCCAGATTTTCACGCCCGGCGCAAGCGTCACGTTGTTGCCGATCGTGAGTCCACCGCGTGCCTGGAGGAAATTGTCGTAGCCGATGCTGACATTGTCCCCGACTTCGAGATTCTCGATCGAGCGGAAGCGACACCCGGCAAGGACGAGCAGGTTGCGTCCTGATTTCTTCATGCGCGGACCCAGGTAGCCCGCCCGCAGCAGATTGCCGAAGATCCCGGGCACCTGCCAGACCAGCCAGTAGCCGTAGTACACCCGTTCCTTCGGATCCCGCAGATCCCACCACAGGCGCCGGAACAGTCTCAGCAATCCACCTCGCTTGGCCATTCGCTCTGACTCCGCTCTCTGCGTTGCGTGCTCAGGCGACCTGGTGATCCTGTGTACGATCGCGCGCAAGCACATAGTCTGCGATCGCGTTCAGTGTGCCGAGATTCTTCTCGGTCACGTCCGCATCGCCGACGACCACGCCCAGCTCCTCGTCGATGAACGCGATCACCTCCATCACGCCCATCGAGTCGACAATGCCGTTCCCCATCAGCGAGTCGTCATTCCCCAGCTCGAAGTCGGGCCGCATGTACAGGAACGTCTCGTCGATGAAAGCGCGCAGGCGCGCAAGTATCTGGTCTCTCGTCATTGCTCGATGCTCCACAGTCTGGTGATTGGTCCTTATTGCAGCGCTGCATCCGAGTCGGCCACGGCGCCGTCCTGTACAACCTCCATGCGCGCCAGGAACACGAGCAGTCGCTCCGCGACGCGGTACTGCGCCTCGTCCGTCAGGTGCCCGCCATCATGGGTCCACTCGGGCGCGAGCATGTACACGTTCCGTCCGGCATGACGGGTGTACGCACGCGAGCCGTCGGCCTTCGTGCTCTCGATCAACGCGAGATCGAAGAGCGGCTCCGTCTGCGCGTACCGCTCCCGCAGCAGGTCGTTGTAGCGATTCCGCTTGATGTTGAGGTATGTCTGCGTCGACATCCCGAGCATCGTCTTCAGCTGCTCGGTGAACCCCGTCGGTGCCGTGTGCAGCGGCATGGTCATGTGAACGATCGTCAGATCCGGATACTGCGCATGCAGTGCCTCCGTCCGGGCGACGTAGTCCGCGAACAACTCGTCCGGATCCGTTTCCGGCAGCACGTCCACGTAACAGTACTTGTACATCGCGACAGCGTCCGGTTCCTCGCCGAAACCGCGCGCGAGCACCTCACCGAATGCCTCGGATTTCGTTTCCGGCAGCCGGTTCCTGCCGATGCGCGCCTCGATGAACGCGGGTCCCTCGATCTGTCCAGGGTCGTCCGCTGCGACCACCCGCACCGCGATATGCCGATTGTCCTGCAGCACGCGTCGCATGCCGTCGACGATGTCACGGCCTACCGACTGGTGGCCGAAGAAGATGCGACGACTGGCGAGCGTGTCCCATTCGGCGGGAAGGACACTGCTCAGCGAGGCCTGGCTCGAGTTCATCGGTTGCATCCGTTCATCCGATCGTGTGCGGCTGTAGCTGGCTGCCAGGAGCACGAGCACGACGAGCA
>CAYSGF010000082.1:0-3736 GCA_964430275.1 uncultured Gemmatimonadaceae bacterium
GTACGCCTCATCCCCTTCGAACACGTGCGGCGCCAGCCGATCGGCATCCGAGAAAACGGCTGCGCTGCGGATGCCCAACTCCTTGCAGGCACGGATGATACGTACGGCGATCTCGCCGCGGTTCGCGACGAGCACTTTTCGGATGGCGTGATCAGCGGGCACGGGATCGCTCCACGCCGTATTGCGCGCAATGTGAACGGCGAACCCGGGCCTGCGCCCGGGCCCGGGCCGGGACGCAGTCCACGGCACCGGTGGACGACCCTGCGTTCCCGGCCCTGGCCCCGGCCCGGGGCCCCGGCCCGCCGTTACAGCCGTTACAGCGGAATACAACCATGCTTCTTCGGCGGATTCCGGTCCCTCTTGTTGCGCAGCATGTCGAGGGCGTTGATGAGGCGCGCGCGCGTCTGGCGCGGATCGATGACGTCGTCGATGTACCCGCGCGCGGCGGCGATGTAGGGATTGGCGAACTGCTCGCGGTATTCCTCCTCGCGTTTCTTCGTGGCGGCTTCGGGGTCGTCGGCGTTCGCGATGTCCTTGCGGAACAGGATCTCGACGGCGCCCTTGGGTCCCATTACGGCGATCTCGGCAGTCGGCCATGCCAGGTTCAGATCGCCGCGGATGTGTTTCGAGTTCATCACGTCGTAGGCACCGCCGTACGCCTTCCGCGTGATCACGGTGATGCGCGGGACGGTCGCCTCGCAGAAGGCGTAGAGCAGCTTGGCGCCGTGGCGGATGATGCCGCCGTGCTCCTGCGCGACGCCCGGGAGGAAGCCGGGCACGTCCTCGAACACGACGAGCGGGATGTTGAACGCGTCGCAGAAGCGCACGAAGCGGGCGCCCTTGATCGAGCTGTTGATGTCGAGCACGCCGGCCAGCACGGCGGGCTGGTTCGCGACGATGCCGACCGACCTGCCGCCCAGGTGCGCGAACCCGACCACGATGCTCTGTGCGAACTCCTCGTGCACCTGGTAGAACTCGCCGTCATCGACCACGCGCTGCACGACGTCGAGGATGTCGTAGGGCCGGCTCGGCTCGTCGGGCACGATCGAGAGCAGCGCCTCGTCGGCCCGGTCGAACGGGTCGTCCGTCGCGCGCTCGGGTCCTTCCTCGCGGTTGTTCTGCGGGATGTAGCGGAACAGCGAGCGGATCGACTCGAAGCACTCGAGCTCGCTGTCGTGCGCGAAGTGCGCGACACCGGACGTGCCGGCGTGCACGTCCGCGCCGCCCAGCCCCTCCATGTCGATCTCCTCGTGCGTCACCGTCTTCACCACGTTCGGTCCGGTCACGAACATGTAACTCGTGCCGCGCACCATGTAGACGAAGTCCGTGATTGCGGGGGAGTACACGGCGCCGCCCGCGCACGGGCCGAGGATCGCGCTGATCTGCGGGACGACGCCGGAGGCGAGCGTATTGCGCAGGAAAAGGTCCGCGTAACCGCCCAGCGAGACCACGCCCTCCTGGATGCGCGCTCCGCCGGAGTCGTTCAGGCCGATCACGGGCGCACCGTTCTTGAGCGCCAGCTCCATGATCTTCACGATCTTCTCGGCATGCGTCTCCGACAGCGAGCCGCCGAACACCGTGAAGTCCTGGCTGTAGACGTAGACCAGCCGGCCGCGGATCGTGCCCCAGCCGGTGACGACGCCATCGCCCAGGATCTTCTGCTTCTCGATGCCGAACGACGTCGCGCGATGCGTGACGAACCGGTCGATCTCGACGAAGCTGCCCTCGTCGAGCAGCATGTCGATCCGCTCGCGCGCCGACAGCTTGCCCCGGTCGTGCTGCGCCTTGATGCGCGCCTCACCGCCTCCCTGCTCCGACTCGCGCCGCAGCGCCTCGAGCCGGTCCAGCCGCTCGCGCATCGTCATCGCGTCGGACCTTCGATCTTGCTCAGGGTTCCATTGCGCACCCGCACCAGGAACGGCTCGCGCTCGATCCGTCCGCCGCGGATGCTGATCACGCCCGTCGCACCGCGGAACTCGCGGATCTCCTCGAGGCGCCGCGCGACGTCGCGCGCATCGTCCGCACCCGCGCGCACCGTGGCCAGCACCAGGCCCGCCGCGTCGTAGCCGAGCCCCGGGAACGGGTGGCTGAGCGTGCGACGGTGGCGCGCCTCATACGCGCCGACCAGCTCCTCCCATGCGACCGCATCGTCCGTCTTCAGCAGCGGCGTTGCCGCGACCACGCCCTCGAGCGTGCGCGCCGGCAGCGTCCGCAGCACCGCCTCGCCGGTCCACGCCTCGCCGCCCAGCACCTGCACGCCGCCCAGCCCGTAATATGCGAGCTGCGGCGCAATCTGCGGGATGTCCCGCTCGGACGCGGGAATGAACAGCGTCGTGACACCCGCGGTGGCGAGCCGCTCCATCTGCTGGCCGAAAGTCGTCGTTCCCTCGCCGTACGACATCCGCATCACGACATTGCCGCCCGCCGCCTGCACGGCGTCCGCGAATGCGCGCGCCTGGCGCTCACCGTCGCCCGCCAGCGGATGGAGGATGCCGATTGCGCCGCCGCCGTTCGCGACTGCCCAGCGGCCCAGCAGCTCCGCGCCGCGGGTGTCGCCGGCATTCAGCGAGTACGCGTTCGTGGCGCCCGGCTGGTCGGGACTGCTCGGCGAGATGATCGCGAGCGCCGCGTCGCCACGGCCGCCGATCGCACCACTCACCTCGTCCGGCAGCAGCGGCCCGATCAAGGCAATCGCCTCGCCCGCGGCCAGTGCGGCGGCCGCACCGGCAGCGCCCTGGCGCGAGCCGCGCGAGTCCTCGATGTGCAGCTCGATCGGCCGGCCACCCGCCGCCTCGTGCCCCGCGACCGCCAGCTCCACGCCCTCCAGGATCAGCGCGCCATACTGCTGCAGGGATGCGGAGCCCGTCTGCGGGAGGAGCAGCGCCAGCGTGAGCGGCGCTTCGCGCGACGGCTCCGGCACCTCGTCGCGCGGCCGGTCCGTCGGACCCGGGGCGCCCGGCCGGGGTCCACCCGGTGCACAGCCCGCAACCGCAATGATCAGCGCGGCCAGCAAACCGCCGCGCACGTCCTGCTGCCTCATCTCGCTCCCTCTCCATGCTGCGGAATGGCCGGAACATACGCCCGGGCCGGTAGCGAAAAAAGGGACGGCACCGGACCTGTCGATCGATCCGCGGACTCCGGAGAGACGCCCGCCACCCCTGGCTGTGTGCAGACCTTTCTGTAGTTTCGCCGGCCTTTAGAAAGTGAAAGGGCCAGCGTATCTCTTCTGGGCGAAAACCCAAGGACCGGCGGGTGGCTGCCCGCCAAGACCAGGAGAGAGACGATGACCCTTCCCTCAAAGGATACGGCAGCGCTGCGTCTGGCTCAAGCCGCTGTTGACGAGGACCCGATGCGACGGATGGTCCATGAAGGGGTCCAGAGTGCCCTTGAGGTCGAATTCGAGCGGTTCATCGGGGTCGCGAAGTGGGGACGCGGCGAGGAGCGGCAGGGCTGGCGCAATGGCCGGAAGTCACGGCAGTTCCGGACGCGAGTGGGGACACTCCAGCTGCTCGTGCCGAAGGATCGCGCGGGACGCTTCCAGCCGACGCTCTTTGCCCGGTACCAGCGCAGCGAAAAGGCGCTCGTGCTGGCGCTGATGGAGATGTACATCAAGGGCGTCAGTACCCGGAAGGTCACGGACGTACTCGAGGAGCTGTGCGGGCTGAGCGTATCGGCGTCGCAGGTGAGTGCGCTGACGAAACGTCTGGACGCGGAGTTGGCAGCTTGGCGCAGCCGT
>CAYSGF010000083.1:0-10316 GCA_964430275.1 uncultured Gemmatimonadaceae bacterium
GGCATTGCGTTCCGGCTCTTTCACGGGCGTGGCGGCACGGTCGGCCGGGGCGGTGGGCGCGCGAACTCCGCGATATCCGCGATGCCCGCAGCGGCGCAGAACGGCCGCATCCGCATCACTGAGCAGGGCGAGGTGATCTCGTTCCGTTATGGTCTGCCGGGCATCGCGTACCGTCACACCGAGCAGCTCGTGAACGCGATGCTGCTGTCGACGGCGCCCGCCGACCGGAAACCCGAGCCGGAGCGTGGCGCGGAGCTGATGGAGCGCGTCGCAGCGCGCTCGATGCAGGCGTACCGCGAGCTGATCGACGACCCCGCATTCTGGGAGTGGTACATCGGTGTCACGCCGATCGAGCACATCAGCCGTCTGCCGATTGCGTCGCGGCCGGTGTCGCGCGGATCCGCGGCAGACGTCGCGTTCGAAGACCTGCGGGCGATTCCCTGGGTGTTCGCGTGGACGCAGACGCGCTACCTGGTGCCCGGCTGGTTCGGTGTCGGCTGCGCGCTCGACGAGGTGATGACGGACCCGGAGGCGGAGCGCGCCCTGCGCGAGCTGCACGCCGAGTGGCCGTTCTTTCGTGCGGTGATCGCGAACGCGGAGCGGGAGATGGGGCGGGCGCGGCTCGAGATCGCCGCCCACTACGCAGCGCGCAACCGGGCGCGCGCCGCCCACGACCGGATTGCAGCCGAGTTCGAACGCACGCGCCGGGCACTGCTGCACATCACGGGCGCCGGAGAACTGCTGGCACGGAGTCCGGTGATCGCGAAATCGATCGCACTGCGCAATCCGTACACGGACGTGCTGAATCTCGTACAGCTCGAGCTGCTGCGGCGACATGATGCTGCGGACGACGACGAGCGGGAACGCCTGCGTCGCCTCCTCTACCTGAGCATCAACGGCATCGCCGCAGCAATGCAGAGCACGGGCTGAGCGCTAGCGCACCTGTACGGCTCCGCCCAGCGCACGATACAGTCGCACCAGCAGGTCTGTCGCTTCCGTGCGTCCCGCAGCGAGCCGGTCCTGCGCCTCGAGCAGCCTGCGCTCGGAGTCGAGCACGTCCAGGAAGTCGCTGGCGCCCTCCTCGAAACGCAGCCGGGCGATGTCGTTCGCCCGCTCACTCGCCGCGGCCGCCTCCTCGAGGTGGCGCAATCGCTCGCGCGCCATGCGGTACGCGGTGAGCGACGTCTCCACCTCCGCCCTCGCGCGCAGCACCGCCTGCTGCAGCTGCGCGCTCGCCGCCCGCTCCTCGGCTCGTGCGGCATCGACGCCGGTCTTTACCCGGCCGAGATCGAGCAGCGGCCACGACACCACGGGCCCGACCGTGTAGCGCGGCGTACCGCTGTTGCCGAGCGCATCGAGCTCGTTGGCCGTATACCCGGCCACACCGGTGACGGAGAAGCGGGGCAGGTAGTCGGCGCGTGCAGCGCCAACGAACGCGCGTTGTGCTGCGGCCCGACTCGCCGCACTGAGCACGTCCGGACGGCGCCGCACGACGTGCTCGATGTCGGCTACGACGAGCTCTGCCGGGAGCGCACCGCTCCATTCCTGCGCCTGGAGCGTGCGCGCGAGCGAATCGGACGCCTGGCCGAGGAGCACTGCGATCCGGTTCTGGTCCGCGGCGAGGGCCGCCTCCAGCGCCGGAATCTCCGCGCGTGTCGAGCTGAGCTGCGCCTGCGCACGCTCCGTGTCCAGTGCCGTGCCGCGACCGCCCTCCAGGCGATAGAGCGTGAGGTCGAGCGTACTCTGCTGGTTCTGCGCGTTGCGCCGTGCGACCGCGAGCCGCTCCTGCGTCCCGCGCAATGCGTAGTACGCCTGCGCGACTTCCGCCGCGACGAGGATCTCCACGTCGCGGGTGTTTGCCTCCGCCGACTCCAGCAGTGCACCGCGCCCTTCGAGCCGCTTGCGGTTGCGGCCGAACACGTCCAGCTCCCAGGTCATCTGGATGCCGGCGTCCCACAGCTCCTGGTCGGGAAGTCGGCCGGTCGCACCGGGTACCGTAGCGCTCGAGAGCTGCTGCCGGTTGTAGCCGGCCGTCGCCGTTACGCTCGGTGTCAGCTCGAGCAGCGCGCTCGAGCGCTCCGCACGCGCACCGCTGACGCGCGCGCGGGCCGTGTGCACGTCGCGGTTCGCATCGAGTGCCCTGTGGATCAGCCGGGCGAGTGTCGTGTCGCCGAGCTGCTGCCAGAACGCGGCGGGTGCTGCCGCATCGAGTGTGCTCGCCCCCGCGAGCACACTCGCTCCTGCACGCTCGACCGGCTGCTGTGCGCGTGCCTGCACCGCCGGCGCGGCGAGCAGGGCAGCAATGACCAGGGCGCTACGCATGGGCCGGCTCGAGCGTACGTACGCTCGCCTCCTGGTCAGCGGTCTCGAGTGCGGCCGCGGGCTGGTGATCGGCCGCAATCAGCGCGTAGAAGACCGGTACCACGAACAAGGTGAAGAGCGTGCCGACAACCATGCCGGACACGAGCACGGTGCCGATGCTGTTGCGTGCTTCGGAGCCGGGACCGGACACGAAGACGAGCGGCATGTGGCCGAAGACGGTCGCGGCGGACGTCATGAGCACGGGACGCAGCCGCGTGAGCGATGCCTCGCGCAGCGCATCGAGCTTCGCCAGCCCGCGCTCCTGGAGTGTATTCGCGAATTCCACAATGAGGATTCCGTTCTTCGCGATCAGCCCGACAAGCGTGATGAGGCCGACCTGCGAGTAGATGTTTATCGTCGTGAGATCGATGTAGCTGAAGACGAGTGCGCCGGAGATCGCGAGCGGCACCGAGCCGAACAGCACGATGAGCGGATCGCGGAAGCTCCGGAACTGCGCCGACAGCACGAGATAGATGAGGACGAGCGCGAAGCCGAGCGTGGCCGTGAGAGCGGCGCCCTCGTGCCGGATCTGTCGCGACTCGCCCGCGTAGTCAATCGTCATGCCGGGCGTGGCCACGGCCAGCGCGGCCTCCTCCAGGACGCGCAACCCCTCGTCCTTGGTGACGCCCGGCTGCACGCCGCCGAACACGCGCACTGCGTTGCGCTGCTGGAACCGGTTCAGGCTGCGCGGGGCGGTGCTCGACTCGATGCGTGTGAAGGTCGAAACCGGGACCAGGTCCCCCGCGGGCGTGCGGATCTTCAGGTCCAGCAGCGGCTCGACCGTCGCG
Source organism: uncultured Gemmatimonadaceae bacterium (assembly GCA_964430275.1). Taxonomy (GTDB): domain Bacteria; phylum Gemmatimonadota; class Gemmatimonadetes; order Longimicrobiales; family RSA9; genus DASTYK01. Next base: position 3,150 of record CAYSGF010000083.1, read on the forward strand.
CGGTCCTCCATCGCGAGCTGCGGGATGACCTTGTAGCTGCGGTCGAAGTAGTTGAAACGGTTCACGTACCCGCCGCCGAGCAGGGTACCGAGCTCGCGCCCGACACTCGCCAGGTCGAGGCCGAGGTCGGCGATACGCTCGCGATCGAGCACCACGCGCGCCTGCGGCAGATCCAGCTTCAGATCGGTATCGACGTACAGGAACTTGCCGCTCTGCCAGCCGGCATCGACCACCGCACCGACCGTCTCGAGCATCTGCTCGGGCGGTGCGTCACTCTGCAACACGAGCTCGACATCGTACTGGCCGGGCGTGGGCAGTGGCGGATCCAGGCGCGGGAACACCCGCAGCCCCGGCACCTGCGAGACCGCACCATACACCTGGCCGTACATCTCCTCGGTCGAGCGGTCGCGCTCCGTCCAGTCCTTCATGACCATGCCGCCGAATCCCCCCCAGGGCGCGCTCAGCGACCACATGAACTCCGCTTCCGGGAATGCCGTAACCGCCTCCACGACCTGGAGCGACGCGCGGTTCACGGCCGCGAGCGACGCGTCCGGTGCGGCCTCCATGAACATGCCGATATGGCTCTGGTCCTCGACCGGAGCGAGCTCCTTGCGTGACTCGGTATAGAGTGGCCAGGCCGCGAGCGTGACGAGCAGCGCCGCCGCAAGAATCGCCCAGCGCATCGACAGCGCACCGTCGAGCATGCGTGCATAACGCACGCGGATCCCGTCGAAGCCGCGGTTCACGACTTTCGTCAGGCGCGTCTCCTGCCCGTGCGGGTGCAGGAACCGCGAGCTCATCACCGGCGACAGCGTGAGCGCGACGATGCCAGATACCACGACGGCGGCCGCCAGCGTGATCGCAAACTCGAGGAACAGGGACCCGGTCAGGCCGCCCTGGAACCCGATCGGTGTGTACACGACGGCGAGCGTGATCGTCATCGCGATGATCGGCCCGACGAGCTCACGGGCACTCGCGAGGGCCGCCTCGATGCGTGACTTCCCGAGCTGTACGTGGCGCTCGACATTCTCGACCACCACGATCGCGTCATCGACGACGAGCCCGACGGACAGCACGATCGCCAGGATCGTCAGCAGGTTCAGGCTGAATCCGAGAGCCAGCATCACGATCGCAGCGCCCACCAGCGATACCGGCATCGCGACCAGCGGCACGATCGCCGTGCGCACGGAGCCCATGAAGAGGAAGACGATGAGGGCCACGATCAGCATCGTCTCGATCAGCGTCTTCGTGATCTCCTTCAGCGCGTCCTGCATGAACACGGTGCCGTCGAACGCCATCGCCATCTCGATGTCCGGCGGCAGCGTCGTCTCCAGCCGCTCCATCTCGTCGTACAGCCGGTGCGCGACGTCGATCTCGTTCGTGCCGATGAGCGGGAACACGCCCAGGTAGACGGCCTCCCGGTCGTCGTACTTCGCGACGAAGTCTGCCTCCTCCGCGCCCAGCTCGACATCTGCGACGTCGCGCAGCCGCACGATCGCACCCTCCCGCTCCGCGACGATCAGCTCCTCGAACTCGCGCTCGGAGCGCAGGTCCGTGTTCGCGAGCAGGTTGATCTGGACGAGGTTGCCCTTCGTCTGGCCGACGGCGGCCAGGTAGTTGTTGCGCTGGAGTGCTGCCTGCACGTCGCCGGGCGTGAGGTTCAACGCCGCGAGCCGTGCGGGATCGACCCACACACGCATCGCAAGCTGGCGCCCGCCTTCCACCGAGACCCGCTGCACTCCCTGGAGCGTCGCGAGCTGCGGCTGGATGTCGCGCATCAGCCAGTCCGTGATCGCCGGCCCGTCCCGCTCCGACGACGTGAAGCTGAGATAGAACGAGGCGTACGGCCGGTCCGCTCGCTGCACGTCCACCACCGGGGGCTCCGCGTCCGGTGGCAGCTCCGCACGCACCTGCTGCAGCCGCGCCGTGACCTCCGCGAGCGCCGTCGTACTGCTGTGATCGAGCGCCATGCGGATCGTGACCGTGCTCACGCCCGCCCGGCTCGTGGATTCGATGTGATCGATCCCGCTGATCGAGGACACCGCGCGCTCGATCGGCGTCGTCAGGAACCCGCGGACCGTCTCCGCACTCGCACCGTAGTAGACCGTCGTGATGATGACGGACGAGCTCTCGATCTGCGGGTACTGCTGCACCGGCAGGCTCGTCAGCGCCCGCCAGCCGATCAGCACGATCGCCAGGTTCACGACGATCGCGAGGACCGGATGCCTGATGAACGTGTCCGTGAAGGAGCGCATGGCCCTACCTCCCCGCCGCCGCAGTCGCTGGTGGCTGACTCGCCACCTGCACCAGTGCGCCCTCGCGCAGCTTGAACGAGCCCGACGCCGCCACGACATCGCCCGCGCTCAGGCCGCTCAGAATCACCACCTCGTCGCCCAGCACCGGTCCCGCCTCGACCAGGCGAACCTGCGCCCGCGTCGCGCCGCCGTCCGTCGTCAGGAGGAACACGTGATCGCCGCCCGGTCCCTTGCGCAGCGCGCTCACCGGGACGACCACCGCGAGCTGCGGCGGACCGACGGGAACCCGCACCCGCACGGACCCGCCCGGACGCAACGCATCGCCCGCATCCTCGATGCGCGCACGCACCGTCGCATTGCGCGTCGACGGATCCACGCGCGCATCGACCGCGACGATCCTCGCCGACATCGGCCCCGTCTCGTCCTGATCGAGGTAGACCTCCACCGGATCACCCGCACGCAGTCCCGCCGCGACGCTCTGCGCCACCGCAAAGTCCACGTCCACACCGTCATCCACACCCTGGAGCGTCGTCAGCAACGTGCCCGCGTCCAGAAACTGGCCAGGATGAACGTCCGCGATGCCGACACGCGCGCGGAACGGCGCACGAATCGTCTTGCGCGCGATGATCGCGCGCGTCCGCTCGATCTCCGCCAGCGCGACGTCCCGCTCCGCGCGCGCACCATCCAGCTCGATCCCGGAGACCGCCTGCCGATCCGCCATCCGCTCCAGCCGCGCGAGCGTCCGTTCCGCTACCGCCGCCCGCGCCTCGAGCGCCTTCAGCTCCGCCTCCTCCACCGACACGTCCAGCGCGACCAGCACCGTGCCGGCATTCACCACCCGACCCGGCTGCAGCGCGACGAACCTCACCGTCCCCGGCAGCTCGTTGCGCAGCGTGATCGAGCGGGTCGCCATCACCGTCCCGATCGACGTCGCCGAGCCCCGGTGCTGCCGCCCGACCGCCTCCGCCGACGTCACCACCTCCGCCGGCTCCAGCGCGACGACCGCTGCCTGCGCCGTCGTCTGCGCCGATCGCCACACGAAAAGACCGCCCCCCACAACCGCAATCGCCATGAAGAGGAATACCGACCGCACCCCGGGGCGTCCGAACACTTGCCCGCGCATCTCCCCACCTCTCGTATGATAGTTATAAAACAATGATACAATTAGGGGCAAAAAAACCGCGCGGCACCATGTCCTCTTGGCCCGCGCGAGCCCAGTTCCCCTCTCTCTGTCTCCGCCCATCGACGCCCGGGCGGTCCTGCGTCCGTCCTGGCCCTGCATCCGTCCTGGCCCTGCATCCCGTCTGGTCCTGCGCCCGTCCTGCTCCTGTCGGGCTCCTGATGCGGCCGATGCTGCTTCTGCGGCCGATGCTGCGTCAGGACTCAGGAACAACCCCTACCCTGCGCACCAGTTCCGCGGCGTACGCCTCGATCACCCCCGGCACGGCGCGCATGTGCACGTACTGTCCTTCCTTTAACGTTTCCACGAGCCCGGCACTAACAAGCTCCTTCAGATGATGGGAGATTGTCGCCTTGGTGACGGGGAATTCCTGGCAGAGGCCCTGGTAGGGACAGAAGTCGTCGCCCGGCGCCTCGGCGATTCGCTCGAAGAGCTTGAATCGGCGAGGGTCGGCGAGCGCCTTGGCGATGCGCTCGAACTGACCCGTGGCGAGGTGCCCGTTGGCGGCGCGTTCGACGAACATGGTTTGATAACTATCGAACAACCCGCTCCCGGTCAAGGGGCGCGACGCAGCAGGGGCGGCAGGTAGCGCGCACCAGGACCCACGCGGCCCGCGTGGTCGCCGGGATTCGCCATCGCACAGCGGTCGAGCGACAGGCAGCCGCAGCCGATGCAGGAGTCCAGGCCGTCGCGCAGCGAGAGCAGGGCGTCGATCCGCTCGTCGAGTCCTTTACGCCAGGCGCTCGAGAGCCGGGTCCAGTCCGCTCGCGTGGGCGCCCGGCCGCCTGGAAGTTGTGTGAGCTCCGTCCGGATCTCCTCCAGCGTCAGCCCGATATTGCTCGCAGCCCGGATGAAGGCGAGGCGACGCAGTACGTCGCGCCGGAAACGGCGCTGACCCCCGCTCGTCCGCGTCGCCGGAATCATCCCCTCCGTTTCGTAGAAGCGTACCGCGGACGGCGCCATGCCGGCGCGCGCCGCGACGTCTCCGACCGTGAGCAGTGCAGGAGTGACCATCGTCCCTTGACTTGAAGTTCACTTGAAGTTGTACGGTACACGACCGACGGGGGAGAGGGAAGGGGCGAGGCGTTCGAGACTGGAGGGGCCATGAAGGTGGGAATCATCACGGGTGCGTCGCGGGGGTTCGGCCGGGCGCTGGCCGATGCGCTGGTGCGACGCGGCTGGTCGGTGGTGCTGTCCGCGCGCGGCGCGGGGGATCTGCTGCGGGTGGCGGAGGAGCTGGGCGGAGGGCGCGCGATCGCGGTTCCGGGCGACGTGACGGACGCAACGCACCGGCGCGCGCTGATCCGCGCGGCGGAGCGGCTCGGCGGGCCGGATCTCCTGTGCAATAATGCGAGCGAGCTGGGTCCGAGTCCGTTGCCGAAACTGGAATCGTATCCGGAGTCGGCGCTCGCGACGGTGTACGCGACGAACGTGCTGGCGCCGCTTGCACTGATCGGGCTGGCGGTGCCAGCGCTGGTGGTGCGCGAGGGTGTGATCGTGAACGTCACGTCCGACGCGGCGATCGAGGCGTATGCCGGATGGGGCGGTTACGGCTCGTCGAAGGCGGCGCTCGACCACGCGTCCGCGGTGCTGGCCGTGGAGCGACCGGAGATCCGGACGTATGCCTTCGATCCGGGCGACATGCGCACGGCCATGCACCAGCATGCCTTTCCGGGGGAGGACATCTCCGACCGCGCCGCGCCGGAGACGGTGGTACCGGCGCTCCTGCGCCTGCTGGACGAGCGGCCCGCGAGCAGCCGGTACCGCGCGGCCGACCTGCTGCGGGCGGTGGTGGCGACGTGATCGGGACCATGCCGACGCAGCCTGACCGGGTGCGCTTCGATCCGGCGATCGAGCCGTCGATGCTGCTGCAGGGTGGCATCCGCATCGACCTGGGCGGCGAGCCCGCGGCGACAACGCCGCCGGAAGCGCGCGGCTTCGCGCGCGACGAAGTCCGCCTTCTCGTCGCATCGGACACAGGCATCGAGCACGTCCGCTTCCGCGCGCTGCCGCAGCTGCTGCGGGCGGGTGACCTGCTCGTCGTGAACACGTCGGCCACGCTGGCTGCGGCCCTCGATGGTGAGCGCATTCCCGGCGGTGCGGCGACCGTCCATTTCTCCACGGCGCTGGATGATGGAGCCTGGCTCGTGGAGGTGCGGCCGCGCATCGATGCCACGGGTCCGGTGGCGGATGCCGCACTCGGTGAGCGGATCGTGCTGCCGGACGGCGCCGTACTGACGCTGCGGGCGCCGTACGCAGCGGATGGCCCCGGGCTGCCGCGGCTCTGGGAGGCGACGCTGGCCGGCGCCGACGCCCACGACCTGATGCGGCACCACGGCCGCCCGATCGCCTACGCATACATCGACGGTGCGTGGCCGATCGCAGCCTATCAGACCGTGTTCGCGATGCATCCCGGAAGCGCCGAGATGCCGAGCGCGGGTCGGCCGTTCAGTCACCGCCTCGTCAGCCGCCTCATCGCCAGCGGGATCGACCTCGCCCCGATCGTGCTGCACTCAGGCGTCTCATCGTTCGAAGCCGGCGAGCCACCGCTGGCCGAGCGCTATGCCGTGCCGGCGTACGCGGCGGCGCGCATCAACGCAACCCGCGCCGCAGGCGGTCGCATCATCGCGGTCGGCACGACCGTCGCACGCGCGATCGAGAGCAGTGTAAACCGCGGACGTGTGACGGCGAGTGCCGGCTGGACGGACCTGGTGCTCGGACCCGACCGCGAGGCGCAAGTGCTGGACGGCATCATCACCGGCTGGCACACCGCGGGCGCGTCGCACCTGCGGCTGCTCGAAGCGGTCGCAGGCCCGCAGCGCGTGGCGCACGCCTATGATGCAGCGCACGCCGGCAGCTACCTCTGGCACGAGTTCGGGGACAGCTGCCTCCTCCTGCGAAGCTAGTTGTGCCCCGTCCGGTCATCCTGCTGCCGGAGCAGTCAAACGCATTCCGTCCCGCGACGGTTGACGCCGCGCCGATGCGTCCGCACCTTAGCCCTAAACGCCTTAGGTCAAAGGGGACGGGATGGATGTGGTGCAGGGGACGCTCGAGCTGCTGATTCTGAAGACGCTGTCGTCGGGGCATGCGCGGCACGGCTTCGAGATCCTGCGGTTTCTGCATGATGCGACGGGCGGTGCGCTGCTGGTGGAGGAAGGCGCACTGTATCCGGCGTTGCACCGGCTGGAGCGGCGCGAGCTGATCGACGGGGAGTGGGCGGTGTCGGAGAAGGGGCGGCGTGCGAAGTACTACGGGCTGACGCGGGCTGGGCGGGCGGAGCTGCGGCGGGAGGAAGCGCGTTGGACGCGGTACATGCAGGCGTGGCAGCAGATCGTGGCGGCGGTAGCGAGCGCGTGAGGTGGCCATGAGCAGGCGGCGCTGGTTTCATCTGGGTGGGGTGCGTGACACGGTGGAGTGGGAGATCGAGCATCACATCCAGGAGCGGGTGGACGAGCTGCAGGCGGGCGGCTGGTCGCGGGCGGACGCGGAGCGTGAAGCGCGCCGTGCGTTCGGCGACATGGGCCGGGTGCGTGCGCAGATGCGTGCGGAGGGGCGGCGGCGTGGGCGGCGCCGGCGCGTACGCGACTGGATCGACGCGCTCGGTACGGACGGGCGCCATGCGCTGCGCCGGTTGCGCCGCAATCCGGGGTACGCGGCCGTGGCGATCATCGTGCTCGGTCTGGGCATCGGCACGAACACGGCGCTGTTCAGTGCGCTGCAGCACGCGCTGCT
>CAYSGF010000084.1:0-5071 GCA_964430275.1 uncultured Gemmatimonadaceae bacterium
CGTAGATACGTGCGCGTTCACTGCGGGGGCACGGATCGCCTCCTGGACCGGCTCGCCGCGGAGCAGCATGCGGAAGCCATCGTCGTCCGGAACGCCGCGCACGTCGAAGGCGTCGAGTCGCTCGGCATCCAGCGCGCTCCACTCCTCCACGGCCAGACCGTCACGCTGGGCAGCGAGTGTGAGCGCGCGGTAGAACGCCCCGGAATCGAGGTGCCGGAACCCGAGCCGCTGTGCGACCGCGCGCGCCGTCGAGCTCTTGCCACTGCCGGCCGGCCCGTCGATCGCGACGATCATGCGATGCACTCCTGCAGCTGCGTCCAGAACGTCGGGAAGCTGATGCCGACGACCTCCGGATCGTCGATCTCGATCGCGTTTCCCGGCAGCGCGCCGAGCACGCCGAACGCCATGGCGATGCGGTGATCGCCGACGCTCGACACGCGCCCGCGCAACGGCACATCCGTGCCGCGGATCGTCATGCCGTCGTCGGCTTCCTCCACCCGCACGCCGACGCTCCTGAGGTTCTCCACCAGCGCGCGGATGCGATCGGTCTCCTTCACGCGCAGCTCCTGCGCACCGGTGATGCGAGTCTCCCCTTCCGCGCGCGCGGCGAGCACCGCGATGACCGGTACCTCGTCGATGAGCGCAGCCATCTCGTGCGCGCCGATCGTCGTTGCCCGCAAACGCGACACACGAGCGAGCAGGTCCGCGACCGGCTCGCCGCCCTCATCCCGTTCGTTGCATCGCTCCACCCGTGCACCCATCCGCTCCAGTACGCTCAGCAGGCCCGTACGCGTCGGGTTCACGCCCACGCTCGCAACGCGCATCTCGCCTGCTGCGCCGAGCACGCCGAGCGCCAGGAAGTATGCGGCCGACGAGAAGTCCCGCGGCACGCGCAGTTCGAGCGGCGCCAGCCGTTGCACGGGCTCGAGGGCCACTGCATGTGATCCATCCTGTTCCGTCGACTCGATGGGTACGCCCTGCGCGCGCAGCATGCGCTCCGTGTGGTCCCGCGAGAGGTACGGCTCGCGCACGACGACGCTCACCTGGCCGGTCAGCCCGGCGAGCAGCAGCGCGCTCTTCACCTGCGCGCTCGCCTGCGGCGATTCGTACGCGAGCGGCTGGAGCGTACCGCCGCGGATGCGCAGCGGCAGGCGGTCCGGCGCACCCAGCTCTTCGATGACGGCGCCCATGCGCATAAGCGGCTCGGTGACGCGCCGCATCGGCCGCGCACGCAGCGATGCATCGCCGGTCAGCACGGCGTCGATCGGGTGTCCGGCGAGGATGCCGAGGAGGAGGCGCGCGGTGGTGCCGCTGTTGCCGCAGTCGATCGGCGCGTCCGGCGTGCGCAGCCCGCGCAGTCCCAGACCACGGACGACGATCATGTCTTCACGCAGCGGCGGCACGTCACAGCCGAGCGCGCGCAGGGCGGCAGCCGTGGACTGCACGTCCGCGCCGGTCAGCAGTCCATCGATCCGGCTCTCCCCGTCCGCCAGCGCAGCGAACAGCAGTGCGCGGTGCGAGATCGACTTGTCGCCCGGCACCCGCACTGCCCGCGCGCTCATTCGTCGTCGGCGTCGGCGAAGGGGACGTCGACTTCCAGTCCGTCGTATGCGACGAACGACGCCGCAAACACGCCGCGCGCTTCCCGCTCGAGCTGGCGCGGGTCCTCCGCGTAGCGCGCGGACAGGTGGGTGAGCGCCAGCCGGAGCACGCCCGCCTTCGCGGCGAGCTGTGCGGCCTCGCGCGCCGTGGAATGGCCGGTCGCGCGCGCGCGATCCGCCTCCTCGTCTGCGAACGTAGCATCGTGCACGAGCAGGTCGGCCTTGGCCGCGATCGTGACGGTCTCGCCCGTCGGCCGTGTGTCGCCCGTGTACACGACGCGCCGGCCGGGACGCGCCGGACCGACCACATCCTCCGGGCGGATCGAGCGGCCGTCCACCTCCACGGTCTCGCCGCGGTGCAGCTTGCCGAACAGCGGGCCGTGCGGCACACCGAACTCGCGCGCGCGCTCGGGATGAAAGCGCCCGAGCCGCTCGTGCTCGATCAGCGCGTAACCGAGCGAAGCCATGCCGTGACGCGTGCGGAACGCGACGATGTCGTAGCCGTCACGCTGCAGCACCGTGCCCGGTACCAGCTCGTTGATTGTGGCGCGGAAGGGCACGCGGTCGACGCCCAGGTTCACGGCGGCCTCCAGGATCGGCGACGACGCTGGCGGACCCCACAGCCGCACTTCGCTCTCGCGTCCCTGCAGGCCCATCGTGCGCAGCAGTCCGATGATGCCGAGGAAATGATCCGCGTGCATGTGGCTGATGAAGATGTCGTCGATCGCGAAGCCGGTCCCGAACCGCATCATCTGCCGCTGCGTGCCCTCGCCGCAGTCGAAGAGCAGCAGCTCCCCCTCGCGGTTCACTACGAGCGCACTGACGTTGCGCCCGACCGTCGGCCGGCTGGCCGCGGTCCCCAGGAAGGTGACACGGAGCATGGATCAGGACCGCCGCGGCGAGCGGGTCGTCCGCAGCAGCCACAGCGGAGAGTACAACGCGTAGAGCAGCTCGGTCGTGGCCGTAAGCGTCGGGGCGACGAGCAGCACGAACCACAGCAAGGCAAAGGCGGCGGCGCGCCTGCGCGTCCGAACGGACCCGCTGCGCACTTCCGCCGCTTCGTACATGCCGGTGATGTCGCCGCGGTCGGCCCGCCGATCCGCGACGTCGCCTGCGATCAGGCTGTCGGCGCCGCGCTGCAGCAGTCGGAACGTGGCCCACAGAAAGCGCCACGCGACGGCTGCGAAGCCCAGCACGCCCAGTATGAGGAGTCCCACGCGCATAGCGCGGCTAAGCTAGAGCGCCGCGCCCGCCGCGCAAGCGGCCGTCAGCGTCGCTCCGCGCGCACGATCAGCATCGACGCGTCCGTCTCACGAGCGAGCTGCTCGTGACGCAGCCCCAGGAAGTCCGGCGCCAGCCCCCACGCGCGCGACGTGCCGACGACGATCGCGTCGTAGCCACCCGTGCGCGCCTCCTCGACGGCCGCGATGAGCGGATCCGCCGCAGGCACGATCTTCACCTCGGCCGTTGCGCCGTCCACCGTGTCGCGAAAGCGCTCGCCCGTGCTCGGCGCCTCGCCCGGCTCGACGACGTGCAGGACCGTGACGCTCTCCGCCTCGTGGCCGGCCAGCCGCTGCGCGACGCCGACCGCCGCACGATCGTGGTCGCCGTACAGGTACGGCACCAGCAGGCGTCGCCAGGGACGCGGGTGCCGGTCGTAATGGACGATCACCTGCGCGTCCGTCTGCTGCATCACCTGCGCGACCGTGCCGCCGATCAGCGTGCGGTTCAAAGTCGGACGCTGCCAGCCGAGAACGATGAGCTGCGCGTCCAGCTCCTGCGCAGCGCGAATGATCTCGCCGGCGACGTCCGTGCCGCTGCGCACGATCGGCTCGAGCGTCAGCTCCGCATCCACGCCAGCCGTCAGCAGCTCGCCGAGGGCATCGGCCGCGGACTCCTGCGCGGTCGGCCAGCGTGCACCCGTCGCGACATGCAGCGGCCGGATGTCCGCGTTCGCTCCCTGCGGCACGAGCGTCGCCGCGAGCGACAGCAGTCCCGGACCGGCGGCTGGACGACCAACCGGCACAAGGACCGTGAAGCGGCCGGTGTGGCGCGAGACCTGGGCGTCCGATGTCGCAATCGGCGACATCGACGCCGCTGTCATGACGCCCTCCGCGTCAGCTTCCCGGCATAGCTGACACTCACGTCCCAGCCCACTTCGTCGCCATAATCGTTCTCGGGAATGTTGCTCGCCGGACGGACGAGGCAGGACACGACTCGCCCCAGCTCGAGGGCACCTTCGATCCGCCGCAGGATCGCGCGTGTCGCGCGCCGACTGCCCGTGAACCGCAGTATCCGCCGGCGCAGTGTCGACTCCGAGCGCAGCGACTCCCCGCTGATCAGCAGCATGCGAACCATTACTCACCTCCTCGATGCAGGAGCCGGACGCAGCAGTGCGCGTCGATGCAGGGGAGGTCTCAGGCGAGAAACGGCGCGGGGCGCGCCTCTGGGTGGGACGAGCCGGCGGGTGCACCTTCGCAACCGCGGCTCTCGCCACGCTCCCTTTCTCGCCTGCGGGGTTAGCTGACGGGTTAGGAGAAGGAAGTCTCCCTCCGGCTCGACTGCACCGGACTCACCCCGAAATCCCGGGTCCCCCGCCGCGCGGCCTTCGCCGCGTGCTCGGCTCAGTGGTAGTGGGCGGTAAACCGCCTGTCACAAAACTAGTGGCTCGTGCCCAGCCGGACAAGCGCACAGGGGTGCACTCCGCCGGGCCGTAGCCAGATGCGCTGCCCCGCGGGCGCTACGGCAGCGACGGGATGCCGGCAGCGGGCTCCGGTTCCGCCGCCCGGTGGAAACCGCCAGGCAGCGCGCGCTGGCGAGGATACACTTCCTGCAGGTCGTCGCCACGGTACAGGCGACCATTCTTCATGACGTAGCGGATACTGGTGGTATTGCGAATGTTCTGCAGCGGATCGCGATCGAGCACGACCAGATCGGCCAGCTTGCCAGCCTCGAGCGAGCCGATATCGCGTGCGAAGCCAATCCCCTCCGCGCCCATCGCAGTAGCTGCACGCAGGGCGTCGTGCTCGGACAGACCATTCGATTGCATCGACCACAGCTCCCAGTGGTAGCCCAGACCCTGCAGCTGGCCGTGCCCACCGACGCCGACGTTGCCGCCCGCTTCGACCAGGTCGGCTACGAACCGGGCGTGGTCCTGGAACACGTACTCTTCCTGCATGAACCAGCCGCCCGGCCCGGGATTCGCCCCGCGACGGCGCGCCTTGGCGTCGATCTCCGCATGCGGCGTGAACCGGCGCAGCTTGGGATCGTCGTGCACGTTCTCGGTCGCGTAGTAGTAGTTCTCACCGAATGGACCGCCATAGCTCACCAGCAGTGTCGGCGAGTAGGTGGTTTTCTGATGCGCAAAGAGCTTTACCACGTCGTCGTACAGCGGATAGATGGGCAACGTGTGCTCGAGGCCGGAGTACCCGTCCATCGCGTGGGTCAGATTGAGCGCATAGTCCAGACCG
>CAYSGF010000085.1:0-7930 GCA_964430275.1 uncultured Gemmatimonadaceae bacterium
AGCATACATCACCGGGAGATTCGGATGAGCACCGGAAGATTCGAATGAGCCAGCGCCACTTCCATGCCGAGCTCGAGAAGCTGAAGTCCAGCCTCGTCGCGATGGCCGGACATGCAGAGCGGCTCGTCCAGCAGGCCGTGCAGGCGCTGCTCGAGCGCGATCTCGACAAGGCGCAGCAGGTGATCGAGGGCGACGAGGTCCTCGACGACCTCGAGCTGCGGATCGACGACATCGCCGTGAACCTGCTCGCCCTGCAGCAGCCCATGGCCAAAGACCTGCGCCTGATCACCATGGCCATGAAGATCTCCAATGATCTCGAGCGCGTCGGCGATCACGCCGTCAATGTGGCCGAGGCCGTCACTTACCTGGTCGAGGCACCACCGTTCCCGGTGCTGCCGGAGATCGAGGAGATGACCAGGGTCGCGAACGAGATGCTCGCACAGTCCCTCGATGCATTCATCCGCAACGACAGCGAGCTTGCCCGCAGGGTCGTGAAGATGGACGACCGCGTCGACGAGCTGCACGAGAACAATTTCCGTATCCTCCTGACGCACATGATGGAGGATCCGCGCAAGATCACCGCCGGCATGGACCTGCTGCTCGTATCGGGCAACCTCGAACGGATCGCCGACCTGGCGACGAACGTGTCGGAGGACGTCGTCTACCTGGTCGAGGGGCGCACGATCAAACATCACGCGGAGCGCCGCGAGGGGGCGACGCGGGCGGGCGGGTAGGGGAATTGGTGAATTGGTGAATTTTTGGCTCCTCGGGCGGCATGCGGTCTTACTGTTCGCCCACTCGGCCCGTTCGCGGGCAGTGTTGGTCAGGATAGGCGTGGGTAAGACTGCCCTGGTGTGGCGTCCGGCTACCCGCGCAGGTTTGCCCACAATGGGCGGGGGTTAGGCTGCGTCGGTGTCGTCCGACGACGCGCGCAGCTTTCCCACGACGGACCCCGGCGGGCCAGGCGCCCGCCCGACAGGCGTTCCCGCACAACATCTTTCCACGGCCCACGCACGCGTTTGCTGCTTGACACGTGTACGTGGCTGCGGCATTCTCTCCTGCTCGGCCCATAGGATTCCCGCCCTCGACACGCCCGTCGGGGCGCGGCGCAGGGTGCCACGTGCCAGCAGCGAGGGTGCATGAGGGTTCCGGGGGCGCACGCGTGAGCGAACGACGCCCGTCCCGGCCGGGACACGCCGGTGGCGTGCGTGTGGCCGATCAGGAGAGCGACGGCGAAGCCGTCGAGCAGCTGCTCGCGGAGGTCGGCGAGGACACACAGCCGCAGCTCGTGCGGGTCCACTCGGAGCTGCGTGGTTACGGCGCGATCGTCACCGGCGGTGTCACGGGGATCGGGCGTGCGATCGTCCTCGAGCTGGCACGTCACGGCGTGCACGTCGCGTTCAACTACATCGACGACGGGTACGGCACGACGCGCCGGGAGGCGGAAGCCACGCTGGCGCAGGTCCGTCAGATGGAAGTGACGGCGCTGTGCCGCGAATGCGACGTCCGGGACTGCGATGCGGTCGCCGATTTCGTGGACGAATCGCTCGAGACATTCGGCAGCCTGCACATCCTGGTGAACAACGCCGGCATCGCGCGGGACCGCGCGCTCTGGCGCATGGAGCAGGACGAGTGGACGGACGTGATCGACACGAACCTGACCGGTGCATTCAACCTGATCCGGGCGGTTGCGCCGACCATGCGCGCGCAGCAGCATGGCAAGATCGTGAACATCTCGTCCGTGCACGGCCTGCGCAGTGAGTTCGGTCTTGCAAACTATGCGGCATCGAAGGCGGGCATGATCGGTCTCACGCACTCGGCTGCGGTCGAGCTGGGACCGTCGAACGTGAATGTGAACGCCGTCGCACCCGGATACATCCGCACGACACGGCTCACGGAAGGGGTCTCTCCGGAGGTCCTCGACCGGGCGCGGGAGCGGAGCGTGCTCGGGCGGCTCGGTGACCCGCAGGACGTCGCGAACGTGGTCCTGTTCCTGTGTTCGGAGCGATCCCGCCACGTCACGGGCTGCGTGCTGCCGGTGGATGGCGGGCACATGCTGTGAGTGGCGGAATTCGGGGTGCGGAGTGCGGAGTACGGAATTCGGAATTCGGAATTCGGAATTCGGAATTCGGAATTCGGAGTTCGGGGTGCGGGATCCGGGGTGCGGTGTGGGCGGGATACTGAAAGGGTAGGGAATGGCGAAAGCGTCTGTGCGGTTGGAGAAGAAGGGGCAGTGGGCCACGTTGTGGCTCGATAATCCGCCGGCGAACCTTCTGACGATCGCAATGATGGAGGAGATCAATGACGGCCTCCAGTCGCTGCGTGAGGATCAGACGCTCGAGGTGCTGGTGTTGCGGGGGGCGAAGGGGACGTTCAGTGATGGCTGGGATCTGAAGGAGCATATGCAGCGGCGCGTGCAGCGACTGCTGCAGATCTATGCGCGCATCTTCGAGACGCTGCGCATGATGAACGTGATCACGATCGCGGCGATCGAGGGGCGTGCATGGGGCGCCGGGTTCGAGCTGGCGATCGGCTGCAACATGGTGGTTGCGAGCGATGCTGCGTCGTTCGCGCTGCCGCAGGTCGGCCAGGGCATCATCCCGCCGGTTGCTGCTGCGATTCTGCCGCGTGTGGCACCGCGTCGGCAGGCGATGGAGTGGATCCTGACGGGCACGGAGGTGAGTGCGCAGCGGCTTGCCGAGACCGGCGTCGTGAATCGCATATTTCCGGAGAAGAAGTTCGACAAGCCGCTCGCGGCCTTTGTCGGTGAGATCACGAGCAAGAGCGGGCCGGTGCTGCAGCTCGCGAAGCGGGCACAGATGGAGGCGTACTACTCCACGTTCCCGCAGGCGCTCGCGTCGATCCAGGCGCTGTATCTGCGGGAGCTCATGGAGCTGCAGGACGCGAAGGAGGGTCCGAAGGCCGCGCGCGAGGGGCGCGATCCGGTGTGGAAGAACTCCTGAGGCGCCGCTTGCGCGGAGCGCGCGTCGCCGCGACACGTCGTCGTCCGCTGCGCGCGGTCCGGCAGATCGCGTGGCTGGTGGTCATCAGTGCGTTCGTGGCCGGCGGCTGTGCGCGACGCGGTGCGGCGCCGACCGCGGAATCGCCCAAGCGTCCGCCGCCCGACCTGTCGGGGCGATCGGTGCTGGTGCTGCCGGCGCAGCCGGCGCCGGGTGCCCGGCGCGATGCCCAGACCGGTGAGGCTGTGAGCGGCTTCGACGCCGAGCTGGCCTACTGGCTCGCGGATCTCGGCCCGCGCGTCGACTGGACGATGCCGCCCGCGATCCGGGACGCGCTGGACCGCAATGCCATGCTCGGCATCAATGTCGATGCGCTGGCGGTCGGCAGTTTTCACCGTGCGCAGGTGATCAACATCGGCGATCCGCTGCTCGGCGACCTGCGGCGGCTGGGTGCGTTGATGGATGCCCGCTGGGCGCTGGTGCCGGTCGCCGTCGCGTACCTGGCGGGGGAACCGGAGGGTCGCGTGGAAGCGGCGATCGCGCTGATCGATACGGTCGGCGGCCGCGTTCTCTGGTATGGCGTGATTGCGGGCGACCGCGGGCCGGAGGGGTCGAGCGACGTTGCGGCCTCGGCCGCACGCGAGATCGCGCGGACGCTGCTGCCGTAGTGCAGTGCCGCCGCTGGCGGGCGAGTAGAGGATTCCCAAGGCTCCATGAGGCGAGATGAATCGAGTGCTGGTGCGCCGCGGCAGCGCGGCGCTTCTTCTTTGTGTGCTGGGTGCGTGCGATCAGCTGCTGCCGCAGCGCTCGGACCTGACGCTCCCGTCCGTCGAGGACGTGCAGCGCGTCTACGACGCGAGTGGCATCGATGCGGAGGTCACATTGAGCGGGAACGTGGTGGAGTTGCGCGCCACGCAGGACCCGGCGCAGCTGCAGCGTGGCGGCTCGCTGTGGGCGCGTGTCGGGCCCTACATCTACGTATTCTCGCCTGGCACTCGGGAGGTGTTCGACACGTGGGCGGGCGTATCGGCGGTGCGCGCGATCACGCAGACGCCGCGTGGCGAGGAAGTCGCGCGGGCACTGCTCGTGCGCGACCAGCTGAATGACATCACGTGGCGGCGGACGCTGAACCTGCTCGGCACGGCCCTCCAGGAAGGCACCGAGCGTCCTTCGCGCCTGGACGACCTCGTGGAATGGGGCGAAGAGCATACGGAGCACAGCTACAACCCCGAGTACGTACCGAATCGGAATGGTGGTCAATAGATCATGAGCAAGCGAGTCACACTCATCCCGGGCGACGGCATCGGGCCGGCCATCACGGAAGCGACGCTGCGGGTGCTGGACGCGGCGGGCGCGGACATCGACTGGGACCGGCGCAGCGCCGGCGTCGCGGCGATCACGGAGTTCCAGACGCCGCTGCCCGAGGACACCCTGGCGTCCGTGCGGGCGAACGGTGTCGTCCTGAAGGCACCGCTGACGACGCCCGTCGGCTCCGGGTTCCGCTCCGTGAACGTCGCACTGCGCAAGGAGTTCGACCTGTACGCGAACGTGCGACCGGCGCGTACCCTCATCCCGGGCGGGCGCTACGAGGACATCGACCTCGTGCTCATCCGCGAGAACACGGAGGGGCTGTATGTCGGCGTCGAACACTATGTCGGCGTGGGCAACGACCCGAAGGCAGCCGCGGAATCCGTCATGATCGTGACGCGCTTCGGCGCCGAACGCATCGTCCGGTTCGCCTTCGAGTACGCAGAGAAGAACGGGCGCCACAAGGTCACGCTCGCGCACAAGGCAAACATCCTCAAGTACACGCAGGGCCTGTTTCTCGAGGAGGGCCGAAAGATCGCGCAGGAGTACGAGGGTCGTATCGAATTCGAAGACCGCATCATCGATGCGACCGCAATGCACCTCGTACTGAATCCGTACCAGTTCGACGTGCTCGTCATGGAGAACATGTTCGGCGACATCCTGAGCGATCAGATGGCGGGGCTCGTCGGCGGACTCGGCATGGCGCCCGGCGCGAACATCGGTCGCGACGCAGCGATGTTCGAGCCCGTGCACGGCTCCGCACCCGACATCGCCGGCAAGAACATCGCGAATCCAACCGCCATGATCCTCGCCGCCGTGCTCATGCTCGAGCACATCGGACAGCCGGACGCCGCGGGACGCGTGCGCACGGCGATCGAGGCCGTGCTGCGCGAGAAACAGGTACAGACGCCCGATCTCGGCGGCACCGCCAGCACCGACGAGTTCACGGACGCAGTGGTGAAGCGGATCGGTTGACAGATACCTACACCTGCCCCTGCACCTCAACCTGAACCCGCCCCACGCCCCATGCCCCCGCCAGGTACACATAAATCTGAACCTGCCCCGTACGTTCGATTCGGGGCGGGTGCACGTGCAGGTGTACAGGGCACGGGCACAGGGCGTGGGGCGGGTGCAGTGGGGAGGGGCTGGGGCAGGTGTAGGGGTGGACAGGAAGCGCGGCTGGCCCCATCCCGCTGCGCTGCCTAACTTGCCGCGTCACGGACAAAGAACCCGGAACCAGGGATTATGGCCAGCTTTCAGGGCATTGATTACTACGATCTCGACTCACTGCTCTCCGAGGAGGAGCGCATGGTGCGCGACACGGTGCGTGCGTGGGTCGACGACAACCTCCTGCCGGTGATCGAGGAAGCGTACATCGGCCGGACGTTCCCGAAGCAGCTCATCCCGCAGATGGCCGAGCTCGGCATCTACGGTGCGAACCTGCCGGAGGAGTACGGCTGTGCGGGGCTGAACAACGTCGCCTACGGGCTGATCATGCAGGAGCTCGAGCGAGGCGACAGTGGTATCCGCTCTTTTGCGTCCGTGCAGGGCGCGCTGTGCATGTATCCCATCTACGCGTTCGGCAGCGAGGAGCAGAAGCAGACGTACCTTCCGCGCATGGCCGCGGGCGAGGTGATCGGGTGCTTCGGGTTGACGGAACCGGATTTCGGCTCGAATCCCGCCGGCATGATCACGACGGCGCGCGAGGATGGGGATGGCTGGGTCCTGAACGGCGCGAAGATGTGGATCACGAACGGGTCGATGGCCGACATCGCGATCATCTGGGCGAAGACCGGCGCCATCGACGACGCGAAGTCCATTCGCGGCTTCATCGTGCCGACGGATACGCCGGGGTTCTCGGCCAAGGACCAGAAGGGCAAGCTGTCCCTGCTCGCGTCCGACACGAGCGAGCTGGTGCTCCAGGACGTGCGTGTCGGGCCGGAATCGCTGTTACCGGAATCCGGCGGGCTGAAGAGTCCGCTCATGTGCCTGACGCAGGCGCGCTACGGCATTGCGTTCGGTGCGGTCGGCGCAGCCATGGCGTGCCTCGATGAGGCGGTACGCTACGCGAAGGAGCGCATGATGTTCGATCAGCCGATCGGCGCGAAGCAGATCCAGCAGGTCCGCCTCGCCGACATGCTGACGAAGATCACGCAGGGTCAGCTTCTGTGTCTGCAGCTCGGTCGGCTCAAGGACCTGGGTACGATGCGACCGCAACAGGTGTCGCTCGCGAAGCGCGCGAATTGCGACATGGCGACGGACGTCGCGCGCGAAGCGCGCCGTCTGCTCGGCGCGAACGGGATCCTGGTCGAGTACTCGGCGATGCGGCACATGGCGAACCTCGAGTCCGTGTACACGTATGAAGGCACGCATGACGTGCACGGCCTCATCCTGGGGCAGGACCTCACAGGACTGAGCGCCTTCTAGCAGTCGCAGCGGCAGGGGTG
This sequence comes from uncultured Gemmatimonadaceae bacterium, assembly GCA_964430275.1. Classification (GTDB taxonomy): domain Bacteria; phylum Gemmatimonadota; class Gemmatimonadetes; order Longimicrobiales; family RSA9; genus DASTYK01. The sequence continues at coordinate 6,716 of CAYSGF010000085.1, forward strand.
CGTCCGGTCGCGGGCGCGCACCTGCACGGCTGCACCTCTTCCGTACATCCGGAGACGTATCACGATGCGCCTACGGTCCTCGCTCCTGATCTGGCTTCTCGCGACAGGTGCGGGCTGCGCGCCCTTCGGCGCGGCGTCGCCGGAGCCGCCCGCGCACTGGTGGAAGGGGAACCTGCACACCCATTCCCTGTGGAGCGACGGCGACGACTACCCGGAATCGATCCTCGAATACTACCGCCGGACCGGCTATCACTTCGTCGCGATGACGGACCACAACATCGTTCCCGTGGGCGCCCGCTGGATCGATGCGACGTACAATCCGGACGCCCGCGCGGGGCTGCCGCGCTATCGCGCGTGGTTTCCGGACGTGATCGACGAGCGACAACGGGGTGACACGACGTTCGTCAGACTGCGCCGGGTCAGCGAATATCGGATGAGCGTCGAAGAGCCGAATCGCTTCCTCGTGATCCCATCGGAAGAGATCACGCAATACGTCGATGGTGATGCGGTCCACGTGAACGCGTGGAACCTGAGCGCGACGATTCCGCCGGCGCAGCACGGCTCGGAGCGCGAGATCTTCCGCTCGAACCTGCGCGCGGTCCGGGACCAGGGCGCTGCATCCGGACGCGTTGCGGGCGCGCAGATCAACCACCCGAACTACCTGTACAGCCAGACCGCGGAAGACCTGATTGCGCTGCCGGAAGCCCGGCTGCTCGAGGTCTACAACGGCCATCCGCTCGTGAACAATGCGGGCGATGCGTCGCATCCCGGCGTGGAGCGGATCTGGGATATCGCACTGGCGGAGCGGCTCACGCGTGGCCTTCCGCCCATCTACGGTACCGCGACGGATGACGCGCACGATTACCACCGCTTCGCGCCCGACGAGCGCAATCCGGGACGTGGCTGGGTCATGGTGCGCGCGTCCGCACTCACGCCGGACGCCATCGTCGGCGCCCTCATGGCGGGCGAGTTCTACGCGAGTACGGGCGTCGTGCTGGACGAAGTGCAGCGCTCGGAGGACCAGCTGTCGCTGCGTATCCGCGCAGAGGAGGGGGTCGAGTACCGCACGCTCTTCATCGGTACGCGCATCGGCTACGACCGCACGAGCACATCACGGCAGGATACGGCAGGCACGGCACTGACCGGCGACTACAGCGACGAGATCGGCCAGGTCCTCGCGGACGTGAGCGGCACGGAGCCATCGTATGAGTTCAC
>CAYSGF010000086.1:0-16110 GCA_964430275.1 uncultured Gemmatimonadaceae bacterium
GAGAGGACCCGACCGCTTCAGCGGTGGGGTCCTCTCATCAATCGGTGCCGCCGTTCGCTCTTCGCTCAGCCGATCGAAAGCGTAGCCGTTGTTCACGTCGTAGCGCGTCGCGTAGGGACCGAGCGCTTCGCGCTCGCGCGCATCGGTGCGCTGCTCGAGCCGGTCGGCGTACCACGGGCGCGCGGCGCTGCGGCGCGCCGCACTGCGCAGCCGCTGAAACCGGCCGCGCGTCCAGCGCGGGCGCTCATCGGAGGGGCGGTCATTCTCCATGCGGCCTCCATAAGGAAGTGCGTTGCGACAGCTTCGCTTGACGCAACTTCGGGGCCGGGTCATTATCCCCGCGTCGACGGCGGACCGACCGCCGTCGCGCTTCAACGCGGGACGAGAATGGCCGCCACGACGGACGCCGCAGACCCCAGTGCCACGCACGCCAGCCTGACGCGGGACCAGCTCCACGAGATCGCTTATTTCCTGCAGCTCACGCGGCAGCTCGAAGACGTGCTGACCACTCTCTATCGCCAGAACAAGGTGATCGGCGGGCTGTACCGCTCCCTGGGCCAGGAGGCCACGGCGGTCGCGAGCGCGTACGCGCTGAACCGGCGGACCGATGGCACCGGTGACGTGGTGGCGCCGGCGATCCGCGATCTCGGCGGCCTGCTCGTCATGGGCGCGCAGCCGGTGGACGTGCTCCGCCAGTACATGGCGAAGGCGGATTCACCGACCTGGGGTCGCGAGCAGAACGTCCACTTCACGGACTACGAGCGCGGCTTCATCGGCCTGATCTCACACCTCGGCGTGATGATCGAGGTCATGGCGGGCGTCGCCCTGACGTTCAAGCTCCGCCAGGAGCCGCGCGTCGCGCTCGCCTGGAGCGGCGACGGCATGACGTCCACGGGTGCATTCCACGAAGGCCTGAACCTCGCCGCTGTCCAGCGCGCGCCGCTCATCGTGATCGTCGAGAACAACGGCTACGCCTACTCGACGCCGGTCGCGCGCCAGACCGCTGCGAAGTCGTTCGTCGAGCGCGCTGCCGGTTACGGCGTCTTCGGCGAGCAGTGTGATGGCAACGACGTGTTCGCGGTGTACGAGATGGTGCAGCGGGCGGCGGAGCGTGCACGCAGCGGGCAGGGTGCGTCGCTGCTCGAGGTGCTGACGTACCGGCGCAAGGGACACGCCGAGCACGACGCGCAGGGCTATGTTCCGGCGGGCGAGATCGAGGCGTGGGAGGCGAAGGATCCCGTCATCCGCTACGAGCAGCGACTGCTGGCCGAGGGCCATGCCACGCGCGCGGAGCTGGATGCGATCGCGCAGCGCGTCGCCGACGAGGTCGCGCAGGCGCGCGAGCTTGCCGAGGCTTCGCCGATGCCCGAGCCGGAAACCGCACTGTGCGAGGTCTATGGCGGTGCGACGGTCGCGGCTCCGTGGAGCCGGCACGAGAGTCCCGATCCCCACAGAGCGTGAGCATGGCGACCGCAGAGCAGAGCATGACGGAGCGCGAGAAACCGGAGCACGTGCGCAGCACGGAGCTCGGCAAGCCGGTCACGATGCTGGAAGCGATCCGCGAAGCGCTGTGGGAAGAAATGGCGCGCGATGACCGGGTCTTCCTCATCGGTGAGGACATCGGCGCGTACGGCGGCGCGTTCAAGATGACGGACGGCTTTCTCGACCACTTCGGTCCGGCACGCGTCGTGGATACGCCGATCAGCGAGGCCGGCTTCACCGGTGCGGCAGCGGGCGCAGCGCACATGGGCATGCGACCGATCGTCGAGATGCAGTTCATGGATTTCGTATCGTGCGCATATGAACCGCTGACGAACTACATCGCGACGTCGCGCTGGCGGGGCAGCGGTCCGATCCCGCTGGTGATCCGCGGCCCGGTGGGAGGCGGCGTGCGCGGTGGACCGTTCCATTCGCAGAACCCCGAGATGGCGTTCTTCCACACGCCGGGACTCAAGATCGTCTACCCGTCGACAGCCGCGGATGCGAAGGGGCTGCTCAAGGCGGCGATCCGCGACGATGATCCCGTGCTCTACTTCGAGCACAAGAAACTGTATCGTGCACCGTTCCTGCGTGAGACACTGAGCAACGACGACACGATCGTGCCGCTCGGCAAGGCGCGCCTCGACCGGGCCGGCAGCGACGTCACGATCATCACGTACGGCATGATGGTGCACGAGAGCCGCAAGGCAGCGGAGCAGCTCGCCGACGAGCACGGCATCGACGTCGAGATCCTCGACCTGCGCACACTGCTGCCGCTGGACGAGGAAGCGATCATCGAGTCCGTCCGCAAGACGAACCGCGTGCTCGTCGTGCACGAGGACACACGCACTGGCGGCATTGCCGGCGAGATCTCGATGCGCATCAACGAGAAGGCATTCGAGTGGCTGGACGCGCCGATCCTGCGCGTCACCTCCATCGACTCGCCCGTGCCGTACTCGCCGCCGCTGGAGGACTATTTCCTGCCGCAGACGAGCGACATCGTCGCTGCCTGCCGCTATCTTGCTGACTACTGAGCAGCGCGTTCATCACCGTCGGAGCGCATAGACATGGCACGTATCGAAGTCCCGATGCCCCAGATGGGCGAAAGCATCGCCGAGGGCACTGTCTCGAAATGGCTCAAGCAGATCGGCGACGAGATCCAGCGCGACGAGCCGCTGCTCGAGATCTCCACCGACAAGGTCGATGCGGAGATCCCCTCGCCGAACGCCGGCACCCTCGTCGAGATCCTCGTAGAGGAGGGGGCGACCGTCGAGGTCGGCACGCCCATCGCCTACATCGAGACGGACAAGAGCGCCGCCGCCGCGAAGCCGTCCGCGCCCGCGAGTCCGCCGGCCGAGGAAGCGCCGGCGGCCGAGGCGAAGGCGGTCGACCGGGCACCGGCGCAGGCGAGCGCTGCCACCGCCGCGGCGCCGGCCGCCGCACAGTCGGACGGGCGTGAAGAGAGTGCGGACGAGCGGCTCAAGCGTCGCTCGACCCCGCTCGTGCGCAAGATTGCCGAGGAGCACGGCGTCGACATTGCCGCCGTCACGGGCACCGGTAGCGCCGGGCGCGTGACGAAGAACGACATCCTCGCCTATCTCGAGGAGCGCGGACCGGCGGAGACGAAGGCAGCTGCGCCGGCAAAGGCGGCCGCACCGCCGCAGCCGGCACGCACCGGCGGCGCCGTCACCATGGACGGATTCTGGGAGACGTTCTACGGCAAGGTGCAGCACCCGGAGTTCCCGGCACGCGAGGGCGACCGGCTCGAGCCGATGGACCGGATCCGTCGACTCACCGCGGACCACATGGTGCGCGCGAAGCGCATCGCGCCGCACGTGCATTCGTTCATCGAGATCGACTTCACCACGGTCGACCGCGTCCGCAAGGCGAGCGCGGCGCGCTGGCAGCAGGCCGGCACCAAGGTCAGCTACACGGGCTTCGTCGCCTGGGCCGTCGCGCAGGTGCTGCCCGAGTTCCCCATGGTGAACGCCACCGTGAGCGGCGACAGCCTGCTCTACCGCAGTGACATCAATCTCGGCATGGCAGTGGACCTCAACCCGGGCCTCATCGTGCCGGTCGTGAAGAACGCCGACGAGCTGAACCTCATCGGCATCGCGCGCCGCATCAACGACCTCGCCGAGAGAGCGCGCGCGCGCAAACTCAAGCCCGATGAAGTGCAGGGCGCCACGTTCTCGATCACGAACCCCGGTGTCCTCGGCACCATGGTCGGCATGCCGGTAATCCCCGAGGGCACCGCCGCCATTCTCGGCACGGGCGCCATCGAGAAGCGACCGGTCGTCATCGAAGCCGACGGCATGGACACGATCGCCGTCCGCAAGCGCTGCTACTTCTCGCTCGGCTACGATCACCGCATCGTCGACGGCGCCGACGCCGCGCGCTTCCTCGCGCGCCTCAAGGAGCTGCTCGAAAACTTCCCCGAGGAGGCGTAGCACCGCGTGCGCGCGAGTCCGCTGGCCGTATCCCGCCGCCTGCACGCGTCCTGGTGCGGCTCGGTCCGCTACGCCGACGGACTCGAGCTCCAGCAGCAGCTCGTCGAGCGACGTCGCAGCGAACAGATCGATGACACGCTGCTCCTCCTCGAGCACCCGCACGTCATCACGCTCGGTACCTCGTCACACGCCGAGAACGTGCTGCTCGACGAAGCACAGCGCGACGCCCGCGGCATCGAGCTCTTCGAGACCGGACGCGGCGGCGATGTCACCTATCACGGCCCCGGACAGCTCGTCGGCTACCCGATCCTCGACCTGAAGCCCGACCGCTGTGACCTGCACCGCTACGTGCGCGACCTCGAAGAGGTACTCATTCGCACGCTGCGCACGTGGGATGTCACCGCGACGCGCTGCGACGGACTCACCGGCGTATGGGTCGGCAATGAAAAGATCGCGGCGATCGGCGTGCGCGTGTCCAGCCGGTGGATCACGTCGCACGGCTTTGCATTCAACGTCGACACCGATCTGTCCTACTTCGATGCAATCGTACCGTGCGGCATTCGCGGTCGCGGCGTGACATCGCTGCGCCAACTGCTCGGTGTGCACGCGCCCGGTGTGCGTACGGTCGCCGACGCGATTGCTCTGCAGTTCGCTGGAGTTTTTGGCCGGGAGTTGTTTGCAGAATAAAGATGCGAACGTAGGCCGAAAGACTTGTCCGCGGATCCACCTGGGTGTAGCATGTGTGTAGGCTTGCGTGGATGCGGTTGCAACTGCGTGAGCGGCTCGTCGGGAAGCCGGCGGGCAGTCCGTTAGGGAGGGTTCGGACCCGAGCGGACCGGCTGCGAGGTCGCTGGACGCAGCTAGTACTCCGCGGGACCCGCGGAGCTCCTGGGTCGCTGACCGCGCGACCTGGGAAAGGGAGGCAGAGCCAGTCACTGTCACGAGTGACACCGAACCAACGGCGGCCTCCTGCCAGCGGAAAGACAGCCCCCGGAGCGTACCGTGAAAGACGCTCCGGGGGCTTCTTGCGTCCGGCAGGGACGGTGCGCGCTCAGGAGCCGGGCGCGGCGTGCTCGAGGAAGTCGAAGTATTTCTGTCGTTTCTCCCGCTGCTCCTCCAGCCACTGCTCGAAGCCGGATGGGACGAGGCCATCCGAGGCGCTGAGCTCGCGCGCGGCGCGGATCGCGAGCACGTTCGCATACTCGTTCTGCGGATGACCGGCGTGTCCGCGCACCCATTCCCAGCTTACGCTGTGCAGCTGCGCCGCGCGATCGAGGTGCTGCCACAGTTCCAGGTTTTCGATCGGGCCCGCCTTCCGGGTCCAGTTGCGACGCTTCCACCCGTGGATCCATTCGCGCATGCCGTGCACGAGGTACTGCGAGTCCGAGGTGAAGGTCACGTCGCACGGTCGCTTCAGCGCCTCCAGTCCCGCTATCGCACTGCGGAGCGCCATGCGGTTGTTCGTCGTGCCTGGCTCGCTCAGCCAGTAGTCGCGACGCTCCCACCGCTCGCCCGTCCAGAACTCGACCAGCCCCGCAGCACCGCCCGGATTGTCGCGGTCCATGAACTGATTGCCGAGACACGATTCGTCGGCGTAGATGAAGACGCGTTGATTCATGGAAGGGAACGTAGCCGGTGGGCGCCGTGGGCGGAACGTGGAGTTGGGTTGCGCGGCACTTGCAGCACGTGCTGCATCGCGAGCGCATGAGCGCGCGCCTGGCAGGCAGCGTCGCGGCACATGTTGGACACCGTGCAGGACGAGCGCGAGCGCGAGCGCTAGCGGTGAGGGGACGACGGGCGGAAGCCGGAGCGGCAAACGACGGAACGCGGATCCGGCCTCGCCCCTCGCGCCAGCGCTTGCGCTCGTCCTGCATGGTGTCGCGAGGTCGCGTCGACGCGGATGCCCCCACCATGACTTGCCGCATCACCGGAACCCCCCTAACTTGCCGCGAATTCAAGGCTTGCGAGACCTGAGAGAACCTCGTGTCGAACCCCGGATACCTGCTGCTGGAAGATGGCCGCCGCTTCGACGGTGAGCTGATGGGCGCGCCTGCTACCTCGCTCGGCGAGGCCGTGTTCAACACGTCGATGACGGGGTACCAGGAAGTCCTGACGGACCCGTCCTATGCCGGTCAGATCGTCGCGATGACGTACCCGCTGATCGGCAACTACGGGGTCAACGAGGAGGACGAGGAGTCGCACGGGGTGCAGGTGGCGGGGTTCGTCGTACGCGAGCTGTCGGCGACGTACAGCAACTGGCGCGGCACGCGCTCGCTCGATGAGTACCTGCGTGGTGCGGGTGTCGCGGGGCTCACCGGTGTGGACACGCGCGCGCTCACGATCCATCTCCGCAGTGCGGGCGCGATGCGCGCGGCAATCGCGCCGGCCGACGTCGACGAGGCGCAGCTGCGCACGCGCATCGATGCGCATCCGCGCATGGAGGGGCTCGACCTGACGTGTGGCGTATCGACCCCGCAGCCGTATGAGGTTGCGGCTCAGGGCACCGAGAAGTACCACGTCCTTGCCTACGACTTCGGCGTCAAGCGACACTCGCTCGACCTGCTCGCCGCCCGTGGCGCACGCGTCACCACGCTGCCGTCGGCCACACCGGTGGAGGCGATCCTCGACCGGCAGCCGGACGGCTTCTTCGTGTCGAACGGTCCCGGCGACCCCGAGGCGGTGGGCCATGCCCTGGACGCGATCCGCGAGCTGGCCGAACGCGGAATCCCCGTATTCGGCATCTGCCTGGGCCACCAGCTCATCGCCAGGGCGTGGGGCGGCCGGACCTTCAAGCTCCTGTACGGGCACCGGGCGGGGAACCACCCCGTGCGCCGGCTCGCCGATGGCGCCATCGAGATCACCGCCCAGAACCACGGATTCGCGGTGCGGCGCAACGGAAATGATGGTGTGGAGGGCGCCCCGGCGCTGCGCATGACCCATGTCAATTTGAACGACGACACGATGGAGGGGCTGGAGCACCGGGAGCTGCCGGTATTCAGCGTTCAGTATCACCCGGAGGCGGCGCCCGGGCCCCATGATTCCGTGTACCTGTTCGATCGCTTCGCGGCGGCTCTTGAGCGACGAAAGTCTTGACGGCGGGGCGGGCGTTCCATTAAGCTAGGTGCTGGTAAACTAAGAAGATACAAGATTTTCTGCGCGGTGGTGCGTGACCCGGCGATCTGCACTGACAGTGTTCGCCCTTTCCATCGTTTCGCTCATGGTGCTGACCGGGATCGTGTTGTCGATCCTGGCGCCGGAGGGAAGGGGCGGGTTCGGCGACCGCATCGCGATCCTCGAAGTGAGCGGCGTGATCGGGGACGACGCAGAGCTGCTGGAGCAGCTGCGCGAGCTCAGGGACGACTCGCGCGTGCGCGGTTACGTGGTGGCGATCAACTCGCCGGGCGGCGTGGTCGGCCCGGCGCAGAGCATCTACCGCGAGCTGAAGCGGCTGCGGTCGGAGGGCGAGCCGGTGGTCGCCGTGATGGGCGCGGTCGGTGCTTCGGGCGGGTATCTCGTGGCGCTCGCTGCGGATACGATCCTGGCGATGCCCGGCACGCTGACCGGCTCGATCGGCGTGATCATGGAGCTGCCGAATGCGGCCGAGCTGATGGACAAGGTCGGCGTGCAGGTGGAGGTGGTGAAGAGCTCGGAGCACAAGGATCTGGGGTCGCCGTTCCGGCCGATGGGCGAGGGCGACCGGATGCTGCTGGACTCGCTGATCCAGGACGTATACGGGCAGTTCGTCGACGTGGTGGTGGAGGAGCGCGATCTGCCGCGCGCCCAGGTTCTGGCCGTTGCGGACGGGCGGGTGATCTCGGGGCGGCAGGCGGTGGGGCTGGGGCTGGTCGACGGAATCGGCAATGTGACGGATGCGGTAGCGATTGCGGGCCGGATGGCGGGGCTCGGAGACGACCCTGCCGTGGTGCGGCCCCGTGAGGATGCACCGACACTGCTGGATGTGCTGTTGGCGCGGACGCCGCTGGGGCGGTTGCGCGAGCTGAGTCCGCTGGGCGTCATGGAGTCGCCCACACTGAAGTACGTCGTGCCGTGGTAAGCGGGCACGAGCAGACCGAGGGGACCGCGGCGGCTCCCGGACTCGGAAGGACCATAACGCCCAGGGGAGGGCAGAGATGACGAAAGCCGACCTCGTCGAGCAGGTAGCCGAGGCCATCGGCCCGGGGATCACCAAGAAGGACTGCGCACTGGTGGTCGATGGCCTGCTGAACGCGATCAAGAATGCGATGGCGGACCACGAGCACATCGAGATTCGTGGCTTCGGCACGTTCAAGGTGCGCAAGCGGCGCTCGCGCATGGCGCGCAACCCGCGCACGGGCGACCCGGTCGAGGTGCCTGCCCGCGCGGTGCCGATCTTCAAGCCTTCGAAGGACCTGCGCGTGCAGGTGTCGGACGGAACGCACGTTCCCGTCTGAGCCACATTGCCGTGCGGTACGACGCCCCCGGTCGCGCAGGACGCGCCGGGGCGTCGGGCTTTAACGTCTCCGGACCCGGAGGCGTCCATTCTCCAGTGAATCGATCGACTGCGCTGCCGCTGGGGCGTCCATCCCGCGAGGATGCCGAGCTGCTCGCGCGAGCGCGTGCGGGCGACGTGCATGCGCGCGAGACCCTGATCGCGCGCCATGTGGACGAGGTGTTCGCACTCACCACGCGCATGCTTGGCGATCGCGACCGCGGCGCGGATGCGGCCCAGGACGCGTTCGTGAATGCCCTGCGCGGACTCGACGCGTTCCGCGGTGATGCGAGCTTCCGGACCTGGCTGCTGCGGATCGCGGCGAACGCGGCGCGGTCGCTGCAACGAAAGAGCGGTCGCCGGCGCGAAACGCCACTCGCGGTTGTCGAGCCGATGCTGGCGGACGGGCAGCGCGACGTGGCGAGCGCCACGGTAGCCCGGATGGAGGGACAGCGCGCGCTCGACCTGCTCGCGCGGCTGCCGCCGCGCCAGCGCGAAGTCGTGACGTTGCGGGCGACGCAGGGGCTCGACTACCGCGAGATCGGTCGCATTGTCGGATGCACGGAGACCGCCGCGCGCGTGAACTACCACCATGGCATGAAACGACTGCGGGAGCTGATGCAATGACGGACGGGTGCAGCGCATTTCGGGACGATCTGCCGCTCCATGCGGCGGGTGCGCTCGACGGCGAGCGCATGCGCGACGTCGAGCGGCACCTGCAGGCGTGTGCCGAGTGTCGCGCAGAGTCCGAGCTCATCGCCCTGCTGCGTACGCCACTGGCAGCGCCCACCGGACTGGCCGCGCGCATCGGCGGCGCGGTCGCAGCGGCGCCCGCGATCGGTGCGCCGCGCTACCTCCGCCTCGCCGTCGCGGCGGGGATCGCCGCGCTCGCCCTGACGGCCACCGTGCTGGTCAGCCAGCGCGCGGAACAGGAGGTGGACGGCGGGACAGCCGGGGAGCTGGTGGAGCTAGGCTGGGCCGCACGCATGGACCCCGTGCTGCATGGCGGTCCTGGCATCGATGCGCTCTCGGACGAGGAGCTGGAGCTGCTGCTCGAGGAGATGCAGTCATGACGTGGCGTACACGAAGTGCACTGGTGATACTCGGCCTCGGCTTCTGCGCGGCCGCGCCTGCGGCAGCGCAGCAGGGAGCGGGCGAAGGCCGGCGCGCGCAGCTCGAAGACATGGTGCTGGACCGCTTTCTCGACCGCACGGCAGCACAGATCGGGATGCGGCCGGAGCAGCGCACGCGGATCGAGGCGATCCTGCGCGCGAGCGCGGCGCGCAATCGGGAGCAGCGTCAGGCGGGCATGCGGCTGCGCCGCGAGCTGATCGCGGCCGTGGCGGACAGCAGCACACCGGACGCCGAGTTCGACCGGGTGCTCGGCAGCATCGAGCGCCTGCGGGCCGAGGAGCAGGAGGCATGGCAGCACGACCAGCGCGCGATCGCAGGAGTGCTCACGCCGCGGCAGCGCGCTGCGTTCGCGGTCCGATGGCTCGAGCTGCAGGAGACCGTGCGCGAGATGATTGGCCGGCGCGGCGAGCGCCGTGGCATGGCGCGCCCGCCGCCACGCTGACAACGGAACTTCCGCATCCGCCCGGAGTTCGAGCAGGAGTGGCGTTGCCGTTTCGGTACGTCCGGATCTACTCTAGGGCGAGTGATGAGAGTACGCCTCCTCCTGTTTGCAGTGTACCGCGACATGGCGGGCACGGATGAGCTCGAACTCGAGCTTCCCGTGGACGCCACCGCGGGCGACGCCGTGCAGGCGCTCCGAGCGCGCAGCGCGGCGTGTGCGCGCATCCCCTCCGCCCCCGTCGTGGCCGTCAATCAGACGTACGCACCGCTCGCAACCCGGCTGTCGAGTGGCGACGAGCTCGCCCTGCTTCCTCCCGTCGCGGGTGGCTGAGCGAATGCGCGCCTGGATCACGACCGACGCGGTTTCGGCGGACAGCGTGCTCGCCCATGTCGGCGACGAGGGGGACGGCGCCGTGTGTCTGTTCGTCGGCGTGGTGCGCGATCACAACGAGGGACGCCGCGTGCGCGCCGTGCGCTACACCGCGTACGAGGCCATGGCCGAGCACGTGCTCGGCGCGATCGCAGCCGAGGCGGCTCAGCTTGCCGGCAGCGAGCGTGTTGCCGTGGTGCACCGTACGGGTGAGCTGGTGGTCGGTGAGGCGAGCGTTGCGATCGCAGTCTCTTCGCCGCATCGCGCGCAGGCATTCGAGGCGTGCCGGTACGTGATCGAGGAGATCAAGGTGCGGCTCCCGGTGTGGAAGCAGGAAGTGTACGCCGAGGGCGATCCGGTGTGGCTCGAGGGTGCACGTCCGGAGGTGTCACATGGCTGACCTGCTGAGCGCAGCGGAGACGGCGCGCCGGAGCCTGGCAGTGCTGCCGTCGCAGGAGGAAGGCGTCGTTGGCACCACGATGCAGGATGGCTTCGGCCGGCGCATCGAGTACCTGCGCATCTCGGTCACGGACAAGTGCAACCTGCGGTGCGTCTACTGCATGCCGCCGGAAGGACTGCCCTGGCTCGGCCGCTCCGAGATTCTGAGCTACGAGGAGATCGCAGCGATCGTTCGGGAGATGGCGAGCATGGGCCTGCGGCGCATCCGGCTGACGGGCGGCGAGCCGCTCGTGCGGCGCGATCTGCCCCGGCTGGTCGAGCGCCTCGCGGCGATCCCCGGCATCGATGACCTCGCGCTGTCCACGAACGCCGTGCTGCTCGAGGAGCACGCCGTCGCATTGCGCGCAGCCGGCATCACGCGCGTCAACGTGTCGCTCGATTCCCTGCGACCGGAGCGGATCGATGCGCTCGCACGCCGGCCCGGCTCGCATGCCCGCATCCTGGCAGGGCTGGATGCCGCGGAGCGCGTGGGCTTTGCACCGATCAAGGTGAACGTCGTCGTGATGCGTGGGCGCAACGACGACGAGCTCGAGGCGTTCGCACGTACCACCCTCGAGCGGCCGTGGCACGTCCGCTTCATCGAGGTGATGCCGGTCGGTGAGAATCTCGGCATATCCGCGAATGAGTACGTGCCGGCGCAGGAGATGCTCACGCGCGTGCAGCAGATCGGCGACCTGCGGCCTGCGCCCGGTCCAACCGGCAACGGGCCTGCCACCTACTTCCGTTTCGCCGAGGCACGGGGCACGGTCGGTGTCATCACGCCGATGAGCCACAACTACTGCGACCGCTGCAACCGCATGCGCCTGACGGCGAACGGCCGGCTGCGCCCGTGTCTCTTCGGTGACATCGAAACGGACCTGCGCGAACCGCTGCGCAGGGGTGAGCCGCTGCGCCCGCTCATCGAGCACACGCTCGCCATCAAGCCCGAGCGCCATCACCTGGTGCAGGGCAGTGACACCGGATCCGGCGGTCTGCGCGCCCTCTCGCAGGTCGGTGGCTGACACACCCGCGCATTTGACCAGCGCATAACGCCTGCCTACTTTCCCGCCGTCTGTACCCGGCCGGCCTGCCGGCTCCGAACATCAAGAGAGAGTTGCACATGGTCGATAAGATCACGGTCGTCGGCGCCGGTCATGTCGGCGCGACGGCCGCCCAGGGAGTCGCTCTGAAGGAGCTGGCTCGCCACGTCGTGCTGATCGACATCCTCGAGGGCGTACCGCAGGGCAAGGGACTGGACCAGTGGGAGTCCGCGCCCATCGAGGGCTTCGACACCCGCGTCATCGGAACGAACGACTACGCCGACACCGCGGGCTCGCAGATCGTCATCGTAACGGCAGGCATCGCGCGCAAGCCGGGCATGAGCCGCGATGACCTGCTGAACACGAACGCGAAGATCGTCCGCGAAGTCAGCGAGAACATTAGAAAGCACTCCCCGGACGCGATCGTCATCATGATCAGCAATCCGCTGGACGTGATGGCGCACGTGTGCATGCAGACGACCGGGTTCCCGCGCGAGCGTGTGGTCGGCATGGCGGGTGTGCTGGACACCGCGCGCTACCGCTCCTTCATCGCACTCGAGCTGGACGTGAGCGTCGAGGACATCCAGGCGCTGGTGCTGGGCGGGCATGGCGACACGATGGTGCCGCTCGCGAGCTACACGACGGTGAGCGGCATCCCGCTCGCGCAGCTGCTGCCATCCGCGAAGATCGATGCACTCGTCGATCGGGCCCGCAAGGGCGGCGCGGAGATCGTCGGGCTGCTGAAGACGGGGAGCGCGTACTATGCGCCGGCCGCCGCTGCCGTGCAGATGACCGAGGCGATCGTGCGCGACAAGAAGCGCGTGCTGCCCTGTGCCGCGTGGCTCGAGGGTGAGTACGGCCAGACGGGGCTGTTCCTCGGCGTGCCGGTGAAGCTGGGCCGCAGGGGCATCGAGCAGATCATCGAGGTGGAGCTGACCGCGGAGGAGCGGGCCGCACTGGACAAGTCGGCCGCCGCGGTGCGAGAGACAATGGAAGCGCTCGGCTGAGCGCGGCCATGCGGGCATAACGCGGGAGCGAGGATGCGACGCCTACTGTCGCTCTGGGATTCGACGGTCGGCAAGAAGATCGCCATGGCAGTGACGGGGGTGATCCTCATCGGCTTCGTCATCGTCCACATGCTCGGCAACCTCAAGGTGTACTACGGGGCCGAATCCTTCAATCACTACGCCGAGTGGCTGCGCACGCTCGGCGTTCCCTTTTTCGGTCGCTCCCAGGTTCTGTGGATCCTGCGCGTCATCCTGCTGGTGGCAGTGCTGATCCACATCTGGGCGGCGTACCAGCTCACGATGCGCGCGCGGCGTGCGCGCCGCGTCGGCTACAAGCAGTGGGATGGGGACCTGGTGTTCAGTTACTCCTCGCGCACCATGCGCTGGGGCGGCGTCATCATCCTGCTGTTCGTGATCTACCACCTGATGCATTTCACCTTCGGCAATGTGCATCCGGACTTCGTGCACGGCGATGTGTACCACAACTTCGTCGTCGGTTTCCGCAGCTGGCCGGTCGCGATCGCATATATCGTGGCAATGATCGCGCTCGGCTTTCACCTGTACCACGGCTTCTGGAGCATGCTTCAGTCGCTGGGGGTCAACAACGAGAAGTACAATCACCTGCGACGTCCGATCGCCGCGATCCTCACGCTGCTGATCGTGGTCGGCAACATCTCGTTCCCGGTCGCGGTACTGACCGGGATCGTGCGGTAGAGAGCGATGGAGCTGAACGCAAGGATCCCGAGCGGACCGATCGGCGAGAAATGGACGAGGCACCGCTTCGACCTGAAGCTGGTCAACCCCGCAAACAAGCGGAAGTACGACGTGATTGTGGTCGGCACGGGACTGGCCGGCGGTGCGGCGGCCGCAACGCTCGCCGAGCTCGGCTACAACGTGCGCAACTTCTGCTTCCAGGACAGCGCCCGCCGCGCGCACAGCATCGCGGCCCAGGGCGGCATCAATGCGGCCAAGAACTACCAGGGTGACGGCGACAGCATCTACCGGCTGTTTTACGACACCGTGAAAGGTGGCGACTTCCGCGCGCGCGAGGCAAACGTGCACCGGCTCGCGGAGATCATTCTGAACATCATCGACCAGTGCGTGGCCCAGGGCGTCCCGTTCGCACGGGAGTACAGCGGCTACCTCGCGAACCGCAGCTTCGGCGGTGCCCAGGTCTCGCGCACCTTCTATGCGCGCGGGCAGACCGGCCAGCAGCTGCTGCTGGGTGCGTACCAGGCGCTCATGCGCCAGGTCGGGCTCGGCAAGGTGCGCATGTACACGCGCCACGAGATGCTCGACATCGTTGTGATCGATGGCGTTGCACGCGGCATCGTGACGCGGGACATGCTGACCGGCCGCATCGAGTCCCACGTGGCGGACGTCGTCGTGCTCGGGACGGGCGGATACGCGAACGTGTTCTACCTGTCGACGAACGCGAAGGGCTCGAACGTCACGGCGTCCTGGCGGGCATACAAGCGCGGCGCCGGGTTCGCGAACCCCTGCTTCACACAGATCCACCCGACGTCGATTCCACCGGCGGGCGATTACCAGTCGAAGCTCACGCTGATGAGCGAGTCACTGCGCAACGACGGCCGCATCTGGGTGCCGCTCAAGCAGGGTGACAAGCGCGCACCCGGCGACATCCCGGACAGCGAGCGCGACTACTACCTCGAGCGCTACTATCCGAGTTTCGGCAACCTGGCGCCGCGCGACATCGCCTCGCGGCGTGCCAAGGAGATGGTGGACGAGGGACGTGGTGTCGGCCCGAGCGGGGTGGGCGTGTACCTCGACTTCCGCGACGCGATCCAGCGGCTCGGCCGGGACGTGATCGCAGAGCGCTACGGCAACCTCTTCGAGATGTACCGCAACATCACGGGCGACAATCCGTACGAAGTGCCGATGCGCATCTACCCCGCGCCGCACTACACGATGGGCGGGCTGTGGGTGGACTACAATCTCATGACCACCGTGCCGGGCCTCTTTGCGATCGGCGAGGCGAATTTCTCGGATCATGGCGCGAATCGGCTGGGGGCGTCCGCACTCATGCAGGGGCTGGCGGATGGCTACTTCATCGCGCCGCTCACAGTCGGCAACTACCTCGCCGGTGCGAAGCTGCCGAAGCTGGACGCGACGCACGCGGCCTTCCGTGACGCCGAAGCGGAGGTGGCGCGCAAGCAGGAAGCGCTCCTGGCCGTGAACGGGACGCGCACGGTGTCGGACTTCCACCGGGAGCTCGGCCGGCTCATGTGGGAGTACTGCGGCATGGCGCGCAGCGAGTCCGGCCTCAAGCTCCTGCTCGACCGGATCCCGGTCCTGCGCGAGCAGTTCTGGCGCGACGTGCGCGTGCCCGGCAGTGGCGCATCCCTGAACCAGTCGCTCGAGAATGCCGGCCGGCTCGCCGATTTCCTCGAGTTCGGTGAGTTGATGGCGCTCGATGCGCTGACGCGCGACGAATCCGCCGGCGGCCATTTTCGCATGGAGCACCAGACCGAGGACGGCGAGGCGAAGCGCGACGACGAGCGGTTCAGCCACACGGCCGTATGGGAGTACCGCGGCTCGAGTGAGCGACCCGTGCGGCACGAGGAGCCGCTCACCTTCGAGAACGTGAAGCTTGCACAGCGCAGCTACAAGTGAGCGTCCGTCGACGCCTTCACGAGGATTGCTTCTGATGAACCTGACGCTCCATGTCTGGCGCCAGTCCGGCCCCGAGGCGGCCGGCGGCTTCGTGACCTACCGCGCGGAGAACATCTCCGACCACGCGAGCTTCCTCGAGATGCTCGACGTCGTGAACGAGGAGCTGATCGGTCGCGGCGAGGAGCCGATCGCGTTCGACCACGACTGTCGCGAAGGCATCTGCGGCTCGTGCGGCTTCATGATCAACGGTCAGCCGCACGGGCCGCTGCAGACCACCGTCTGCCAGCTCCACATGCGTACATTCGAGGACGGCGCCGAGCTGTGGCTCGAGCCGTGGCGCGCGACGGCATTCCCGGTCATCAAGGACCTCGTCGTCGATCGCGCCGCCTTCGACCGCATCATCGAATCCGGTGGCTACATCAGTGTACGCACCGGCAGTGCGCCCGAGGCAAATGCGATCCCGGTCCCGAAAGACAATTCCGAGCTCGCCATGGACGCGGCTGAGTGCATCGGCTGCGGCGCGTGCGTCGCCGCATGCCCGAACGCCTCCGCCATGCTCTTCACGTCCTCGAAGGTCGCGCACCTCGGCCTGCTGCCGCAGGGTCAGGTCGAGCGCGACGACCGCGTCGTCGCGATGGTCGCACAGCAC
>CAYSGF010000087.1:0-4279 GCA_964430275.1 uncultured Gemmatimonadaceae bacterium
CGACGACGAGCCGCAGCACGTTCGTCTGCGGTGCGCCGAGTGCCATGCGGATGCCGATCTCCTGACGGCGCTGCGCGACCACGAAGGACATCACGCCGAAGATGCCGATGGCGGCGAGGACGAGTGCGACGGCCGCGAAGAGCAGGAGCAGCAGCATGTAGAAGCGCGGCTGCGCGACGGACGCCGCGAGCACGCCCTCGAGCGTGCGCACTTCGGCGAACGGCAGGTTCGCGTCCATGGTGTGCAGCTCATCGCGCAGGCGGCTTGTCAGAGCGAGCGGCTCACGCTGCGTGCGCACGACCACGTACATCGACGGCTCCGCGACCTGCGCATGCGCCAGGTACACCGTCGGCACAGGCTCCTCGCCCAGCTCCTGCAGCTTCACGTCACCGACGATGCCAACGATCGTCCCGCTCACGCCGTCGGCATTGTCGCGGCCCCAGCCGAGCTCGATGGTGCGGCCGACTGCTTCGTCGCCCTGGAAGAAGCGTCGAGCAGCGGCCTCGTTGATCAGTGCGACCGGCTGTGCGCCGCTGCGGTCGGTGGCCTCGAAACCGCGGCCGCGCCGCACGGGGATACCGAGCGTCGCCAGGTAGTCGGGCGTGATCACGCGCACGTCCAGGACCTGCTCCTCCAGGCGCTCGCCCCGGCCCACGATCTCGAAGCCGATGCGCATGGTTCTCGAGGTCAGCGGCAGTGCGGTGATCGCACCAACGCTCTCGACGCCGGGCAGCGTGCGCAGCTGCTCCAGGTACTGCTCGAAGAACGCGCTGCGCCGCTCATCGTCCGGGTAGGGCTCGTGCGGCAGCCCGACGCGGAACGTCGCGACGTTGTCACTGCGGAACCCGGGATCGACGTCCATGAGTGTCGCGAAGCTGCGGATGAGCAGGCCCGCGCCGGCGAGGAGCAGCACGGCGAGCGCGATCTCGCCGACCACGAGGGCAGCGCGCAGCCGCTGGCTGCGCCGCGTGCCGAGCTGGCCGCGGCCGCTTTCCCGCAGCGCACTGTAGGGCGCAATGCGCGCGGTCTGCAGTGCGGGCAGCAGGCCGAACAGCAGGCCGGACACGATGGCGATCCCGAAGGTGAATGCGATCACGGCACCGTCGACGCGCACCTCGGTGATGCGCGGCAGGTCGCCGGGCTGCATGCGTACGAGCGCAGCACTGCCCCAGAGCGCGAGCACGAGACCGATCAGACCGCCGAGCAGGCCGAGCACGACGCTCTCCGTCACGAGCTGGCGGATGATGCGGCCGCGGCCTGCGCCGAGTGCCGTGCGAACGGCCATCTCGCTCTCCCGGATGGATGCGCGCGCGAGCAGGAGGTTCGCGACGTTCGCGCACGCGATCAGCAGCACGAAGCCAACAGCGCCGAGCAGCACGAGCAGTGGTGTGCGCACCTCGCCGATCGTCGCGTCCCGCAACGACAGCGTCTCCATGCCGAAGGCGATCTCCAACCCCTCCGGCTCGTGCTCATTGTCGATCCGCTGGCCGATCGTCGCGACCGCGGCCTCGGCCTGCTCGGGCGTCACGCCATCACGCATGCGCGCGACGATGCTGAGGAAGAAGCCGAAGCGCGTGTCCTCGCTCCGGAAGAATGGACCGTACTCGAGCGGCACCCAGACGTCGACATCGCCCGGGTACGTGAAGCCCGCCGGCATCACACCGATCACGACGAATGGCTCGCGACCGAGCGCAACCGTCTGCCCGATGATCGAGGGATCACCGCCGAACTGCTGCTGCCACACGCCATTCGACAGCACGACCACGCGACGATTGCCCGGCTCGTTCTCCGCGGGCGTGAAGCCGCGACCGATCTGCGGATGTACGCCCATCACGTCGAAGAAGTTGGCACTCACCACACTGGCCTGCAGGTCAATCGGCGCGCCGACATCCGTGAGCGTGAGCTCACCAGTGGTGACCCCCGCGACACCGGTGAAAACGTCGTTCTGCTCGGCGAGGTCCATGTAGTTGGGCGCCGAGAAGGCATTGATCGTGTTGCCGTTGACGATGCTGTTCACCCGCACCAGCTGCTCCGACTCGGGGAACGGCAGCGGCCGGAACAGCACGCCGTACACGACGCTGAAGATCGCGCTGTTCGCACCGATCCCGAGCGCCAGCGTCAGCAGCGCGACCAGCGTGAAGCCCGGCGCGCGGGCAAGCTTGCGGAGTGCGTAGCGCAGATCGGCGGTTAGCGTATCCATCGCGGTGATTCTTCCCGTTTTCGGAGGACGAGCACTGGCTCGCTTCACAGGACGAGCGCTAGCGCGAGCGCTGGCGGTGAGGGTGGCTTCGCCGAGCCACCCCACTCATCCTGTACTGCGGCGTGTATCAGGGAAGGACCGTACCAGCCCGCTCCTTATCGTAAGCCCTTGACACTCATGGGGTTACGCGCGGCGTTCCGCCTCCGGTGAGGCGCCTGGTACCGGAATCGGGACGCTCGTGCGGCGGTTTCTGGACGCCGCCGTGTCAGGGTGCGTTGCGGCGGAGCACGATGTCGACGACGCCGCTCGTGAACACCTCGCTGGCGACGAGCTCGCCGTTGTCGTACTCGAAGAGGACGTCTCTCAGCACCGTGTCGTCGTCGTGCTCGAGCTGGATGAAGCCGCCGATCGTGATGTCCCACGTGCCCTCGAGGTCGGCGACGAAGGCCGGGTCGCCGCCGATGGCGGGCGAGGCGAAGGTGCCGGTGGAGGTGCCGTCGGCGTCCAGGGTCAGTGTGACGCTGCCGCCGAGGTCGAGCAGGTCCTCGCTTCCGCTGCCGGTGGTTATGCTGAACTGCGTTGCAGTGTAGGTTCCAGCAACTTCTTCGCGGTCGGGGCCAAGGATCTCGTCGGCATCGCAGCCGGCGAGGGTGGTTCCGGCGGCCATGGCGATGACCATGGAAAGTGATCGAAGCGTCTTCATGAAGGTTCTCCTCGGAAATCGGGAACAGCACGGCTGGCTGCGATTGCGCAAGCGGGGTGCCTCGGGTAGGCGGCGTGACGCCAGTGCGTGGGGCGTCTGCCGGATGAGCCGGCGCCGCAGCGATTCCGGCGCATCGCACGCATGAGCGGCGACGCGGACGTGATCGTGATCGGGCTGGGCGCGGCGGGTGGCGCAGCGGCCTGGCAGTGCGCACGTCGGGGTGCACGCGTGCTGGGTTTCGACCGCTGGGCGCCGCCGCACGCGCTTGGCGCGTCGTTCGGCCGCACGCGCATCATCCGGGAGGCGTACTTCGAGCACCCGCTGTACGTGCCCCTGATCCGGCGTGCATACGAGCTCTGGCACGAGCTGGAGCGGGAGTCGGGGCGGCGGATCCTGGTCACGACCGGCGGTGCCATGATCGGTCCGCCCGAAGGTGTTCTCGTGAGCGGCGCCCTGGCGAGCGCGCGCGCGCACGGCATCGCGCACGAGCTGCTCGAGGCGCCGGCATTCGAATCGCGCCATCCGGGGTATCAGCTCGAGCCCGGCTGGGTCGCGCTGATCGAGGAGCGCGGCGGGCTGCTTGTGCCGGAAGCGTGCATCGAGTCGTTTCACGCGGGTGCGCGCGAGCGAGGCGCGGTGCTGCGCGCGGGCGAGCCGGTGCGGGCATGGCGGGCGGACGGTGCGGGCGTCGTCGTCGAGACGGAGCGCGGCCGCTACAGTGCGGACCGGCTGATCATTGCGGCGGGCGCGTGGCTGCCCCGGCTGGTGCCGGAGCTGGCGGCGGGGCTGCAGACCGAGCGGCAGGTGCTGCTCTGGTTCGAGCCGCGCCGCGAGCGGGCGCGCTACGACGCAGCGCATTCGCCGATTGCACTCTGGGAATACGCGCCCGACCGGATCTTCGCGACGTTCCCGGACCTCGGCGACGGGCTGAAGGCGGGCATCCATCACGGCGGACCCGCGTGCGATCCGGAGACGCTCGAGCGGGTGACGACGTCGGCGGACGAGAGTGCCGCGCGCGCGCTGCTCGCCCGCGTCGCACCGGACGCGAACGGGCGGCTGCTCGACGGCTGCGTCTGCATGTACACGAATTCGCCGGACCATCACTTCGTGATCGACCGGCATCCGGTGCACGAACAGGTCGTGTTCGCGAGCGCATGCTCGGGACACGGCTTCAAGTTCGCGAGTGCGACGGGCGAGCTGCTGGCGGAGTTGGCGCTCACCGGCCGCACCCGCTTCGATCTCGCGCCGTTCCGCGCCGACCGCCTGCTACGCGCGGCGACGGTGCCGCACTCCCGAGGATGACGGTATGACTGCTGGAATACATGCACTGCCCATGCAGCGCGGCAGCCTGAGCACGCTGCGCGGCGGGCCGGTCA